>NZ_SMKA01000026.1 GCF_004348455.1 Kribbella albertanoniae
ACGTAGGTGACTTCGGGTGGGACTTCGATGCTTGCGGTGGAGGTCCAGCCCCGGGTGAGGGTCGGGAAGTCGGGGACGTCTGGGTGGTAGTGGGGCTTTCCCGTGCCTAGGGCGTCGACTGCCATTGGCGAGCTGATTGCCTGGTATCTGAAGTCGGCCGACAGGCGTAGCTGGTTGGTCTTGTTCGGCATTGCGCCGTGCACGGTCAGGCTGCTGAACAGCAGCACATCCCCTGGCCGGTACGTCGTCGTCCGCCACTCGGGGTGATTCTCATCGGCCTCGGCCCGCATCATCCCCGGGCCGTCGGATGCCTTCACCGGCAGTACGCCGAGCCGCGGCGAACCCGCGAACACCCGAAGCCCACCGATCTCCGGGGGAGCGGCGCTCAACGGCAACCACGTCGTCAACGTGTCGATGCAACCCTGGATGAACCGGTAGTCCTGATGGATCGGAGTCGGATTGGCTCCCGGCGACGGCGGTGCGATCCGGCAGATGTGTGCCGGATGAGCAAAGGCGGGCTCCCCGAGCAACCGTTCCGCCAGCGCCAGCAACTCCGGCCGCACGGCCAACGCATGAAACGCCTCTGTGCTCTGGATCGCCGTGTACGCACCGAAGAATCCCGCCGACCCCTCCTCCACGGCTCGACCCGAAGCGCGCAGTTCGTCGGGCGCAGACCCGGGCACCAACCAGTGGCTATCAGCAAGAATCTGAGCGATCTGCCCACGCACGTCATCGATCACCGCCGCCGGCAACAGACCGCGGAAGAAGAGGAACCCGTCCTCGGACAGGCGTGACCGCAAGGTGGCGGCGTTGTGCAGCAGGTCAGACGAATCTGTTAGGTCCTTCATTTGATTGGTCGCGGGAGTCCGCCCTTCAGGGCCGGGACGAATCGCGACTGCCTCCGTTCGTTGATCGGGGATTGTCGGTCCCGGCTGATTGGATAGGTGGCATGTCCCGGTTCCGGATGTACCCGACCACCGCGCAGCGTCTAGCATTGCTGCAGCAATGTGGGCATGCCCGGTACGTGTGGAATCTTGCGCTTGAGCAGTGGGCGATGTGGACCCGCGAGAAGGGACCGACGCCGGGGTACGTCGCACAGTGCCGGCAACTGACCGAGGCACGATCCGCGTTCGACTGGCTGCGGTCTGGGTCGCAAATGGTGCAGCAGCAGGCGCTGCGAGACTTCGACCAGGCATGCAGGAACTTCTATGCAGGTACCCACCGGCGGCCGACCTGGCGTAAAGCCGGGCGCTGCGAAGGGTTCCGCATCGTCGGATCCCAGGCATCCCGGATCGTCAGGCTGAACCGGAAGTGGGCCGCGGTGAACGTGCCGAAGGTCGGCTGGGTGCGGTTCCGGCTGTCCCGCGCCGTTCCCGAGGCGAAGTCGTACCGCATCACCGTCGACCCGTCGGGCCGTTGGCACCTCGCGTTCGCCGTTATCCCGCCGCCCATCCCCGTATCCGGTCCGGGGGAGGTCGTCGGCGTGGATCGCGGAGTCACCGTGTCGGCGGCCCTTTCTACGGGTGAACGGCTGTCTTGCCCTGGCCTGTCGGACCATGAGCAGAAACGGTTGAAGTACCTGCAACGCAGGCTTGGCCGCTGCCGTCGCGCATCTCAGCGCCGTCAACGGGTGAAGACCGCGATCGCCAAGCTGTACGCCCGCTCCGGTGACCGTCGCAAGGATTGGGTGGAGAAGACCAGCACCGACCTGGCACGGCGGTTCGCCATCATCCGCGTGGAAGACCTGCGCATCGTCAAGATGATCGGGCGACCCAAGCCGAAACCCGATCCGGCAAGGCCCGGCAGGCACTTGCCGAACCGTCGTCGCGCGAAGGCGGGTCTCAACCGCGGCATCTTGGCCAACGGTTGGGGTGCCCTGGTGCGGCGTCTGGAGCACAAGGCGCCGGGTCGGGTCGAGAAGGTGAACCCTGCGTACACGTCGCAGACCTGCAGTGTTTGTGGGCATTGCGTACCGGAGAACCGCAAGAGTCAAGCGGTGTTTCGGTGCGTAGCCTGCGGGCATCAGGCGAACGCGGACGTGAACGCCGCTATCAACATCGCGGCCGGACGGGCCGTCAGCGCACGCCGAGAGACGCCAGGACAGGTCTCGCCGAAGCGTGAACCTCAACACTCTACGTCTGGGTAGTGTTTTGGAATCCCTGTCCTTCATAGACGGGGAGGACGTCAACGTTCGTTTCCGATCTTGTCCAGGGTGCCGGCGATGCCGGACACCGAAGTCTTGTCCAGGTAGACGTCGTTCATCGCTTTGTTGATCTCGGCAACCTTCGCGGTCCAGCCTTCGGCGATCGGCATGTTCACCGTGCTGCCGGCGGCGGAGTCGATGAACGGCTGCACGTCGATACCCTTCTGCTTCCAGTACGCCGCATAGCCCGCGCCCGCGTCGTTCAGGGCCGGGATGACGTACCCGGCGTCACCCATCAGCTTCTGCGCCTTCTCCGAACCGAGGAACGCGATCAGTTTCCCCGCCTCCTCGGGGTGCTTGGTCCTCGCGAACATCACCTCGGCCAGCCCGTTGATCACCACCGTGCGTCCGGACGGTCCGGCAGGCAGCGCGGCGACGCCGATCGGGAACTTCACCTCGGGCAACGCGAACGGCAGCAGCGCATTATTGGCCGGGAACATCGCGACCTCGCCGCGGTAGAACATCTCGGTGGCCTGACCGGTCGGTGGGTTGGTCCGCGTGCCGTCGGGCGAGACCCGCCACTTGAAGATCAGGTCGCGGGCCCACTGCAGGGCCTCGACCGACTTCGGCCCGGCGAAGTCGAAGGTGCCGTACGGCTTGTCCATTGCCCTACCGCCGTTGGACGCGATCCAGTTCAGCCACTGGGTCTGGCTGTGGTTCCAGGAGCAGAACCCCCACTGCTTGTCGCCGGCGGTCAGCTTGCGGGCGATCTCCAGGAAGTTACCCGAGCCGTCGGGGGCCCAGGTGAGTTCAGAGGGCATGGTGATCCCGGCTTTGGCCACCAGTGACTTGTTGTAGAGCAGGCCCACCACGCCGAGGTCCTTCGGCAGACCGAGCTGCTTGTCCTCGAACTTGTACGACTGAACGACGTTCGGGTGGTACGAGTCGAGCTTGATCCCGGCCCTGGCGATCACGTCGTCGAGTGGTGCGAGCACGCCCTTGCCGGCCAGGTCGGGGAAGTTCTCGACCGTCAGCCAGAAGACATCGGGTGCCTTGCCGCCGGCCAGTTCAGTGGTGAGCTTGGTCCAGTACTGGTCCCACGGCAGCACCTCCATCCGGACGGTGATGTCCGGATTTTCGGCGGTGAAGGCAGCGAAGACCGCTTTGTAGCCGACCTCCTGCTGCTCGTCCCAGAGGCGATAGACGAGCTCGGTCTTGCCGCCGCTGCTTGTCTTGTCGGTGGACGAGCCGCAAGCGGTCAGACCGGCGAGACCGGCAGCGCCCAGCAGAAGTGTCCGTCGTGACAGGGGATGGGACATGATGACCTCCGGAGTTACTTGAGCCCGGTGACGGCGACCGAGCGGACGATGAAGCGCTGGAAGAAGATGAACAGCACCAGCAGCGGCGCCAGCGCGATCAGACTGCCGGCCATCACCGCGTTGTAGTCGACGCCGATCTCGCTTTTGAACAAGGCGATACCGACCGAGAGCAGTCGCTTGTCCTCGCTGCTGGTGATGATGAGCGGCCAGAGGAAGCTGTTCCAGTTAGCGACCACGGCCAGCGTGGTGACGGTGACCAGGATCGGCTTGGACAGCGGCAGCACGATCGAGAGCAGCGTCCGCACCCGCCCGGCGCCGTCGATCCGGGCGGCATCCTCCAGATCCGCCGGGATCGTCCGGAAGAACTGGCGTAACAGGAAGATCGCGTACGGCGTACCGAGCACGGTCGGCAGGATCAGCCCGGCCCACGTATCCACCAGCCCGAGCTTCTGCATCATCAGGTAGAGCGGGATCATCGTCACCACCGGCGGCACCATCAACGTCGACAGGTAGACCCAGAACAGGACGTCCCGGCCAGGGAACGACAAGCGTGCGAAGGCATACGCAGCCAGTACGGCGAACACGAGCTGCCCGACCGTGATGCCCACGGTGACCGCGACGGTGTTGACCAGATACCCACCGAACCCCGATCCGAACAGCCGGTCGAAGGCCGCCGTACTGGGTGGCAGCCCGGGCTCCCACGGCGCCGTACCGAATAGTTGCCCAGGGCCCTTGAATGCGGTCAGCAGGGTCAGGTAGTAGGGAAAGATCGCGAACAGGCAGCCGGCCACCAGTACGCCGTACGGCAGGATCCGGTATCTCGACATCGGCACCACCTCAGGAGAAGTCGTACGTCGTGCGACGCTCGAAGTAGACGAACTGGGAGATCGTGACGACCAGGATCACCGCGAATAGCAGCACGGAGATCGTGGAGGCGTAGCCGAAGTCGAACTTGCGGAACGCCTCGTCGTAGATCAGGTACGTCGCCACCTCGGTGCTGTCGCCCGGGCCGCCCTCGGTCATCACGAAGATCGTGTCGAAGGCCTGGAACGAGCCGATCACGTTGGTGATCAGCACGAACAGCATGGTTGGCCGGAGCAACGGCAGGGTGACGGCGAAGAAGTGCGCGACGGGCGAAGCACCGTCCAGGGACGATGCCTCACGCAACGATGCGGGGATGTTCTGCAGCCCGGCCAGGAAGAACAGCATGTTGTAGCCGGCGAACTGCCAGATGTGCACGGCCGCGACGCTCGGCATCGCCAGCAGCGGGGACGACAGCCAGGCCGGGCCGTCGAGGCCGAAGAGACCGAGGAACTGGTTCAGCGCACCGCGGCCCGGGTCGAAGATCCAGGTCCAGACCAGGCCCATCGCGACCGGGGTCGCCATCCACGGGATGACCAGGAGTGCGCGGAAGTACTTCATGCCGCGGAGTTTGCGGTTGACCAGCAGCGCGAGCAGCAGTGACAGGATGGTTGTGCCGGGCACGCAGATCAGGACGTAGTACAGGGTGACAAGGAACGAATGCCAGACGTCATCATCGTTGAGCAGCTCGCGGTAGTTGGCGAGCCCGATGAACTCGGGGGTGGAGAGCAACTTCCAGTCGAAGAGGCTGAGCACGATCACGATCAGCACCGGCGCGAGCAGGAAGCCGAGGACGCCGATCATGCTCGGCGCGAGCAGCGCATAGCCGGCCAGGGTCTGCTGCCGTCGTTGGACGCGGCGGGTACGCCGGGGCGCAGGCCTAAGCATCGGGATCCCGCAACGGATGCGGCCGGGGCGAGCTCGGCGTGAGCAACTCCCGGGTGCGGGCGAGACCCCACTGGTCGAGATCGCCGATCGGGTCGCTGGACATCCGCAGCCCGGGAGCGTTCTCGATGTGCGCGGCCCACTCCTCACGAGCCTGTACGTCGGGTCGCACGATCAGGCAGTCCGAATCGTTGGCCCACCAGCGGCCGTGCAGGAACTCGCGGGCGACCGAGGTGGAGCGGGCGCCACGCTGGCCGGGTTGGGAGATGTCGCCCGACGGCGGGTCGACCAGCGGGTCGGTGTCAGGGGAGATCCGCATGCAGTCAACCAAACCGAGGCTGGGGAGAATCGGGGCGCCGCAACCGTGCAGGATACGGTTGGGGCCGACCGCTTCCCGGAGCAGGCGCAGGCCGTGGCGGTAGGCGGCGATCCCGTCGAGTTGCTCATGACGGTCGCCCTCGATGGCACCGGCGTACAGGAAGTCGAGTTTGAAGTGGTCGTAGCCCTGGCGGCACAGTTCGGTGAAGACGTCCTGGAGGTGGCGGGCGGCGCCGGGGTGGGTGACGTCGAGTACTAGTTGCTCTTGGCCCCAATTGGTGCCGGCGGTGATGCCCGGGACGAGCCATTCGGGATGCCGGCGGGCGGTCTCGCTCTTGCTGCCGACGAGGAAGGGAGCGACCCAGATGCCGGCGCGTCGACCGCCGGAGCGGATGTCAGCGGCCAGCCGGACGGTCGAGCCGAAGTCCTCCCGCGGGGTCAGCCAGTCGCCGATCTCCGCTTGGTAGCCCTCGTCGAGCAGCACGAGGTCGACGCTGAGATCGTGTCCGTCGAACTGCCGGACCTCGGACATCACATCGCGCTCGGTGACCTTGCCCCAGTACGCGTACCAGCTGCACCACGACGGCCCGAACACCCGTACGGCGTGCTCGACGGACGCGAATCCGTCGGCCCAGTCAGCCAATGCCTGATTCGCGTTCGCGTACTCGCCGGAGCTGACCTGCACCTCACCGTCGGCGGACACCACGATGACATCTCCCCGCACCTCACAGCGGATCGACGGCACGTGATCCGGTGAGCTGGCGCTGAACACAACCACCTCGTTGCCGGTCGCAACGGCCAGCAGGCCCTCACCTTGGAAACCCTGCGCTGTTACGCCCGGCCGGTAGGCCATCACGTGGTGATTGGGGGCGGTTGGCCGCGGCGGTCGCGCGTCCAGCGGGTACCAGCCGCTGGGGCTCCAGGACTGCCAGCCGTGTTCGAAGACACGGGTCGTGGCGTCGTGGGCGAGCTCGGTGACGGGGACGAAACCCACGGGGATCCTCACTTCTGTGGGGTACAGGATCTTGCTGCTGTGTGAGTAATCTAGGGATCCGCGTGAAGGGTGCACCATGACAGAGCCTGCTGATTTAGAGCACGATCTTGCTACCCAGGTGCTGATCGAGCTGTACAGCGAGATCCCGCCGCCGAGCAAACTGGTGACCGGCCACTTCCACAGTGGCGGCGATTATCGGGTGCTTCGCCCGGACGGCGTCGGCAGTTGGTACCTGCTCTACACCGCCGGCGGCACTGGTCATTTCCAGATCGGCGGGGACAAGCTGACGCTCCGCCACGGCGACCTCGTTCTCGTCAGCCCTGGCACCGAGCACGACTACGGGACCGTCGGCACCTACTGGGAGACCTGGTGGGCGCATTTCCAGCCGCGCCGCGAGTGGCATGCCTGGTGGTCGTTGCCGCAGGCAATGCCCGGCCTGTCCTACGTCCGGCTGACTCGGCCATCGGAGACCGACCGGCTCGTGTCCGCGTTCGCCCGTCTCCATCGCGACGCCCAGCTCGCTGGCCTGTCACCCACCGGCGACACCGAGTTGCACCTGCTGGAGAAGAACCTCGCCGTCCAGTTGACGATGAACGGCATCGAGGAGGTCTTGCTGGTCGCCACCAGCAGCCTCCGCAGAGACACTCGCCACCTCGACCCACGAGTGCAGTTGGTGCTGGACGCGGTCACCTCCGACCCGGCCCGCCCGTACACGCTGACCAGCCTCGCCGGCCTCGCGCAGGTGTCGGTTTCGAGACTCGCCCACCTGTTCAAGGAGCAGGTGGGCGACTCGATCATGAACGTCGTCGTCGGGCTCCGGCTGCAGCGCGCCTCCGAACTGCTCGGCGCGACCGACATGTCCGTCGTACAGATTGCTCGTGCGGTGGGTTTCGAGTCACCGCACTACTTCAGCCGGCAGTTCGGTCAGCGCTTCGGCCTGCCGCCGACGAAGTACCGCGAGAAGGTCAGGAGCCCGGAGCTAGAGCAATATTGAGCTCGGTCGCCGCCGCGTAGTTCGCACCACCCTCGAGGCCGATCAGCCGGACGTAGCGCCCCGTCGTACCGGCGGTGAAGCGGGCGATCTTGGCCGGCTTGGTGTCGTCCCAGTTGCCGGTGGCAACTGATTGGAAGTTGATGCCGTCGGCACTGACTTGGACGTCGTACTTGAAGATCCGGCCGTTCGGTGACGCGTCCTGGCGCGGGGTGTAGACGAGTGCCTCGATCGAACGGCTCCGGCCGAGATCGAGCGTGATGTGCTGCGGCAGTGGCGCGTGCGGGCTCCAGTTCGAGTGCCACATCGTCGTACAACTGCCGTCGAGCGCCGCCGCGGGATTGTTGGTCGCTGACCCCTGGCTGGTCGCCGTGGCCGTCATCTCCTTCTGGGGCAGCAGATTCAGCGGTCCGAACGGCCCGTCCACGGGCGGCGGCGTACCCGGGATTGCCGTCACGCGGCCGAGCGCAGGCGCCGTGATCGACTGCTGCCTCCGCAAGTGGTTCAGGAACACTTCCTGGCCCATCCGCGGCGCCCGATCCAGCCCTGTGAACTGCTGGAACCCCGGATACCCGTACTGCGCGCCGTGCAACGGCATCGCCGCGCTGGTCGCCACCCGGTAGGTCTTGTCGAGTTTCAGTCGCTTGCCGCGGATCAGCACCTTGGCCGGATCCACCCGATCGCCCACCGGCTTGCCGAGATCGTAGGTGTACCGGACCTCGTTCGAGACGGCGAGCGACGACAACCGCGAGCACCCGTACGCCGGCGGAATCCATTGCTGCTCGAGGATCTGCTCCACGACCGAACCCTTGAGTTCGAGCGTGGTGATCGGCGAGATCCCGGCCACCGGCCAGGCGTCGCCGAAGGAGACCGTCCCGGCCTTGAGCCCGGCCGCGATCACATCGATGCCCAGATCGGCCGGTACCAAGGCGAAGTCCGCGCCACCGTCCGCTGGGTGAGCAGCCTCCGATCGGTAGAGATCCGCGACCAGATTGCCGGTGCGGCTCTCGGCCGTCTTGGCGAAGTCGAGATCGCGATCGAGCTTGGCCAGCGGCTGCCGCTGCCGGACCGCCCACTTGTCCATCCAGTACTTCACGATCTTCTGGACCGCCGGGTCGGGCGTGAGGTCCTTGGTGACAGCGTGGTTCGTGGCGGTCGTCGCCGAGCGGATCACCTCGCCGGTCGCAGGATCGAGCGCCAGGTTGACCTCGCCGAGCACCCGCCCGTGATTCGACGCCTCGAGCACCGGCCGCGGAACGCCGTACGGGTCAGGAATCATGCAGTTGAACGCGGTGTGCCAGTGCCCACCGAGGATCACGTCGATCTCGGGCGACATCGCCCGGGCGGCGTCGAAGATCGGGCCGACCGGGTTCTTGCAGTCGTTGAACAGCCCGCCCTGCTGCCCGCCCTCGTGCATGCTGACCACGATCGCGTTCACGCCTTGCGCCTTGAGCTCGGCCGCAGCCCGGTTCGCCGCGTCGACCAGCCCCTGGAACTCCAGCCCCGACTGCTCGATCGACAACGTCTCGTTCGGCGTACCAGGGAAGCCGAGTCCGATGAACCCAACGCGCGCTGTGCCCGCCTGCGCAATCCAGTACGGCGGAAGCACCGGCCGCTGCGTTTTGGCGGCGACGACGTTGGCTGCGTGGTACGAGTAATCGGTGCCCTGGAACGCCCTGCCCCGGGAATCGGTGAAGCACGTGTCGAAGCCCGGCTTGCCGTAGCAGGCCCCCGACATCATCCGCCGCAGGAACGGCAGTTCGCGGTCGAACTCATGATTGCCGGCCACGTCGAAGTCGAGCCCGAACTCGTTCAGCACCTCGATCGTCGGCTCGTTCGCGAACCCCTGGGTGTAGTCGGGCCACCCGCTGAACTGGTCGCCGGACCCGATCAGAAAACTGTTCGGCTTCCCGGCGCGCAGCTTGTCGAGATGCGCCTTCAGGTACGCCGCACCACCGACGGGAAGGCTGCCCGCGGGGCCGGCGATGGTCAGGTTCTCGGTCTCGGACAGATAGCCATGCAAGTCGGTGAGGCTGAGCACCTGCACCGGAATAGGCGCGGCGGCCGCCTCGGTGGGTACTGCGATCCAGCCGGCCGCGACGGTGGTCGCCAGGGCGATGACAGCGCTGAGTCTGAACATGGCCGCAACCTAACGACGCAACTTGGACACCCGACATCACCAGGGTTGCTGAATCCCTGCATCATCCGGCTACGGCGGATCAGGACGAGGGCCTTGACGTCGTCAGGAAGTCGACAAGAGGGCGGAGCACGGTGTCGGGGTCCTGTTCGAGTGGGTAGTGTCCCGACTTCTCTGACTGAACATGGGTGACGTTGGTGGCGAGCTGCCGGAAGGCTTCGTTGACTGCGGTACCCATCGCGTACCGGCCGCCGACGGTCAGGACCGGGATCGTCAACGGTGTGCGTCGAAGTCGTTCCATCGTCGCCAGGTCAGCCGGCCGGGAGGCGTACAGGGCGATGTCGGCGTCGATCTGTCGTTCCGCGGGGTACGCCTGGAGGTAAGCGGCCACGGCTGTCGGATCGAGTCCCGCGGGACCTCCGCTCGCATCCAGGAACTCTCGGTGGAAGTCGTCCAGGCGTCCGGCCAGCAGCCGTCGCGCCACTCCGTCGGCGCGCAGGAGTGGAGCGTGCCAATCGGGGTAGTGGGACTGTCCCTCCTCGGGGATCGGAGCATCCACCCCAGGCGGAATCTCCTCTTCCTCGACCAACGCGATCACCTGCTGCCGATGCTTGGCGGCAAGCACATACGCGACGGTGCCGCCCCAGTCGTGGCCGACGACCGCGACAGGGCCCAGGTTGAGCTCGGCCACGACGTCCGCGACCTCGTCCGCCAACGTTTCCTTGGCGAAGTCTCCGGTCACCACGCCATCGCCAAGTCCTCGGACCGTGATGCTCAGAGGTTGCATGCCCGTGGCGCGCAAGGCACTTTCGAGATACCGCCAATGATGCTCAGTCACTGGCCATCCATGCAGCAGCAGCACAGGAAGTCCGCCTGCTCGATCGAAGGGAGCCACTGACCAGCGGCCGTCGATCCGAGGGAAGTGTCGAGTCCACCCGGCCCACTATTCCTGATCAGGCTCGGATCACGGATTGGTGACTACTCTCGGTTCAAATGATTGATCCATGGACTCACGCAGAGTAGCTGCGTAGCATCCCGCAGATGTGGGGAACCAGGGGTGGGAACCGAACTGTTGTGGTGGGTCTGTTGGCTGGAGCGCTGCTCTCGGCCGCGGGATGTGGGGGAGCAGCTGAAGGTGGTGGTCAGCCGGCGGCGACTGTCACGGTGACGGAGACGGTCCAGGCGTCCGCGCCGGCGCCGAGCGCGACTTCGTCGACGCCGGTGGTGGTCGACGACCCGACCGAGCCGACCGACTCGGCGACGCCGGTTGCGCTCGCCGCGGATGTTGCCGGGCGGCCGTTGGTGCTGGGCAACATCTTCAAGTATCCCGACGGCTGGAAGGACGGCCGGTACGACGTTGCCGACCGCAAACAGTCGACCGGCATCGGCGGGATCCTGAGCGGTTGCGGGTACGAGCAGACGCTGGAGCTGCGGCTGGCGAACAACTTCGGCCGGTTGAAGCTGGAGTTCGGCCAGAGCAACTCGTCGGAGAGTTCCGATCTGGTGCTGGTGGTTCGGGTCGACACCAACGGTCAGTACCGGGATCAGAAGAGCGTGAAGCTCAACCAGATCGCTGCCTTCGACCTGCCGGTGCCGAAGGTCAACGCGCTGAAGATCATTGTTTCGCTGAAGGAGACCGCGGAGTGCAGCGGCAGCGGCGCCGTCGAGGCGGTGCTGATGAACATGGTGCTGTCTTGACCGATCCGGACAGCCCGGAGGTGCAGCCGCCTCCGGGCAACCGGCGCGCCACGGTGTTCCGGCATCTCGATCGTCTCAACGATCATCCGGTGCTCAAGACTCTGATCATGATCAGTGAGATCGCGGCACTGATTGGGCTGATCGCCGGCGGGATCAAGTGGATCGTCCCCGACGGGGCAGACGAAGCCGAGCTCCCGACAGTGACCAGTGGTACGTCGAGCACCCCGCGGCCGTCATCGCCATCCAGCACGCCGGTGCCCTCGACTGCTCCCGAGCACGGTTGCTGGACTTCTCGCCGTACAGCGGTCGACTGCCGTGAGCCGCACCGGTACGAGGAGATTCCGCAGAGTGCATCCTGCGATCACGCCGCCGTCATCGGTTTCCTCGGCGGTCAGACCGGCCTGGACGTGACGGTCGCCAAGGTCGCGCAGTCGCCCGCCGGACGGTGCGCGGTCGATGCCGGCCGGGAGGTCAGCGGATCGGCGCGCGACGCTCTGCAGGGTTCGAGCGGCGCGGCGTGGCGACGTTGTGTCGATCGGCGGGTCACCAAGAACGTGGCCTGTTCGGCCTTGCACAGTGGAGAGTACGTCGCCACCGGCAGCACGCGCCGCGCCTCCGACGCCGAGTGCCAACTGGCGGCCGCCCGGTACCTCGACCAGGTGCCGGGAGCGCTGGTCGAGGATCTCGAGGTCAGGGTCTTCGCCGTCGAGAGCGGGACCAAGGACCTGGCCCGCTGCATCATTGATGCCCGAGGCAACCACCTGCTGACTACCTCGGTCCGGAACCTTGGGACCCGGCCAGTGCCGATCCACTCGCAGTAGCCGGGCCCTAGGGGCAGAGGCGGGTGATCGCTTGTACGGAGTTGCGGTCGGCGGTGGTGATGGGTAGGGACCATTTGTGGGCCACCTGTAGGTAGCGCAGGGCGTAGGTGCAGCGGTAGTTGCGGTTGATCGGTAGCCACTCGCCGGGGCCGGAGTCGCCCTTCGATGCGTTGGCCGGCCCGTCGACGGCGATCAGGTTCATCGCCTCGTCGTTGGCGAAGTCGACGCGACGTTGCTGCGGCCAGCGGGAGGCGCCCATGTCCCAGGCGCGCGACAGCGGATAGATGTGGTCGATCTGAATCTCCGAGGCCTTCGCCTTCCGGAATTCGAGGCGCTTTCCGGTGTACGGATCGGTCAGCAGTGTGCCGGCGATCACGACACAACGCGACTTGCCGCGATACTCGGGCGCCTGCAACTGCGCTGCGAGCAC
This sequence comes from Kribbella albertanoniae, assembly GCF_004348455.1. GTDB lineage: Bacteria > Actinomycetota > Actinomycetes > Propionibacteriales > Kribbellaceae > Kribbella > Kribbella albertanoniae. Next base: position 12,598 of record NZ_SMKA01000026.1, read on the forward strand.
GTCGTTGCGGGTGTCGCAGCCGTTGTGACCCCCGAGCCCCGAATGGTCGTCGGACCACGCGCGGCCGAACTGATCGCGCCGATACCCGCGCACCTCGGGCCGCTCCCCGAGCACACGCACTTGGCGCAGCGCGGCCGCGATCGCATTACCCGTCCCCGGCGAAGCACTCGACGTTGGTGCCGTCGGACCCGGATCGGCCCCAGCCGAGGGAAACGTGCACCCCGTGAGTACTGCGGAAACCAGGCAGGCGACAACAAACAGACGGCGAGTCACCGGCCGGACAGTACCTGCTCACCCCGATCGCGCGTCCGAGGATCGCCGTACAAGAGGACGGCTGAGACCCGCCAGCCGACCTGCCGCCCCAACGTCCGACGGATCCGCAGGCGTGGCCGCCCCGTCGGACGTCGGATCCGGGCGTAGTGGGGCGTGTCAGGGGGTGTCAGGGCGGTGTCTGGGTGGTGTCAGGGGGGCGGGTCATCGTGGTTCTTGTGATCGCTTGCCGATCGAATCCATCAGCACTCATGAACCTTCAGGAGAACACCATGTACCAGTTCGACACCCCTGCGCCGATCACCGTCGTTGCCGACATCCCGGCTGGTCGGGTGCGGTTCGTTGCCACGGAGCGGGGCGACACCGTCGTCGACGTTCGGCCCGCGAACGCGTCGAAGGGTCGCGACGTCGAGGTCGCCGAGCAGACCACGGTCGAGTACGCCGACGGCGTCGTACGGATCGAGGCCGTTACGATGAACCGGATCTTCGGCAGCTCGGGATCCATCGAGGTCACCGTTCAGCTTCCGGTTGATTCGACGGTCGAGGCGAAGGCGGCTGCCGCCGGTTTCCGGACCGACGGGCGGCTTGGCGACGTCACCTTCGACGGCGCGTACGGCGAGGTCGTCGTCGATGAGGCGGCCGGGGTGCGCCTCACGGCACTCGCCGGTGACATCTCGGTCGGCCGTCTCAGCGGTGACGCGGAAATCACCACCAGCAAGGGCGACATCCGGATCGGCGAGGCCGTCCGCGGCAACGTCGTCGTACGGACGCAATCCGGCAACCTGTCGGTGCAGGCTGCCCACGGCGTCTCTGCCTCCCTCGACGCCGGTACGACCTACGGCCGGATCGAGAACTCACTCAAGAACGCCGACGGTACGCCGGAACTCACCATCCACGCGACCACCGCCCACGGCGACATCAGCGCCCGCAGTCTCTGACCGCATGGCCTGGATAGGTTGTCGGGTATGGACACCCAATGGAGTTGGGCGCACTACAGCTACGACAACCCGTTCTCCTCGCCGCTGGGCACGGGCGAGGTCTACGCCACCGAGGCGGAGGCCAGAGTTGAGCTCGCCCGCTACATCGTCGCGCTCGGCTCGCCGCACACCGAGGTGGCGCTCCAGCAACTGCATTCCACGCCGACGGGTCAGAACGTCGTACTCATCGTCCCGGACTCCGTGTTCACCACTCGGTTCGTTGACTAGGCTGCCCCGAACCCGCGAAAGGGGTTCGGGGCTGCCCTGGTCTTACCTCAGCTGGTAGGCGCTGAGTGTTGTCTGGACGACTTGGTTGCCGGAGGCATCTTTCGCGGTGGCCCGCAAAGAGATCCAGCCGGCGGCCGGGTGCTTGACGGTAGCCGTGCCGTTCGCGAGTGTGGCGCCGGTCCAGGTATTACCGTTGTCGGTCGAGTACTCGACCGACTGGACCGTGACCAACAGTCCGCCAGCACTCGGACGTGCCGCGACGGGGATCCGGAACGAGACCTCACCCGGCGCGGTGTTGTCGAGACGGACGGGCGGTTGCAGGCCGACCGTGACCAGCGGCAGCGGCTGGACATCCGCCGTACGGCCGGAGCGGAACGTCCACTCAGCGCTGACCTTTGTCGGCGTACCGGATCTCTGGGCGGTAGCGGTCAGCCGGTACGTCGCCTCGTCCGCCGGGACGTCGATCGTCAAGGGGCCCCCAGGTTTGTCGGAATGGGCGAGCTGCTGGTCGTCTCGCCAGAGGGTGGTTGACCCTTCGTATCCCTCGCTGGCGGCGAAGGCCGCGTGACCGGCGCCGTCGGACACGAGCGGCAGCCGGATCGACATCCCGTCACCGTCGCGGGTCGCCTGGTCGGCCGGCGCGGGGCCGGTGACGGGCGCGAGCCAGTGAGTCTTGATCCGGCCCGGCCCTCGGTTCAGTGGCCTGCTCCGGTAGTGGCCGCTGTCGGTGAACAGCTCGTCCGTCCACGTCGTCGGGGCCGCTGACCTCAGCACGGTGCGCTGCAACGGAAGGGTGATGTGCTCGGCCCAAACGATTCCGAGCTGCCCGAGGTCGCCCGTGGAGCCGACGGGTAGCAGGGCCGCGGTCTGACCCGAAGTGCCGTGGTAGGCCGTCTGCTCGGTGATCAGATCGCGATCGCGGATCCGCCGATCGAGCGCCGCCGGGATCCCGCCTCGGTGTCCGAACAGAACGTCGTACCGATAGGGGCTCTGCGGCCGCCCGATGAGCGTTGTCCATGATCCGGCGTCAGCCACGAGTTTGCGTACCTCGGGACCGTCGGCGATGACACTGGGCAGAACCGGGTCGTCACCCGGCCAGGCGTTCAGATCGGTGAGGTAGTTGAGCGTGGCTGCCGCGCCGAGGTCGGCGAGCCGTTGGACCCGGGCCGCGTAGTCACTGACCTCGCTCGAATCCAGCGTGAACATGGCGAGCTTGCCTTTGACATCGGCCGTGGCCAGGTCGGCGTCGGTGGCATGACCGACGTTCACCGTCCGGAGCCGGCGGCTGCCGGTGAACCGTGCGTTGTTCCCTGCCCAGTCCACCGAGATCGCCTTGCCTCGCCGGTCAGTGAGCAGTGCTTCGTCTGCCTCGATCGACGATCCGTCCAGGAAGGCGAACGTCGCCGTCGATGCGGACGTCGGTACGGCGAAACTGCGGTCCGCGAACCAGGACGAGTAGGTACTCCGCCCGGCGGCGGTCTCGGCGGCCATCGCGAAGGTGCCGGCTGTCCGGCCCGGTCGGTCGACGCGATGACGTACCGGCACGCCTTCCCGGGCATCGATGGTGAGTTCGCGATCCCCGGCGAGGACGAAGTCCGGTTGGGCGTACGCGGTCACTGATGGGATCACATAGCCGGCGTCCGCGGTGTAGATGTAGGCAGTCACCTGGTAGCGCCCCTTGGGCAGGCGCACCTTCGCACCGGGCTCGACCGGAAACAAAACGATGTCCGGGCGGTCCAGGTTGACGATGTGTACCTTGGCGTCCGAGCCGGCAGCCGGCAGCACCGCGCCGTTCCGATCGACGGCCTTCAGGTGGAAGTCGAAGGACTCTTCTTCCTTGTGTACGCCGAACGGCGTCTGGACGACCACGCCACCATCGGCCGAACGCGCGATGAGCCGGCCCTGGAAAGTGCCCAGCGGGCCCAGCTTTGGGTCGACGGTCACGGTCGCCACGGCCTGACCACCGGCGGGCACCGTCAAGGTCGCGGCATCGACCTGGGCGAACCCGGCGGGTGCGGGTTGACCGGCCGCGTCCAGTACGTCGAACTTGGTGGCCAGCGTGACCGCCGTCGTACCGGTGTTCCGGAAGGTCACCTTGCGGGCAATCGGCTGGCGATCCGAATGCGGCCAGACGAGGCGGCCGAACTGCAGCGCGGCCGGCTCGGTGCTGACTTGCTGGCGGACGGCGCGGGCGACGTCGAGCCGACCGGCTCCCTGGGCGAAGGCCGAGATGCCGTCGAGCGGTTGGGCGCTGCTCATCAGCGCCGCCTTGAGACGGTCTCCGGTCCAGTCAGCGTGCTGGCCGGCGAGGATTGCGGCCGCCCCGGCGACGTGCGGCGCGGCCATCGACGTACCGGACAGCCGTGCGTAGTGCTCGTCGACGGCCTCATCGCCCAGTGTGCCCTTGGCGCGAGCGGCGACGATGTCCGATCCCGGTGCCGCGAGGTCTGGCTTGAGTCCGTAGTCGCCGAAGCGCGGTCCGACCGATGAGAACTCACTCAGTTCGTCCTGTTTGGTGACACTTCCGACCGCGAGCGCGCGGTCGGCGGACGCCGGACTCGAGACCAGACCGGCAGGACCTGAGTTTCCGGCAGCGACCACGAACAGGATGCCGGACGCGGCCGAGATGCGGTTGAGTTCTTGGGAGAGCAGGTCGGTTCCGTCAGAGGGGTCGCCGCCGAGGCTTAGGTTGACCACCTTGGCGCCGCTGTCGGCCGCCCACTGCATGCCGGCGATGATCGCGTCCCAGGAGCAGCCATCCCAGGTGCAGACCTTGCCGATCAGCAGCCCGGCGTCCTTGGCGACCCCGGTGAACTTGCCCTTCGACGCCGTACCGCGCCCGGCCGCGATCGACGCGACATGCGTCCCGTGACCGACGTCGTCCTGGATCCCCTCGCCGGTGAAGTCCTTGCTTGCGGCAACCTTCAGGTCCGGGTGCTCGGCGTCGTATCCGGTGTCCAGTACGGCGATCTTGGCGCCCTTGCCGGTATGCCCGGCCTGCCACGCGTCCGGTACGCCGACCTGCGGAACGCTGACGTCCAGCGTGGGCTTGGCACGTCGGTTCAGCCAAACGCGTTTGATCCCGGCCGGCAACTGATCGAGTGCCGTCCCCTTCGGTGCTGAAACGGCCGCGAGGTTCCCCTTCGCCAGCTGCCGGGTCAGCCGCCCGAGTGTCCCGGCCGACCGGCGCCCGTCGGTCTGCACCAGCAACGGAAGCGACGTACTCCTCCCGTCAGCGAGGCCCTGGGCGATCAGCCCGGTCACATCGAAGAGAGCGCGATCCAGCTTGCCGTCGCGGACCAGTGGCGCCACATCGGCCGGAATCACCGCCACACCCTTCGGCCCGACGTTCTGCAAGAACCCGGTCCGTCGCCCGGCGCGTGGCTCGACGCGCACCTGCCACGTCGTGCCATCCGGCCGGACCGTCACCTTGTCCCCGGTCACCAGGGTCACCACCTGCTCCGGCCCGATCGCCTCTTTCTGCGCGGCGTCCGCTGGCGTCCCCTGCAGCCCGAGCGCCAGCAGGCCGATCCCCAGCAGCGCCACCAAAGGCCCAGCCACCACTCGTCGTCGTACCGTCATCGCCTTGCTCCATCACTGTGGAAATCCATGCGCCACAGGACGAAGAGTTGAACGCGAACGTTGACCTTTCGACACCGGTCGAATGCGGTTGGGTGCTGCATCGATGCCGCTGGCTTCTGCGCGAGCCGGGTACGACGTTGAGCACGGTTCAACCATGAGCGCGACCGGCAAGTGGTTGAGGAGTGCTCAAGGTGAGCCGGCCGGTTGACCTTGAGCACGGTTCGACCGTTGAGGTGGGTGTCAGATGGTTGGTGGAGCCTCAAGGTGAGACTCGTTCCGCAATCTCGGGTCCCGGGGCAGTCGGGGGTGCGTTAGTCGGAAAGAAATGGTCAGATAGCACCCAAAAATTACCGACTAAGTGACTCGTTGGCTGCAGGTTCTCCTAACGTCCGAATATCCGGAGGAGGGCCCTCCGTTCTTTCGGACGTTAGCTGGGAGCCGTGGATAACGTCCGAGCATCCGGAGGAGGGCCCTCCGATCTTTCGGACGTTGTGATGGGGCCTAGGCGGTGAGGGTGGGGGCGGTGTATTCGCCGGTGGCGGAGAGGATGCGCAGACCGAGGGGTGTGATGCGGTGTTCGACGGAGGGGCCGCGGCGGTGGCTGCGGACCAGGCCGCCCTCGCGCAGGATGCTCAGCTGGTAGCTCGCGGTCCCCAGCGACACCGCACACACCCGCGCTACGGCGGTCGTCGTACAGGCGTTGATCGTGGCTTCCAGTACGGCGGATCGCGTGCCGCCGATCAATGCGCTCACCCGGTCCTGCCCTGACCGCGTCGCGGCCTGCCCGATGAAGGGGCCGGCGTGAGCCGGGAACGGAAGCACGAGGATTGGTGTGGCGTCGGGCTCCAGGAGTTTGGTCGGAGCGCGCCAGCAGAACGCCGAGTACTGCAGGCGTAACCCGCGCCCTTGGAGGTGTAGGTCCGGCCCGATCATGGAGTCGATCTCGAGGACAGGTGATTTCCAGCGGATGCCGGGACCCAACGTGGACAAGACCTGGTCGAGCCCGATCCGCCCGATCTCGTCCCCGACGCGGCCGTTGCCCCCGGCAACCCTGGCGTTGATCGCCTGCCAGTGCGGTGTGATCGCGGCGGCGTGGTATTCCCTCAGCGCCTCGCCCAGCTCCTCGACCACACGCGGATGCCCCGAACCGAGCGCCGTGGCCCAGGCGTTCGGCGCGCGGTACTTCGCGACCATCGCCAACTGCGCATCGAACTGCCGCTTCGGCGTACTGAGGATCCGCTCCAGCCCGGTGTTGAAGTCCTCGTCCTCGCCACTGGGCGTCAAGAAGTCCGCCGAATACCCCCGAGGCGGCGCCAACCGCCGCAACCGATCCAGCACCTCCGGCCGAACCGCCACCTGCGTCCGCCGCCGCCAGTCCCCGAAAATCGCCCGGCCATCACTCTGCTGCAACATGTGAAGACTGAGCAGCACCTCCCAAACCGCCGAAGCATGACGCGCAACAGTCACCTTGGTGAGGTCGGAGAAGCTGAAGTGAATCCGTAGCACAAAACACCTCCGGGGCGGCGGAAGGCCTTCTTTCTATCAGCCCTCCACCACCCCGAAGCCACAATGTCCTCAACTTGCCACGCGGCGCTGTCCGAGCACTCGATCCGCTCTCAGCTCGGCGAGCTCATATTCGAATCCATCTCGTCACGAGCTCGCATCACCTCTAGGGCGGCCTGTGCAGCTCGGACGACATCCGACCAGCGTGGATCTGACAGGTAGTCGGCGTCCGGGCGATCCCCAAGGTCCTGAAGCATCGGCCCGAGCACGCGTCCAAGATCACGAAAGGCCGGTACCTCTTCCTGATGCAAGACGTCCGGAACTGCCTCGGAGGGCTCGGGAAGGACCATGCTGTCGTCGTAGAGGGTGTGCACGTTAAGCGTCAGATCGTCGTAGTAGCTCACACCTTCCTCAACTCGCCCCCACTGGACTTCCCCGTGCCGGCGATCGCTCAACGACCGCATGGCGGCGATTACCTCCAAGCGCATATGGGGGTACCTGACCACTGGGCTCACGGCGCGCTCCACAGCGACCATTTTAGCCAATCGGACAACGGAATGTGCGCCTGGGGATTCTGCTGGAGATTTCCGACGATCGGCTTACCCTCAGGTCCGAGGATTCGTCCGCCGCTCCGCACAACCACGTGATCGACCTGTTGGGAAGGGAGGGTATTCGCCGGGTTTCCTTGGTCGATCCGGACTCCGTTGCCCTTGTTGTTCGGGTCGAACCAACGGGTGCCGACGCCCTTCTTGTTCGGGTTGCCGGGGCCCCAGGAATTCGGCAGTTTCGCTCGCGCGTCCACGACCTTCTGACCCCATTGGCCGATCGGCAGAGCGCGTGGCCCCACGCTTCTGCCACCGGCACCGCCGGTCCCAGATGCTGGTGGCGGGTCGCCGCCTCGGCGTTTGAAGACGGACTGGGCGTTCCGGGCCAAGTCCTTGACCTTGTCCTTGGCGGCGGATGCGGCCTTCTTCACCGCCGCGGCCGCGTTCTTCGCGGCGTTCTTCGCGCCGGACTGGACGCGTTTTACCGTCTTCGTTACGACGCGTTTGACCGACTTGGTGATCTTGGTGACCTTCTTGATGACGGTCTTGGCCTTGTTGACGTAGCTGGTGATGCGTTTGACCTGTTGGACCAGCTTGTTGCCGATCTTGACCGCGTTGACGACTGTGCGGACGATCGGGGTGACCACCCGGACGATGTGCGGAATGGCTTGGACCACTCGGATCACGAGGGGGATCAGCCGGATGGCGAGCATGATGAGGGGGATGAAGAAGAGTTTGCCGTCGGGGTCGGAGTAGGTGATGGGGCTGTTGTTGGCGTAGGCGTAGCCGTTGAGTTGTTGGGCGTCTTCGTAGTCGGCTACTGGGTCGACCGAGATGAACTTGCCGATGGTGGGGTCGTACTCGCGGGCTTGGAGGTGGACGAGGCCTGTGCTCGGGTCGTTGACGCCGCCGACGAAGCCCTTCTGGCCGGGCCAGTTCGCCGGCGCCGGACCGCGGAGTTCGCCGAAGGGCGTCGTACGGCGGCGTTCGAAGGACTGGTCGGCTGCGTTGATGGCGAGTTCGGGTGTGCCGTGGTGGTCGTTGCCTAGCCAGGTGACGTCGTTGCCGACGCGGACGGCTACGGTCTTTTTCGCGTGTTCGTAGTAGCGCGTGCCGCTGATCTCGCCGGTCGGTTTCAGCAGGAGTTCGGTCTGGCCGAAGTAGAACGTCGTACCCGTACCGTCGCGGCGGAGCAGGCGGTTGCCGTCGGCGTCGTACACGAACGACGTGGTCTTGCCGGCCTTGGTGACACTCTCGAGTTCACCCTCGACGTCCCACCTGAAGGTCTCGCCGGTTCCGGCGAGGTTGCGCTCGGTCAGGTTGCCTGTCTCGTCGTACCCGTAGGTGTTGACCTTCGTCCCACCCGGCCCGGTCGTCGTGACCTTCTGTACGGCGTGCGGCCGTGGCTGACCCGCGGCCGGGTACTCGTAGTTGCTGGTCGTCGAACCGCCTGCAGCGTGTTTGGTCTCCGAGAGCCGGTTGCCGACCTTGTCGAAGGTCCACGACTGCCAGTACGGCGCGGGTCCGCCGAGGGCAGTCTCAACCGGCGCGGCGGCGCAGTTGTTGCTGGAAGGCGTCCAAGCGTCAGTCAATCGCCGCAGGTGGTCGTAGGCGAAGCATTGGGTGTCGGTGGCTTCACCGCTGCTGGCAGATGGCGTGTTGCTGATCTGCTTGACGTTGCCTGCCTGGTCGTAGCTGTAGGCGAGGCTGGAGATCCGCCGCGGTAGCGTCTCCCGCTCGGTCACCACCCGCGACAACCGCCGCGTGCCCGACTCGTACTCGTAGAGCTGCTGCACCCACTTCCCGTTGTCCTGCGCAAGAGTGAGCGTCTCCACCTCCCCGTACGGCGTGTACCCGGTTCCCGTCACGTACGACGTCGCCCCGGTCAGCGTCGTCGGCAGGTCCTGGTCGTTGTAGCCGTAGCTCAAGGTCTCCGCTGGCAGACCGCCGACTCCAGGCAGTTGGGACGTCGCCAACTCGCCGTCTGCGTTGTAGGTGCTTGCCACGGAGTAGGTACCGGCCAGCGCACCTTCACGCTGTGGCAGCACCACCTCGATGCCCAGAGGACGCCCACCGGCGTCGTACTCCTTGACCTTGGACGTGTACGCCTGGCCGTCGACGAACCGGCTCGCGGAGCTCGGTGAGCCCTTCGCCAACGTGTCGAACGTCCACTCGGCACGTTTCGGCCCTTGCAGGCTGCCCTCGTGCAGGGAGGTGCGGCGGCCGACGACGTCGTACCCATGGGCCAAAGTCCGGCCGCTCGCGTCTGTGCTGGTGAGGAGCCGGTCCAGATCGTCATAGGTGTAGGTGGAGGTCCCCTTGTCGGGGTCGGTCTCCCGGATCTTCCGGCCGCGGAGGTCGTAGTCGAACGTCCAGCGGTTGCCGGCCGGGTCCTTCACCGAGGCGAGTTGTCCGTCCTGGTGATACGTGTACGTCGTGCTGTCGTAGTCGCCGGTGGGCGCCCCGCCGGTGTACTGACGCAGCTCGGTGAGCCGGCCCTCGATGTCGGTGATCCGCATGACGGGCTGCTCGCCGGTCGGCGGCTGGACCACATGCGTTCCGAGACCGTGCGTGTGCGTGGTCCGCCACTTCTCGGTGTTCCGCGACTTGACGATCTCGGCCGTCGGCCGTTCGGCACCGTCGAACACGGTGACCTTCTGCAGCGGCAGTTCCGACTCGACCGGGATCAGCACCTGGTCACCGGGCGGCGCGTTGTTGAAGTACGGGCCGTTCTCCTTGACCAGTTCGCCGCGCGAGTCGTACACGTAATCGGTGATCGTGCGGCCGCCGCCGGGTGCTGCCTCCTGCTTCTGTCGCGGGCGGAGCAGACCGTCGGTGAGCTCGATCGTGGTCTCGTTGGTGCCGTTCGCTTGCAGGCTCACGGTCTTGACGGCGTTCGCGCCGTCCGCGCGCATCAGGTACTCGTAGCTGAAATTCGCGGCATCCGATCGCGACCGGCCGGGCAGCCAAACCTTCTCGGTCCGGCCCATCGGGTCGTAGGCGGTCTCGGTCTTGCGGCCGTCCGGCCCGGTGACCGTGAGTTCCTCGCCCCAGGCGGGCTCCCACTCGGTCGTGGCTGTGTGCCCGTTGGCCGCAGTCACGACGGTCTTGGTGACGGCACCGTCGGTCGCCGGGGTGAACTCGCGGGTCGTGCTCTTGCCGTCCGCGTCGGTCAGTTCCACCTGACGGCCGAGGACGTCGTACGTCGCGGTCTGGGCGACCTTGTAGATCGGTGCACCGGTGCTGTCGAACGCGCTCAGTTCCTCGACCTTGGTCACATCACCCTTGGTCGGAGTGCCGCCGCCGTCGTACTCCGTCTTGTTGTCGGAGATGACGTCGGCGTTCGTCCAGGGCTGGTCGCAGGCCTTCGCGACGGTGTGTTCGCGGACCGGCAGCTCGCGCATCCCGGCGGGCGCGTTCTCGGTGTAGGTGTAGCGGGTGCAGGTGTCGTCGGAGGCGACGGCGACATCGTTGAGGTCGCTCTTCTGGGTGACCACACCGGCCGCGTTGTAGGTGTTCAGCTGGGTACGGCGCCTGGTCTGCGTACCGGCGATCTCCTCCTGCTTGATCCCCGCGTCCTCGACCTGGAAGGACTGGCTGGTGCCCCACGGCTTGACCCGGGTAGCCCGCGCGGCGGAGATCCACTGGTCGTTGATGTTGCGGTCGACGAGCGTCGTACCGTCGTACTTGAGCTGCTCGCGGAGTTGGCCGGCGAGCGGATTCACGTCCTCGACGCGGCCGCCGGTGGAGTCGGTGAGGTGGACGTCCTTTTTGGTGCCGTTGGCAAGTTTGTCGCCGTCCATGCCGCGGTGGAAGCGGTTCTCGGTGATCGACTGGACACCGGTGGGGTGTCCTTTCGTGACCCGGACGCGTTCGTAGCCTCGCCATTGGGACCAGGTCTTCTTGCCGATCTCGACCAGGCCGTCTTCGTCGTCGTGCCGCCAGGCCGGTGGGGTCAGGTACTCGACCTTGGTGACGACCGGCTCCAGGCCGCTGACTCGATCGGCTTCGGAGACCTCGGTGACGACGAACTTGTTGAACCAGTCCTGGCGTTCTTCTTGCTTGTCAGGCGTCCATTTGGCGGGGTGGCAGCGTTTCCCGTTGGTGTCGGGGGCGGGGAAGTTACCCGGTCCGCAGTCTTGGGCGGAGTAGGCGACGGCGAGTTCGCCGCCGGTGCCGTAGTGGATGGCGCTGATTCGCCACCAGTTCATTACTGGGAGGGTGTCGTTGTTCTTAACCCGGTTGGGCAGTTGGACACCGTCGAAGTTGAGTTCGGGCGCGGTGACAGTGCCGTTCACGTGTCCGGCGTTCGTCAGGCCTTCGAGCCACATGCCCGCGCGGGTTCCGTCACCCGGGTCGGGGAAACTGTGCCGCAAGGTCCACGAGTCGACCGGGGTGAACTCTTCGCCGCGGCGGATCTCGGTGCTGATCTTCGCGAGGCGTTTCTGGGTCCAGAAGGTCGGGCTGAACTTGTTGTCGCAGTTCGAGCTGCTGGTGCACTGCTGGTCGAGCGGGGTGTCCGGGTAGATGTGCGGGAAGTTCGTCGTACAAGCCGTACCCGGCAGGCAGCGGTCGGCCGTGGTCATCACGACGCGGGCGTTCGCCGGCTTGGTGAACACCGAGCCGTCGCGCTGGCCGTACTCGATGCGCTTGAGGTTGCCGGCGCGGACGTACTTGCTGACCGACGAGGCCGAGAAGTTGCGGGCGTAGTAGTTGGTCTCGACGTCGTAGAAGAAGCTCATGGCGTTGCCGTGGCGGTCGACGACGTAGTCGAGGTTCCACTTGTACGCCTGCTGGCAGTGCGAATCCCCGAAAGAACTCTTGTTGCAGGGCTCGCCGGAGTTGTTGCCGAAGACGGGGACCGTCCAGGTGGACTGGGTCTCGGGCTGGCCCGTGGTCCAGCCGGTGAGGCGGTTCAGGCCGAAGTAGTACTTCGTGCCGTCCTCGCTGGTGATCACCCAGTACTCACCGTCGTTGTCGCCGTTCGAAGCGCCGGTGAAGCGTTCGACGGTGGAGCCGTCGTCGGCGGCGGGGCGCCACTTGCCGGTTGCGTCGTCACGGATCAGCTCGCCGCCTTTGCCGCTGAGGCTGAAGGTGGCGTTGTCCGTGGCCCAGCACAGGTCGCCGACGGTTCGGGTGCCGTTGTTGCCGTTCTGCTCGGATTTGGAGCTGCAGCCGGCGTAGCGTCGTTCGATGGAGCCACCCGGCGCGAACTCGAAGCCCTCACCTGCCCAGGACGGCTGGTTGTTGGTCGCCGAAGTGCGGCCGTCCACCGAGCCGGACGAGTAGTCCAGGGACATCTCGATCTCGGGGCCGCCGACACCGGGCGGCACCTCCATCGGGTACGACCAGCCGAAGTCGCCGGATGATCCACCGACCTGCCACGTGGCCGAGGGCGCGAGAGCCGAGGCCTTGTGGTCGCCGGCCGGACCGTCAGCTGCAGCCTGTACGGCGTACACGGTGCGCTCGGATCCTGGAGCGACTTCGGCGGTGAGCGTGCCGGTGCCGTCGTTGCGGGTGGCAACTGATTGGCCGGAGGCAACATCTACGACTCGCAGGCGGCTGTTCCAGTCGGATCCGAAGGCGCTCTTGAAGGCGCTGTAGTCGACGCGGACCGACACTGGACCGGCTGCGCGTACGCCGTCCGTGCGGCGGAGGCTGAACTGCACCGAGTTGGACTGGCGGCCAAGTAGCTCAACCTCCACTGTCTCCGGTGCACGGCTTGCGGCGGTTGCCGGGCCGACCTCGATCGGCAGTGTGCCTGCCTTCGCCAACGTTGGCTTGGCGGGTTGGCCGGTCACCATGCGCTGCCAGTCGGTCGCCGGGGCCGGCAGGGTGACCGCGGCCTTGCCTGCGCTGGGCCAGCGCACCTCCGGGGCCTTGGTGATCGCTCGGGCCTGCGCCGGGTCGGCCTTCCGCGGCACGACCTGAGCGTTCGATCCGTTGACCGACTTTTCCTTCGCAGGCGTCCAGTCGCCGTCGGCGTTGGCCTGGCTGATCCGGAGGGTGGCGGCTTCGGTCGCCTGACCGGTCACGGTGGCGATGAGGGTGGCGGCGGTGACGATCGCGATACCGATCCGCGCCGTACGGCGAGATCGGCGCAGACGTCTTACCGGTAACGGGGACATGGTTCCTCCAGCGGACGGGCAGGGGGACGAGGTGCAGTAAGAGTCGAGTCGGTTATGCAGGCTGACAAGGCCTTTCGAGCAGGTTTGAAGAGGATCGACCGACTGCCCGGCCGATGGCAGACTCGCGACCTCGAACCGGAGGGGGTCCCATGAAGATCGTGTACGGCGCTCTGGTCGCGACGCTGACGGTCGGTCTGCTGGTCGCCGTCGAGGTCCCGGCCGCGGGTACTGTCCCGAATCTCGCACCCCGCACACCGGCGAAGCTGAACCTGCGGCCGCCGGTGCCTTGCGGTACGGCGACCGCGCCGGCCACGATCGGCACCGCGCAGCCCGTTTTCACTGCCGTGGCCAGCGATCCGGAGAACAGCGTGCTGACGACCCGGCTCACGATTCAGCGAGTCGGTGCCACGACGCCGACCTATGAGATCAACTCGGCCATCACCGCGTCGAGCGTCGCGTTCAGCTGGCCAGCTATCCCCGCGGGCAAGCTCGTCCCCGATGTCACGTACGCCTACAGCGCGCGCAGCAACGACGGTACGACCGACGGTCCCTCGACGGCCAAGTGCCACTTCACGATCGACGAGACGCCGCCGGGTCTGCCGACGATCGAATCCTCCGACTACCCCGACGGCGAACCTGCGATCAACGCCTGGACCAGCGGCCGGGTGATACTGCGCCCGGCCGACAGCGACGTGGTCCAGTTCCGGTACGGATTCCAGCAGGATCGACTGACGGGCGCCGTACCGGTCGGCTCGGACGGCAGCGCCGTCGTACCGGTCACGCTCTCGCCTGATCCGTCGACCGGCATCATCAGGAAACGCCTGTACGTCGCAGCCGTCGATCGTGCCGGGAATCCCGGGCCGGTGTCAGACGCCTGGAGTCTGCAGGCCAACCCCGCGCCCGCACCTGCCAAGGCCAACCAAGACGTTGACGGGGACGGGCGGTCCGACGCGATTGCTGTGTTCGACAAGGGTTTTGATCAGACCACGGTCTGGAATCTGGTCCAGGGAAACGACGGCCAGTACGACGGTGTGATCGGCTGGGACAGCGGTATCAACGGTGGTTACGGGCTGAGCCGGACCCGGTCGGCGGCCGGCGATTTCGACGGTGACGGCAAGACCGACGTGATGCTGATGCGCACCGAGACCGGGCAACGGCTCGGTCTCTACCTGCTGAAAGCCACGGGTGGTGCCTACGAGCCGCGCGGTCAGGCGGTCTGGCGGAGTAGCGGCGAGGGCTGGTCGCTCGGTACGACCCGGATGCTCGCGGGCGATCTCAACGGTGACGGACGCGATGAGATCGTGCTGCAACGCGACACCTTCGACGGGGGCTGGCAGGCGTACGTACTGTCAGGCACTGGGCAGTTGGCGAGCTGGATCCGGACACCACCGAGTTCGGGGCAATGGGCCAAGAGCAGCCCGGTGATCGCCGATCTCGACGGCGACGGCCGGAAGGACTTGGTCTCGCTCGACGATCGAGGCGGCTGCCGGCTGCGGGCGACCTTCTTCCGATCGACCGGAACCGCCTTCGACGCGGGAACGACGAAGTACGACTTCACGCCCGGGACGTACTGCGCGGATCGAGCTCGAGCAACAGCAGGAGACGTGACTGGCGACGGCCAGGACGACCTGGTGATCCCGTACGAACACGCGGACACCGATCTCGGCGTACTGGTGCTGCGATCCGGCGGGCCGACCGTCGAGACGTGGTGGCGCACACCGGGGCTGCTGGAACCCGCCAAGGCCGATTACGAGATCGTCGATACGACTGGTGACGGCCGTGACGACCTGGTGCTGGTGGCCGCGCGTCCCGACGGGGGACGGGAGCTCAAGGTGCTGGCGTCGACCGGTACGGCGTTCGCTGCGCCTCAGCAGGTTTGGACGGGTGCTTCGGTGCACGCGGAGACCGGGCCGAAGGCGGATCTCGAGTTCCGTAGTTACGAGTTGGTGGCTCGGCACAGTCGACAGTGTCTGCAGGTCCGGGGCCGGAGCAGGTCGCTGGACGCCGTACTGGATCAGGGGGAGTGCACGGGGGCTTTGCATCAGCGGTTCCAGCTCGATCAGCTTCCTGGCGTCGAGCAGTATCAGTTCCACCCGGCTCACCTCGATGGCGTGAAGGATGATGGGAAGAGCACCTGCGTGGACCTTGGCGGTACGCAGGAGTCGCCCGGAAGCCCAGTGCTGCAACAGGCTTGCGATGCGACCAGCAGCCAGCAGTTTGCGATTGAGTACCTGGATGGCTTCACCAAGGACGCGGTGGTCCGGCTGCGCAACGCGCACAGCGGCTTCTGTGTCGGCGTCGAGAATGCCGGACAGGCGATTGGCGCGGCCGCGGTCCAACAGACGTGCGGCAACGGTGCCGACCAGCAGTGGATTCTCCGGCCGTCCAGAAACTCCGTCCAGCTTGATGGCCGGTACCGCCTGAGCGCTGTCAAGGGCGGCCGTTTCATGGAAGCAGCCGACTGCGGTACGGCGGATGGTTCTGATCTGCGGGTGTGGGACCCTCGCGGCGGGAGCGCCTGCCAGCAGTGGATGATCCACCCGCTCGGCGAGGACGCCTATCAGGTCCTCGGAGCAGCCAGCGGCAAGGCGCTCGACGTCCAGGGCTGCTCGACCGACAACCTCGCCGTCATCCATCTCTGGACCAGCACACCCAACGACTGCCAGCGGTGGCGGATCGAACCGGCAGCCGACGGATCGTGGAGCATCACGCAGACGCTGAGCGGCAAGTCCCTCGACGTCGCCGGATGCCGGCCCGAGTCCGGCGCCGACCTGATCGTCTGGCCCTACTGGAACGGGCCCTGCCAGCGCTGGCGCATCGACAAAGTACCGGAGAACCTCGCCTTCGGCCGAACCATCACCACCAGCTCCCAGGAAGACGTCCAGTACGCCGCTCCGAAGGTGGCCGATGGCAACTATGGAAGCCGCTGGGCCAGTCAACTGGAACATGATCCCGAATGGATCTCGGTCGACCTCGGCTCCATTCGCACGATCAACAAGGTGTCGCTGGTGTGGGAGGTCGCCCACGCCCGGAGATACACGATCCAGCTTTCCGACGACGGTGTGACGTGGCGGACTGTTCACACCCGTACTGACGGCGACGGCGGCACCGACAACATCGACCTCACCCCGACGACCGCGCGGCATGTCCGGATGCACGGCACCGAGCGGGCAACGGAGTACGGGTATTCCCTGTACGAGTTCGAGGTCTTCGCGCCGGATCCGAATCTCGCCCTGAACAAGCCGACCCAGTCGAGTTCGCGGGAGACGTCGGAACTCGGTCCGGCCAACGCGGTCGACGGCAGTGTCGCGACCCGCTGGGCCAGCGCGCTCGAACACGACCCGGAATGGATCTCGGTCGACCTGGGCTCTGTCCGCTCGATCAGCAAGATCACGCTGGTCTGGGAGTTCGCGTATGCCCGCGCCTACCAGGTGCAGGTCTCTGACAACGGCACAACCTGGCAGACCGTCCACACCCGCACCGACGGCGACGGCGGCACCGAGATCGTCCGCCTTGCTCCGACCAACGCACGGCACGTGCGTCTCCAAGGCACTGAACGCGCGACCGGCTACGGCTACTCGCTCTACGAACTCGAAGTCACCTGACAACTGCGAAGGAATCCGATGAAGAGACGACAAGCGGCCGGCGTTGCGATCGCCGGGCTGATGATTCTTGGTTTGCCGCCCACCTTGGCCGGTACGGCGGATGCGGCCGGCCGGATCTTGACGGTGGGGAAGGCGGGAGCGCAGTACAGCACTATCCAGGCGGCGGCCAATGCGTCGCTGCCCGGCGACACGATCGTGATTTCAGCTGGCACGTATCAGGAGGCGCTGACGCCGAAGAGCGGAGGGTACGGGCAGGAGATCGTCTACCAGGCCGCGCCCGGTGCGCGCGTCGTACTGGATGGCAACAAGACGCTCAAGTCCGGCAATGGGCTGCTCAATCTCGACGGTAAGTCGTGGCTGAAGTTCGACGGGATCGCGGTGACGAAGTCGCCGACGCATGGTGTCTACGGCTACCAGGTCTCGCACATCACGTTCACCAGGTGCGAGGTGTCGTCGTCCTCGAACGGCGGTCTCGTCATCCTCGGCGGCAGTGACATCGTCGTCGACGGTTGCGACGTGCACCACAACAACGACAAGGGCACCAGCGCTTCACACGAAGCGATCACGCTCGGCGAGGGCAGTACGCGGTTCGACATCCGGAACAACCATGTGCATGACAACGGTGAGGAAGGGATCGACGCCAAGTACGACGACAACGCGGCGGGTGTGATCCGGAACAACCTCGTGCACGACAACCGCGGCCCGAACATCTACGTCGACTCGTCGTCGGGGGTCGAGGTCAGCGGCAATACGACGTACGGCGCGAAGGAGTCGACGAAGGCCGGGATCGCGATCGCGGTCGAGGACTACTCGTCGTCGCGGAAGGCGCAGAACATCAGGATCGTCAACAACGTGTCGTACCAGAACGCGGGTGGCGGGATCTCGTTCTGGAAGGAGAGCAGCGGCACGATCTCCGGGATCTCGATCATCAACAACACGATCGCGAACAACCCGAAGCCCGGGATCGTCGGCGCCTCCGAGGTCAGCGGATCGGGGAACGTCGTACGGAACACGATCTTCGCCGGGAACTCGTCGGGGATCGGCGGGCCGTTCACGTCCGACCACAACCTGACCAGTGATCCGGGATTCGTTGACCCAGGCAACGGTGACTACCACCTGCGCGACGGCTCGGCGGCGATCGATGCCGGCAGTGCCACTGGCGTCCCGGCGGTAGACCGGGACGGCGTCGCGCGACCGCAGGGCAACGGGTACGACGTCGGTGCCTACGAGGGGGTTGGCGGCGGCGGACCCACCGACCCGCCGCCGACCGGCGACTGGGACCCGCGGCAGCCCGGCCCGAACGACTTGTTCACGGCGACCGACGGATCGGTGAACTACTTCCGCTCCGCGATCGGCGCCAACCCGCGGCTCGACGCCAACTCGGCGGCGATCGTCAACAGCATGGGCAGCAACACCCCGCGGCTGAACGGTCCGGAGTGGCAGATCACCGTCTTCACCTCGAGCAACTCGGATCCTGTGTATCACCCGGAATTCAGTGAGGACTGGGGTTGCTCGGTCGGCGACGGCATCCACATCCCCGACTACGCGACTCGCGAGCTCCCATCGCCAGGTGACGAATGGATCGTCGTTTACAACAAGGACGACAAGACTGTGAAGTCGATCTGGGGCGCCAGCAAGGCCAGCGGTTCGTGGAACGGTTCCTGCGGCGGGACCTGGCCGGCGGCCAGTGGCGGCGGTACTGAGTCGAAGACCTCCGGGGTTGGCACGGGAGCCGAAGTGCAGGCGGGTGCTGGCTTCATCCTGAACAGCGAAATCAGCACCGGCGCCATTGAGCACGCGCTGTACTTCACCTCCCGCACAACCTGCAGCAACTTCCGCAAGCCGGCCGGCAAGTCCGACGGTGGGACCTCGGGTTCGTCCTGCGTCCCGATGGGTGCCCGCCTCCAACTCGATCCGTCCGTCGATTGCGCGGGGCTGGCCGGTGCATCGTCGGGCGAGAAGATGATCTGCGTCGCCATGCAGAAGTACGGCGGCTATGTCCTGGACAGCGGCGGTCCCGGCCCGATCAGCGGCATCGGCGTGGCTGGCGACGACCTCACCGATCCGAACCGCGCTCCCTGGCAGACGCCCGGCGACGGCATGCGTCCGGGCGGCATCCTCAACAAAGTGGGTCTCGACGGTTCGACGGCGGCCCTGAGCCACATCCCCTGGAACAAGCTCCGGGTCCTGGCCTCCTGGAACGGCCAGTAATACGCCACCGTGACGGGTGAAGTGGCGTCCGGCGGCGTGGGTTCCTACGATGAGCCGATGGAACCTGGCTCACTCGTCGCCGGTCGGTACCGCCTGGAAGAAGAACTCGGCCAAGGCGGGATGGGTGCTGTCTGGCGCGCGGTGGACCAGGAGCTCGGGCGCGAGGTGTCGCTGAAGCGGGCGATCGCGGGGAGCTCCGGGCAGATCCGCCGGGAGGCCAGAGTCGGTGCCGGGGTGCTGCACCCCAATGTGGTGGCGGTTTTCGACACCGTTGTCGATGCTGATCAGCAGTGGCTCGTGACGGAGTACGTGCAGGCGACGAGCCTGGATCGGATCATCGAAGCCGACGGTCCGCTGCCGGAGGCGCGGGTGCTCACGATCGGCGCCCAGTTGGCGACGGCTCTGGTCGCGATTCACGAGCGTGGCATCGTGCATCGCGATATCAAGCCGGCCAACGTCCTGGTCACCGACGACGACGTTGTCAAGCTCACCGACCTCGGGATCGCTCGCTGGACCGAGATCACGCAGACCGGCGGAGCTCAGCTGACGGGCACGCTGGGCTATGTCGCACCCGAGGTCGCGAACGGGTCGGAGGCGACTGCGGCCTCCGACGTGTTCTCGCTCGGCGCCACTCTCTACGCGGCCGTCGAAGGCCGGTCGCCGTGGGGCGATGGCGCCGACGGGCCGTTCTCCCAGATCCAGCGGGCGGCGAAGGGTTCGCCGATCCCGCACGAGCACGCGCGGCAGCTCGCGCCGCTACTCGATGCCCTGATGGAGCCGGATCCGGTGCATCGCCCCTCGGCAGCGGAGGCGGCCGAGCTGATCCAGGGGCGCGAACTCCCGCGCCGATCCTGGAAGCGTCGGCTCCGGCCGGTACGACGGGGGTCGGTCCTGACCGCGGTTGCCGCCGTACTGGTGGTGGGTGCCGTGCTCCTGGCCTGGTTGCTGCCGCGCGGGTCGGAACCGCAGGCGGCCCCGCCGAATCCCGTCGGGCTCGGGTCCGATCCAGCGGCGGCTGATCCCTGCGCGGTGATTCCCGCGGACGCGCTGCGTGAGTTCGGGGAGGCTTTCGTCGACCCGGAGGTCAGGAACTACGCCAGCTGCGTGATCTCGAGCACCCTCGAGGACGGCAGTGGCCAGGTGCAGTCGGCGCTCGAGTTCACCGGCCTGGAAGAGTATCCGTCGCGTCCGGTGGTGCCCGGCCAGCTGGGCGAGATCGAACGGCCGGACGAGAAGGAGAACAGCTGCGAGCGGGCCGTCACTCTGCCCGACACCAACCGGATCACCATCACGACCTTCCGCATCCGGGAGGCGAAGGAGGCGTCGCTCTGTCCGTTCGCGGAATCGCTGATGCAGGATGTGCTGGCGGTCCTGTCGAAAGGCCCGCCGCCGCGACGACCGGAACTGCCGGCGAACTCGCTGGACAAGGTCGACGCCTGCACGCTGGTTGATGCCGCCGAGGCCGGCCAGGTGCTCGGCAAGGCAAGCGATCCGCCAGCTCCGGACTTCGGCCATTGGGGATGTACCTGGGATGCAGGGCCGAGCGAGCTCAGCGCGAAGTTCACTCGGGAGTGGCCGATCGAAGGTGACGAGGAGTGGGGTGGCAAGGTCATCAAGATCGGCAACCGCAACGCGCGTCTGATCCCTGACCCCGAGAACAAGGCCAGCTGCACAGCCGTGGTGGTTCACCGGCTCTACACGCCTAGGCTGGCGGTCCTGAAGGGTACGCCGGACAAGCGCCAAGAAGTGGTTTCCGTCGAGCTGGTCGATACCAGCGCTCCGGACTCGGCCACTGTCTGTGCGAGAACACGGGCAGCTGCCGAGGCCGTCGTACGGCGACTTCCGGATGCCAGCTGATGATGGAGCCGACCCCCAGCCGAGCGAAGTTCAACCAGTTCCGAAGCCTTCGGCACGCCCCGGACGAATCGCAACCGGGCACCTTGAGCGTCCTCACGGTTTCCGAGAATCTCGTCGTGCCGCCGGCGCCGAACGCCGAGATCAGCTTCGGGCGGAACCGGCTGGCGGTCGACTTGTGCATCGGGGAGAACGACGTACGGATCAGTCGGGTGCACGGCACCATCACTTACCAGGACGGGAGTTGGTGGTTGCGCAATCACGGCCGGCTTCCAATCCGGGTGTCGAACGCCGTACTGCTCCACACCGGCAGCGATCCGCTTCCGCTGGCCGTCGGCTACACGACGCTCTTCCTGCGTGGGAACCGCCACCGCGAACATCTTCTGGAGGTGCTGGTCTCGGACGGCGACGGCCGGGCCGCACAACCTCGGCCGAGCCAGATGACCGTGCCGCCGAAGCGCTGGCGGTTGACCCCGGAAGAACACCTGACGCTGACAGTTCTGGCCCAGCGTTACCTGGCCTACGATCTGCAGCCTCTGCCGCTGACCAGGCAACAGGCCGCGGCGGAGCTGGCTGAGCTGCGGCCTAACGAGACCTGGACCGCGAAGCGCGTCGAACACATCGTCTCGCGGCTGCGGCAACGACTCTCCGACGCTGGCGTGGCCGGTCTGCGCCGCGACGAGGTCGGCGAACCGGTCGGCCTGACACTGACGGTCAACCTGATCTGGGAACTCGTGCAGTCCACCACCATCGTGCCCATGGACCTGGAGTGGCTCGAGCTGGCCGGAGACAATCCCGGCGCCGAGCTTCCCCCGGCCTGATCCGTCCTGCACGGACCTCAGGTCATCCATTCCAGCAACCAGCCTCGGTCGGCGGCCTTCACCCCGGCCTGGAACCGGCTGCGCGCGCCGAGCCGGCTCATCAACTGTGCCACCATCCGGCGGATGGTCCGCACGGAGACCCTCAAGTGCGCCGCAGCCTGCTCGTCCGTGCACCCGAGAGCCATCAACCGCAGTACCTCCTGCTCCCGCCAGGACAGCTCGCCCGCCATCACGACGTCGGTGTCGCCGAACGGCACAGCATCGGGCCAAACCCGCTCGAAGAAGCCAGTCGTGGCGGCAACGACGCTGTTCAGCCGAAGCACAGCCACACTGCCGTCAGCATTGTCTGCAGGGAGCAGAGCCGTCCGGCCATCGATGACGAGCGCGTTCATCATCACCACCGGCGTCGTCCGCACCGCAACCCCGGCCATCGCCAGCGCGCCGAGATGCCGGGACCACGCCGGAGCAGTCCGCGCGCTATCAGGGAAGAGCGCGCGGTACCGAACGCCAGGGCAAACGTCACGCGGCCCGAACGCCGCTCCGGTCGGCGTCAACGTACTGATCGCAATCACATCCGCACGGGCATCGGCCAGCAACGCGGCAACCCCGCCCCGCGCAGCCGCCTGCTGCGGGCCGGTCCGCTGGGTCAGCGTCGGGACAGTCATGTTCGTCGTACCCCCAAGAGGTGAGCGTCTCGACCTTTGTACAACCAGGCCCCCGGGACCGGTCCCCAACGCAGGTAGGCTCGAAGGACACGACTGGCGAGGGTGGGCGCGACCACCGGGGAGTGACGCGACGGGCATCGACCGCCTGGGTGCTCAGGGCAACGACGTCTAGGAGCTTGCCATGCCCCGTCACCGTGTTCTGCACCTGTCCGACACCCATGTCAGCCGTACCGGCCCGGACGAGGACGGCGTCGACGGCGTCACCGCGCTGCGCGGACTCCTGTACGACGTTCGCCGGGTCCCGCAGTTGGACGTGGTGGTCGTCAGCGGAGACATCGCCGACGACGGATCCGAGGAGGGGTGCGCGACGGTCCGTGATCTGGTCGGCGAGTTCGCCGCCGAGCGCGGAATCCCGCACATCTACAGCACCGGCAACCACGACCGCCGTGATGGCTTCACCGCTGCCCTCGGCTCCGGCCACCTCGGCCCGGACGGCTCATCGATCGGTCGATCCGCCGGCCTCGACGATGTCATCGCCGCGGTCAGCGAGATCAACGGCCTCCGCGTGATCACGCTGGACAGCCTCGTCCCCGGCTCCGGCCACGGCGAGCTGGGCCGCGACCAACTGCAGTGGCTCACCAACGAGCTGGCAACCCCGGCCCCGTCCGGATCGATCGTCGTACTCCACCACCCGCCGGTGTCCCTGGACGCCGTCGCCTTCATGCGATCCGTCGTCCTGCAGCAACCCGAGGAGCTGGGTCGTGCACTGGCGGGCACCGACGTACACGCAGTCCTGTGCGGCCACCTGCACCATCAACTCACCGGACGGCTGGGCCAGACGCCCGTCTGGGTCACCCCTGGTGTCATCACCCGAATAGACCTCACAGCACCCCCTGCCCTCGCCCGCGGAGTCCTCGGCGCCGGCGCCACAGTCATCGACCTAGGCGGCCCCTCCGACCCCATGTTCCACACCCTCCAAGCCCGCACCCCAGCCACCGGCCAAGAGGTCTACGTCTACAACGCCGTGACCGCCGCCCACGTCCAGGAGTAATTTCGGTTCTCCTGTCCGCGTGCAGGTGGGCCGGCGTCCTCACGGCCGGTGCCCTGACCGCCGCCCCCTGGATAGCCATCTTTGTGGAGTATGGCGGTCGCTCCGTGGCAGTGGGGATCCACAAAGGCGTGGTTGCGGTGCGGCCCGAACCGGTTTGGGGTGGATCTGCGACGGATTCGGGGGGTGGATCCTCCCCGCGAACTGGCTGGGTGGGTGCTCGGTGGGGAAACTGACAACGAACGACAAAAACATGGACCCCAGGTCTTAACTTTTTGTCGGTGACTACATAGTGTGCGGGCTGAACTACAGCTGGAGACACGCGTTCCCGCCCGAACGGAGTCCCACGATGGTCGAGCATGCCCAAAAATCGCGGTTGTCCCGCCGCTCGGTGCTGGTTGCGCCGGCCGCGGTTGCCGGGGGAGCGGTGTTGACCGGGGTGACTATGGCCCCCGACAGCGTTGCCGCGGTTCGGCAGATCACTCTGTACGCCGAGCCGCTGGCAGGCGGGTTGTTCGGCTACGGACTGGCGCCCGGGGAGGCGACTATTCCTGGGCCGCTGCTGGAGATCTACGAGGGGGACACTCTCGAGATCGAGTTGGTCAACAACACCGATCAGCGGCTGTCGATCCATCCGCACGGCGTCGACTACGACGTGAACTCCGACGGGAGCCCGTTGAACGCCTCGTTCAACGCGCCCGGCGAGACCCGCACGTACGTCTGGCGCACCCGCAAGCAGGTCGACATCGGCAACAACCGGTTCATGCCCGGCAGCGCCGGCTACTGGCATTACCACGATCACGCGATGGGCAACGACCACGGCACCCCAGGGATCCAGAAGGGCCTGTACGGCGGTCTGATCGTTCGCCGGCGTGCCGATCTGATCCCGGACCGGCAGTTCACGGTCGTGTTCAACGAGATGCTGATCAACAACAAGAAGGCGCCGGACAGCCCGATGTTCGAGGCCCGCCAGGGGGAGCGGGTCGAGTTCGTCTGTATCGGGCACGGCAATCTGCCGCACACGTTCCACCTGCATGCGCACCGCTGGGCCGACACCCGGACCGGCATGCTCACCGGTGCGAACGATCCGAGCCCGGTGATCGACACCAAGAACCTCGACCCGGGCAGTTCGTTCGGATTCCAGGTGCTTGCCGGCGACGGCGTCGGGCCGGGCGTGTGGATGTACCACTGCCACGTGCAGATGCATTCCGACCAGGGGATGGTCGGGCTGTTCCTGGTCCGCAACCCCGACGGGAGTATGCCGGCCGGCGCGCAGGCGGCGATCGACCGGTTCCACCAGCACCACGTGGCCGGGCCGCAGGCCGATCACTCAAACCATCACGGCTGAGGGGGAACGATGAGGCTCAACCGTCGTACGGCGGCCGTTCTGGTCACCGCAGCATTGGCGTTCGGCACCCAGGTGGTGCAACCGGGCAGCACGCAACCAACCGCGCAGGCGGCGCCAGTCGCAGCGACCACTGCCACCGATGTGGCCGTGAACGTGCTGGTGTTCCGTGGCGAACCCGAAAGTCAGCTGGATCCGGTCGAGCGGGCGACCGACGCGATCGCCGGCATCGGGCAGGCCAACGGGATGACCGTGCACGTCAGCTCGGACCCGGCCGTCTTCACGCCGGCCAAGCTGGCGACGTACCGCGCGGTGGTGTTCTTGTCCGCACAGGGAATCGTGCTCAGTCGCGAGCGCGAGACGGCGCTGCAGAACTACATCAAGGCCGGCAACGGCTACCTCGGCATCGCCGATGCGTCGAAGTTCCAGCCGGACTCCGAGTGGTTCACCGGCCTGATCGGCGCGCGCCCGGTCGGCGCGCTGCTGCCGCCGCCACGGCCGGTGGCGGCGGTGACGGCCAGCGGCGAGAACCCGCCGAACGAGACCAAGGAGAAGCTGACCGACGGGAACCCGAACACCAAGTGGCTGGCCCGTACGCCGACCGGCTGGGTCGCGATGCAGCTGACCGAGCCGGCCGCGGTGACCAGGTACTCGCTCACCTCCGCGAACGACTTCGTTGGCCGGGACCCCAAGAACTGGACCCTGCAGGGCTCGAACGACGGCAGTACCTGGACCGACCTGGACACCCGCACCAACGAGGTCTTCGCCGAGCGGCACCAGCGGCGGGTATTCGAGGTCGCGAACACGACGCCGTACGCGCATTATCGCCTGAACATCACCGCGAACGGCGGTGAGCCGCTGATCCAGCTCGCCGACCTGCTCTTCTACATCGGTGACTCGCAGCCGCCGCCGGAGCCGACTCCGCAGAGTGCGGTGGTCAACCTGCTGGATCGACAGCACCCGGCGAACGTCGGTCTGCCGCTGAACCTGACCCGGACCGACAAGTGGCGCAACTGGGCGACGAACCCGATCGGCACCGTGCACACCGTCGCGCAGGTCGAGGAGCGGCACTACAACCCGGGCCCTGGCTCCAACGGCCCGTTCCACCCGATCTCCTGGTGCCGCGACTACAGCGGCGGCCGGTCGTTCTACACCGGTATGGGCGGCACCGACGGCAGCTACGGCGAGGCCGCGTTCCGCAAGCACCTGCTCGGCGCGCTGAAGTGGACCACTGGAATGGTCCGGGCCGACTGCCAGGCGACGATCGCCGCCAACTACACCGTCGAGCGGCTGACCCCGCCAAACCAGACCGGCCAGCTCGACCAGATCGGTGAGCCGCACGGTATGACGATCGCGCCGACCGGCAAGATCTTCTACGTCGGCAAGGCGGCCTGCCCGACCGGCCCGGTGGTCGACTGGGAGAACCCGAACGTCGGCCTCGGCTGCGGCACCATCCACCAGTGGGATCCGGTTGCCAAGAAGGCGAAGCTGCTGACCACGCTCCCGGTGATGGGCAATCGCGGCTCCGGTGACGAGCTGATCAAGAACGAAGAGGGTCTGCTCGGCATCGTGCTGGACCCGAAATTCGCCGAGAACGGCTGGTTCTACGTCTACTGGATGCCGCATGACACCGTCGACCGCGTCCGGCACACCGGCAAGCGGACGGTCTCGCGGCTGACATACAACGCCACCAGCGAAACCGTCGACCTGGCGAGCCGCAAGGACCTGCTGCAGTGGGAGGTCCAGCAACACAGTTGCTGCCACGCCGGTGGCGGGATGGCCTTCGACTCCAAGGGCAATCTGTACGTCGGCTCCGGCGACAGCAACTCCTCCGGCGGCTCGAAGGGGTACTCCGGCAACAACTGGACCGAGGAGTTCGGCGGACTGTCGTTCCAGGACGCCCGCCGTACCTCCGGCAACACCAACGACCTGAACGGCAAGATCATCCGGATCCACCCGGAGCCGGACGGCACTTACACGATCCCGGCCGGCAACCTCTTCGCGCCGGGTACGGCGAAGACTCGGCCGGAGATCTATGTGATGGGCGTGCGGAACATCTCCCGGCTCGCGATCGACCCGGAAACCGACTGGCTGACCGCGGCCTGGGTCGGGCCGGATGCGGGTTCGCCGGACCCGGAGCTCGGGCCGGCGAAGTACGAGACCGCGACGATCATCACCGAGGCCGGCAACCACGGCTGGCCCTACTGCATGGGCAACCGGCAGCCGTACCGGAACCGCAGCAACACCGACGCCGATGTGTTGACCGGCTGGTACGACTGCGACAACCCGCTGAACACCTCGCCGCGCAACACCGGCCTGGTCGAACTGCCGCCGGTCAAGGACAACATGATCTGGTACTCACCGGGCGGCGGCGGGCCCGTGTTCCCGAAGCGCCCGGGGAGCTCGATCCCGACGTACCAGGCGGAGGACGCGGTCTACACCCAGCCGTACTTCCGAGAAGGTGGTGGGCAGGCCGTGATGTCCGGGCCGACCTACCACTACGACCGGGTGAACACCAAGAGCGGTGTGGCCTGGCCGAAGTACTGGGATGACAAGTGGTTCATTGGCGACAACTCGACCCCGAACCGCCGGACGGCGGTGACGGTCGATCCGGCCGGAGTTCCGACGGCGCAACCGCCGGCGTTCGGCGAGACGTTCCAGCACATCATTGCCGGGGGCAACGGTAGTAACCAGGTGCAGAGCTGGATGGACGCGCGGTTCGGACCGGACGGTGCGCTCTACGTGCTCGACTACGGCGGCGGATTCTTCACCCTGCACCCGAACCAGAAGCTGGTGAAGGTCAGCTACAAGGGCGGCCCGCCGACGCCGCTGCCGAAGGCCGCCGCGGTCGCGGTGCAGAACAAGCCGCTGACGTATGCGTTCAACGGCACCAAGGCCGGTGGGGTGTCGTACGCGTGGACGTTCGGCGATGGCACCACCTCGACCGAGGCCAACCCGCGGCACACCTATCTGAGTCCCGGCCTGCAGACCGCCAAGGTCACCATCACCTACGCCGACGGGACCACCGCGGTCGCGACGGTCGCGGTCAACGCCGGCTGCGTGATGGCGGACCAGGGCGCTCAGGTGACGATCGGGGACTCCGCCACGACGGTGCCGAACCGCAACGCGGGCGGCGGCTGCAAGGTGGACGA
This sequence comes from Kribbella albertanoniae, assembly GCF_004348455.1. Lineage (GTDB taxonomy): Bacteria > Actinomycetota > Actinomycetes > Propionibacteriales > Kribbellaceae > Kribbella > Kribbella albertanoniae. The sequence goes on from NZ_SMKA01000026.1 coordinate 40,532, forward strand.
TCTGATCGACGACGAGAGCACCTGGGCTACCCATGCGCTGTTCGTCACGCATGTCCAGCAGGCCACCCGGCAGTTGCGGCAGCGCGGGATCATCACCGTCGCCGAACGGGACGAGCTGATCGCGGTGGCGCGGGCGTCGAACGTCGGCAAGCCCGGGGTCACGGGCTACGAGCCGCTGTTCGACGGTACGAACGAATCGTTCTACGACTGGGCGCAGGCGCCTTCGGGACAGTTCGCCGTACAGCCGGATGGGTCACTGAAACCGTCCGGCGGGCTCGGCATGCTCTGGTTCGCAAAGAAGCCGTACGGCGACTTCTCGCTCAGACTGCAGTTCCGCGATGTTGCGCCGGATGCTGTTCGCGCGAACAGTGGCGTGTTCGTCCGGTTCCCGGATCCGCGCACACCGCTCGAGCAGCGGCCGCTCGGCAGTTGCGGGACTGTTGGCTCGGCTCGCACTTCACAGGCCTGGGTGGCGATCTACTGCGGCCACGAAGTCCAGCTGTACGACGGTGAGTCGGGCGAACCGCAGAAGACCGGGTCGATCTACAACTTCGACCCGAACGGACTGGCCGCGGCCCGGCCGACCCCGAAGGGACAGTGGAACGAGTACGAGGTCAAGGTGGTTGGGCAGCACTACACGATCATCCGCAATGGCGTGGTGATCAACGAGTTTGACAACGTCCCGGGGCTGCAGTCGTCGCGGCCGAGCGATCCGTCGACCGACCTGCGGCAGTACGTCGAGGGTTACATCGGGCTGCAGAACCACGGGGACAGCGACCTGATCGAGTTCCGCAATATCCGGATCCGGGGGTTGTGATGAGACGCGTACTCGCTGGGTTGACCGCCGTACTGGTGATGCTGGTTCCTCAGTCGATGCCTGCACTGGCGTCGGTGCCGGCGGAGCCTGCCGCCGACCAGGTGCTGACCTGGACCGCGGGAAACAGCACCGAGGCCTACACCACGGCGCCGGCCCAGGCGGTCGCCGGTCCGACCACGATCGTGTTCGAGAACAGCGAGGCCACTGGCAACACGACCGACATGTCGCACACGCTGACGTTCGACCGCTCGACGCCGGGCTACAACCACGACGTCGACGTGAACATCCTCGCGTACCCGGACGACGGGAGTAACGGCCGGCATACGGCCGAGGTGACGCTCACACCGGGGAAGTATCGGTACTTCTGCGCCATTCCGGGGCATCCCCTGATGGTCGGTGAGTTCACCGTCACCGACGACGGTGACGACACCACCCCGCCGACCGTCACCGCTGCCGTCTCCGGGCCGCAGAACCCGGACGGTCACTACCTCGGCCAGGCCACCGTCACGGTGACCGCTGCGGACGCCCAGTCCGGGGTGGCGTCGGTGGAGTACGAGCTGGACGACACCGGATTCAAGCCGTACACCGCGCCCGTGGTGGTCAGCGCAATCGGCGATCACACGGTGCAGTACCGGGCCACCGACCACGACGGCAACGTGTCGCCGACCGGATCGAAGGGATTCCGGGTGGTCGAACGTCCGGAGGACACCACTCCGCCAACGGTGACCGCAGCCGTCACGGGCGAACAGGATGCTGACGGCAACTACCTTGACACCGCTCGGGTGACCGTCACCGCGACCGACGCCGAGTCCGGCGTGAAGACGGTCGAATATCAACTCGACGGTGGCACTTGGACGCCGTACCAGGCGCCTGTGGACGTGAACACCCCGGGCATGCACATGCTGCACTACCGGGCCACCGACCAGGCCGGCAATGTCTCCCCTGAAGGGATGGCGCACTTCACGGTGGTTGAACAGGACTCTGTGCCACCGGTCGTGACCGCAGCTGTGTCCGGCACGCAGGATGCCAACGGCAACTATGTCGACAAAGCGACGGTTGCGGTGACCGCCACCGATGCCGGGTCCGGTGTGGCCTCGGTGGAGTACCAGCTCGACGGTGGCGCCTGGACGGCGTACACAGCGCCGATCGAGGTGGCCACGAACGGCGCGCACTCGGTCGCGTACCGGGCAACCGATGCCGCCGGCAACGTCTCCGCCGTGGGCACCGCAACGTTCACCGTCGTACCCTCCGACGGCGACAGCACGCCGCCGACGGTGTCGGGCTGGCTGACCGGAAACCAGAACGCCCGCTGGGAATTCGTCGACCGAGCAACCCTCAACGCCACCGCCACCGACGCCGGCGGCATCAGATCGATCGAGTATGCGTTGGACGGCGGCCCCTGGACGCCGTACACCGCGCCGGTCGTGATCACCGCAGCAGGCACCCACACCGTCAAAGTCCGAGCCACCGACAACGCCGGCAACATCGCACCCGAACTATCCGGCACCTTCACCATCGTCAAAACCACCGCAAAACAACTCCGCCCCGCCCACCAGCCCTTGCACTAGCTCAGTACCAGTAGGGATTCTGCGCGACGTACGGCGCCTCGAGCGCTTCGACCTCTTGCTCGGTGAGCTGGAGGTCGAGTGCGGCGACCGCTTGGTCGAGGTGGTGCGATTTGGTAGCGCCGACGATCGGTGCTGCGACGACCGGCTTGGTGAGGAGCCAGGCGATCGCGACCTGGGCCATCGGGACGCCGCGCGCTTCGGCGACCTTCTGTACGGCGTCCACGACGGGCTCGTCCGCGGGGGTGTCGAAGGTTCGGGCCACCTCGTCGGTCGAGGAGCGCGCCGTCCGGGTCCCCCAAGGGCGGGTGAGGCGTCCCTTGGCCTGGGGTGAGTAGGGGATGCTGCTCACGCCCAGGTCGCTGCACAGCGGGAGCATCTCGCGTTCTTCCTCGCGTTTGAGCAGGTTGTACTGATCCTGCATCGACACGAACGGCGTCCAGCCGTGCAGGGCGGCGGCGTGCTGGAGTTTGGCGAACTGCCACGCCCACATCGACGAGGCGCCGAGGTACCGGACTTTGCCGGCCTTCAGCACGTCGTGCAGTGCCTCCATGGTTTCCTCGACGGAGGTGTCCGGATCGAAGCGGTGAATCTGGTACAGGTCGATGTAGTCGGTGCCGAGCCGGGTGAGGGAGGCATCGACTTGTTCGAGAATCGCCTTGCGGGACAGGCCTTGGCCGCCGGGCCCGTCGTGCATGCGGCCGAAGACCTTGGTGGCCAGTACGACGTCCTCGCGGCGGGCATACCGTTTGACGGCACGGCCGACGTACTCCTCGGAGCTCCCGAGCTGGTAGGTGTTGGCGGTGTCCCAGAACGTCACGCCGAGTTCGATCGCCTGGCGGAAGAACGGCTGCGCGGCGTCCTCGTCGAGGGTCCAGTTGTGCAGGCCTTGACTGGGGTCGCCGTAGCTCATGCAGCCCAGTGCGATGCGGCTGACCTTGAGTCCTGAGTTGCCGAGCCGGGTGTACTGCATGGCGCCTCCTCAGGCGGTTCGGTGGAGGGTTTGGGGGACGACGTGGTGTTCGACGAGGTTGAGGATGATCAGGAGTGCGGCCAGTAGGGCGACCGAGGCGATGGCCGGAATGCTGGGTGCCACGGCGATAAGGCCCAGGCAGACCGCGGCGGCGACCAGCCGGGGAGTGGCCAGGGTGTGGAACATGTGCCAGCGGGTGAAGGCGAACGCGCCGAGGTAGATGCAGGTGCCGGTGAACAGCAGGGCAGCCTCGTCGAGGTGCAGTGCTTCGGCAGGCTCCCGTACGGCGGCGCCCATGGCCACCGCGATACCGATGATCCCGGCGATGAGCACCAGGTGCCCGTACGAGAGCACGGGCCGGATGATCTCGATCCGCGCGGTGGCCGACTCGATCGCCTCGTGGATGGCTGGGGCGGAGAAGGCGAAGTACACCCACCACAGTCCGCAGCAGACGGCGAAGGCTGCTGCCAGTGCACCGAGCCTGAGGGCGTCGAGGTCGTGTTCTCCGGCCGCGGATCCGGTCTCGATCACTGTTTCGCCGAGGGCGATGATCACGAACAGCCCGAATCGCTCGGCGACGTGGGATGCGTTGAACGGTGCGGAGCTGAGTCGCTTGCGAGCCAGGAACGGAACGCTCAGATCGATCAACGCGGCGCCGGCCCAGACCGCCGTACGAGGCCCGGCAGGCAGCAGGGCTCCCACCACGAAGAGCGGCCCGGTGAGGAACGCTCCCACGGTGAACGTGGTGAAAGCGGCACGATGCGGCAGGCCTTGAATCGCGAGCAACAGAACGATCCTGGCCGCCCAGTACGTTCCACCGAACCAGAGGGCCGCGTTCTCGAACGTCATCGGCAAGGACAGCCCGAGCACCAGACCGCAGAAGGCGACCGCGAACATGCCCAGCCGGCCCCGTACGGTGTCGACCTCGTGCAGGTTGGCGTGCATCGTCCCGCCGACCCACACCCAGAAGACCGGGATGAACACGATCAGAGCGCGCAAGGCGCCGAGCCATGAATGATCGTGATGTACCAGCTCCGACGCTGACGTGACGGCGAAGACGAAGACCAGATCGAAGAACAGTTCCAGCCAGGTCACGCGCTTCACGGTTGGTTCCCGCTTCCTGCGTGAGTGGGCTCGGCGGCCCAGGAAGCCAGCAGGCGCAGACCCTCGTACGACGGCGTGCCGGGCTCGGCTGTCCAGACGATGATCTGCAGGTCGGGGTCGGCGGCCCAGGTGACGGCGTTCCAGTCGAGGTGCAGGTCTCCGACGACGGGGTGGCGGAGGTGTTTGGTGCCGGTGTCGCGGGTCGCCACGTCGTGGGCGGCCCACCACTGCCGGAACTCGGCGTCCTGGACCGAGAGTTCGCCGACGAGCTCGGCCAGCTTCTCGTCGCCCGGGTTGTTCGCGTTGTGCATCCGCATCTGGGCGATGGCGAGCCGGGTGACTCCCTCCCAGTCCGCGTAGAGCTCGCGCATGGCGGGATCGGTCATGAGCAGCCGGATGTAGTAGCGCTGCTGCTCGGGGATCTTCCCGAAGTCGGTGATCATGGCCGCGCCCAAGGCGTTCCACGCAACGATCTCGGTGCGCGGGCCGATCACGAAGGCGGGGGTCAGCACCATCCCGTCGAGCATCCGCTGCAGCTGCGGCTGAACCTTCGGGCGCGGGCGACGCCGTACCGGGCGGTAGTCGTCCTTCGCCGCGAGCTCGTACATATAGCTCCGCTGATCGTCGTCCAACCGCAGCACCCGGGCCAGCGACTCCAGCACCGGCGGCGACGCCTGGATCCGCCCCTGCTCGAGGCGGGAGTAGTAGTCGGTGCTGATGGCAGCCAGTACGGCGACCTCCTCCCGCCGCAGGCCCGCGACCCGCCGCGGACCCGTGGCGGGCAACCCGACAGCGGCCGGATCGAGCTCAGCTCGGCGCGCCTTGAGGAACGCGCCGAGATCGGTGCGGTGGAGATCGCGGTTCATACCTTCAGCGTCGCATTACCGGCCGGGGTTGTCATAGGGAGAGTTTTGTCCCTGGCACGTGCTTGCCCGCAGCAAGGACACGGCGCGGCGTCAGCCAAGAGCCGTGAGCAGTTCCCGGGCCAGTGGGACGGCCGAGCCTGGATTCTGGCCGGTGAGCAGAGTGCGATCCACCTCGACGTGCGCTGTGAACGGCGCGAATTCCTGGTAATCCGCGCCCAGATCGGCCACTAGGCGGTCCTGCAGCAGCCACTTGGCATGGAGTGCTCCTTGCTCAGTGAGGTGGTCTCAGCCGTTCAGGACTTCGCGTACTACGTGGCTGTCGGCGGCCTGGCGTAGGTGGGTGAGCTTGCCGTCGCGGATCGTCCACAGGTGGATGAAGCGGGCGTCGGCCTCGGCCCCGTTCTTGCCGACGGCGTGATAGTGGCCGAGGACAACGACATGGTCGTCGTCGGTGGCGAAGAACCGTTCGCCGTGGCCGGCGAAGGAGGCGAAGGCCGGAATGAGGTTGCCGAAGAAGTCGCGGCTGACGCTCTCCCAGCCGTGGTAGATCCCGCTGTACGGGAAGCCGGGGGTGATGTCCCAGACCAGATCGGGTGCGATGACCTCGGCAGTGACCTCAGGGGCCATGCCGGAGTCGTACAGCCGGCGGACGAGGACGGTGTTCGGTGATTCGGACATCAGGGATCTCCTTCAGGGGTGAACGCGCCTGCTGTCCAGGACGCGAGGACGCGGAGTGAGTCGTCGGAAGGGCTGCCGGGTTCGGCGGTCCAGACGATCAGGTGTTGTTCGGGATCGGCCGCGCTGGTGAGGGTGTCCCACTCGAGCGTGAGGGCGCCGACCAGCGGGTGGTTCAGGTTCTTGGCTCCAACACCGCGACCCGGTACGGCGTCTGTGCCCCACCAGGTTCTGAACTGCTCGTCCCGTGTGGACAGCTCACCGACCAGGGTGCTCATCCGCGGATCACCCGGGGTGCCGGCTGCCTCGGTTCGCAGTTGGGCAACCGCTCTTCGGGCGACGTTCTCCCAGTCGGGGTAGAGCGTGCGCATCGCGGGGTCGGTGAACAGCAGCCTGACGTAGCTTCGGTGCTTGGGCGGGATCGACCCGAAGTCCGTCACCAGGGCTGCGGCCATCGCGTTCCACGCCAGGATGTCGGTACGGCGGCCGAGCACGAAGGCCGGGATCGCGGGCAGCTCGTTCAGCAGACGTTGCAGGTGTGGCTGCACGATCTGACGGGCACGCCGATAGCGGCGTTGGAACACCTCGTTGCCGGCGAGTTCGAACAGCTGGTTGCGCTGGGCAACGGTCAGCCGTAGTACCTGGGCGAGCGTACCGAGAACCGGGCCCGTCACCGCTACGCGGCCTTGTTCGAGACGGGTGTAGTGCGTGGTGCTGATAGCCCCGAGCAGGGCTACCTCCTCGCGGCGCAATCCGGGCACCCGGCGTCGCTGCCGGGTCTCGGGCAGGCCGACGTCCCTGGGAGTGAGCTCGGCCCGGCGAGCCTTGAGGAACTCTCCCAGCTCACGGAGGTTCGACATGGCTTCACGATGACAGCTGTAGCGTCTCTGGTGAGAGGGAGAGTTCTCTCCCTGTTCCGCTCCGGCCAAGCACCCAAAGATGAAGCTCGGAAGGAGCCGACACCATGACAGCACCGTTCGTCGACGTACACGCGCACTTCGTCACGCCGTCGTACATCCGCGAAGCGACCGCCGCCGGTCATGTGCATCCCGATGGGATGGATCAATGGCCGGTCTGGTCAGCCGAGGCGCACCTGGAGTTGATGGATCGCCATGGTATCGACACCGCATTGCTGTCGATGTCGTCCCCCGGCGTGCACTTCGGCGATGACGCCGCCGCCCGCCGTCTCGCCCGGCAGGTCAACGAGGACGCCGCCGGCCTGGCCGCTGAGTACCCGGGCCGCTTCGGGTTCTTCGCGTCGGTCCCACTGCCCGACGTCGACGGCTCGCTCGAAGAGATTGCCTATGGCATCGATCACCTCGGCGCGGACGGCGTCGTACTGATGACCAATGCCCTCGGCAAGTATCTGGGCGACAGCAGCTTCGAGCCGGTCTTCGCGGAACTGGACCGGCGCCGGGCCGTCGTCTTCCTGCACCCCACCTCACCGGTGTGCTGGGAACAGTCGGCACTCGGGCGTCCGCGCCCCATGGTCGAGTACATCTTCGACACCGCGCGGACCGTGACCGACCTGCTCATGTCCGGGGTGATCGCGCGCCACCCGAACCTGACAGTGATCGTTCCGCACTGCGGTGGTGCGTTACCCGTTCTGGCCGACCGCATCAACGAGTTCATGACGCAGTTCCTGGGCTCACAGTCAGCCGGACCCAACGCGCTGGAGCAACTGCGTCGCCTGTACTACGACCTCGCGGGCCCGGCCATGCCACGCCAACTGCCGGCGCTCCAGCAACTCGTCCCGCCGGATCGTCTGCTGTTCGGCAGCGACTACTGCTGGACGCCACTCCCGGTCGCCGGCACACACATCGCAGCCATCGACGCCGCTGACCCGCCGACCGAAGGAGCCACCTGGCGGTCGCTGACAACCACCAACGCCCGGCGCCTGTTCCCCGGCCTCGCCCACCAGCCCTTGCACTAGCCGCCAGTCCAGCCTATGTCCAGCTTGGACCGGGTGCGGGGGAGTACGGGTGGAGTACGGGCAGCGCCGTACCGGTGGGGCACCTTAGCCTTTCGGCGAAACTTGCAGAGAGGACAGCACCATGCTGCGTCGATTGGTTTTGCACAGCAAGATGCGTTGGGCGGTGGTCCCGACGCTCGCGGCGGTCACGGTGGCCGCCGTCGCGACCGCAGGCCCGGCAAGCGGGCAGACCCAGGAAGGCGCCGCCGAGCCGTATATTCCTGCTCGTTATACGTCCCAGGTCCTTGACTGGCATCTGTGTGCCGAAGGCGAGTTGCCTCCGTCGTCACGCGACGGCGTCGACGAGCTGGAGTGCGCGAGTTACCGAACGCCGCTCGACTGGGGCACCCCCGACGCGCGGCTGGACATCACCATCGCCGTGAGCAGGCTGCCGTCGACCGGTGCGACAACGGACAGCCTGCTGATCAACCCCGGCGGCCCTGGCGCGCCCGGGCGGACCTATGCCGCCAAGGTGTACCACCGCGACCGGGTGCGCGAGCACCATGAGGTCATCGGGTTCGACGTGCGCGGTACCGGCGGGAGCGACAACGTCACCTGCGCTGGCGGCATCGGTACGGAATTCCAGTTCGACATGCGCGACCGGAGTGCGGGAAACCTTGACGCCATCCTCGATCACGTCGAGGGCACCGTCGACGACTGTCACCAGCTCTCCGGTGACTTCGGGCCGCTGGTCAACCAGTTCCAGACCACTCACGACCTGAACCTGCTGCGGGTGCTCCTGCACCGCGACAAGATCGACTGGCTGGGGTTCTCGGCGGGCACGTGGCTCGGCGCGCACTTCGCGCAGCGGTTCCCCGAGCACGTCGACAAGGTCGTGCTCGACTCGGTCGGCGACCTCACGCTGAGCCTCCACGAGTCGTGGGACCAGCAGCCGCTGGGATTCGAGCGGCGGTGGCGTACGGACTTCCTGCCGTGGTTGGCCAAGTACCACACCCAGTACGGCTACGGCAGGACTGCGGAAGCGGCACGGCTGACCTACGAAAAAGTTCGTGCCGCCCTTGCCGAAGAGCCGGTCGTACTCGATGGACTGCCGCTGGGCCCAAGTCAGTATGACTGGGACATCGACGGCGGGCTGTACTGGAAGGGCTACTTCGCCGACACGGCGGACTACATGGCGGCTGTCAAGATCCTCGTTGACCAACGGTCCACAGCTGGGGAGAAGGCCGCCGCGCGCACGACTGCCGAGAAGGTCGTGGCGAAGCGCGACGGCGGCCCAAGAGGTCCGCGTCCGCTGGTGGCAGGCGACTACCCGACGGCGGCCTACGACGACGCGTACGACGCCAGCTTCTGGCACTACTCGTGCAACGACGGACCGATCACCGGTGACCGCCAGTCGCAGATCGAGAGCTCGACAACGCAGGGCACGCGGTACCCGAAGGTCGGCTGGAGCTGGGTGGCGCTGCCCTGCATCTTCTGGAACAACCGACCAGCCGAACAACAGGAACTCAACGGCGAGGGCGTGCCCCCGGTGCTGATGGTTCAGTCGGAGCGCGACCCCGCGACCCCGATCGAAGGCGCCCGCAACGCACACAAGGCGTTCAAGGGATCCAGGATGGTGACCATCACCAACGACGGAAACCACGGCATCTACGCCAGCGACAACACCTGCGCCAACAACGTCGTCGAGGACTACCTCGTCGGTGGCGTGGTGCCCGCGGACCGTACGTGCCCAGGCACCCCCCTGCCGACGCCGTAACACGGACATGAAACGGCTCTCGCCTCAGTGGTCGCCTGGGGTGATGAGGCCGGTTTCGTAGGCGAGGACCACTGCTTGGGCTCGGTCTCGGAGGGTCAGTTTGGCGAAGATGCGGGCGGCGTGGGTCTTGACTGTTGCTTCGCTGAGGGTGAGGTGGGCCGCGATCTCGGCGTTGGAGCGGCCGTGGCCCATCAGGGTGAGGACTTCCAGTTCGCGGGGAGTCAGGGCGGTCAGGTCGCGGTGGAGGGC
>NZ_SMKA01000270.1 GCF_004348455.1 Kribbella albertanoniae
CCCCACCCTCCCGCTTCGCCTACTAGGCGCTCGTCAGGTGTTCGGGGCCGGCGTCGGGATGCCAGAGCGTAGGTCGGCTACTGAGTGGGCTTGGATGCCGGTGAGGGGATCGTTGGTGAACTCGCTTGCGACTGCGCGGACGTATTGCTGGGCAGGGGTGGCGAGGCCGTCGTAGAGCTGGACGAACAGGTCCCGGGTGGGCACTCGTAGCCAACCGGGTGGGAGGAGCTCGAGGGGTAGGTCGGGGTCTATGACGGGGAGGCGGCGGTAGTTGTCCATCACTTCGGTGCGGACCGCGACTGCCTCGGCGCCGTCGATGGTGCCGACCTGCATGCGGCGGAGGAGCGGCTGCCACTCGCGGATGAGGGATTCGTACTGCTGGTGGATGGCAGCCGTATCCCAAGCCTGCAACGGATCCCGGGAGCCGACATCGGTGTGGCGAGCCTGGAAGACGGTCATGGCACCGAAGCTCAGTCTGGCCAGCTGCGTTCGGGAGTGCTCGGTCAGATCGCGTGCCGAGACCCAGAGTCCGTCGTACAGAGGGGCGAAGCCCAGCCATCGGAGTCGGCTGCGTAGTTCGCGTCGGCGCGCGGCCTCGTCCTGGGCCAGGGAGAAGGCGACCAGCGTCCACTGGTGGTCCCATGGCGTCTCGGTCGCGGCCGAGACCATCACCTGGCCGCCGAAGGACAGCTTGCCGGCCGCGGCGGGGGTCAGGCTGTAGGCGCTGTGCCGTCCCTGCTTGGTGCGTTCGAGGATCCCGCGCCGGGCCAGTCGGCTGAGGGCTGCTCTGGCGCCGGCGGAACTCACCCCGGCATCCGCCAGGAAGGCCACGATCGCCGCGGACGGGAGCGACGCCCGGGTCGACAGCGTGTAGTCCGCGAGCAACGTGACGATCCACCCCTGCGGCGCCGTACCGGCCTGCGAACGCGGAAACCGGACGGTCTCATCGGGGAACAACTCCTCGATGTCATACGGGCTGATCACAGTGCTCGCTCCTCGCACAACGCTTGACACTTTCTGTACCGACCTACATGCTTCGTGTCACCGATGACCCGTACGCCCCACGGAGCAAAGGAGTTCGGTCATGCAGTTCAGACGAATACTCTCCATCGCCGCCGCAGCGATCGTCACGGCCGCGCTGACGATACCGCTGACGCCCACCGCCGAAGCGGCCTCGCTGGTCGAGGTCAGCAATTTCGGCAGCAACCCCGGCGGGATGCGCATGCACATCTACGTGCCGGATTCGCGCCCGGCCAAGCCCGCGATCGTCGTAGCGATGCACGGCTGCGGCGGCTCCGGCCCCGGCTTCTACTCCAGCAGTGAATTCGCCTCGCTGGCCAACCAGCGCGGCTTCATCGTCATCTATCCCAGCGCCCAGCAGCAGGCAGGCTTCGGCAAATGCTTCGACACCTGGTCGGACGCCGCCAAACGCCGCGGCGGCGGTAGCGACCCGGTCTCCATCGCGTCGATGGTGACCTACGCACAGCACCAGTACGGCGGCGACGCCAACCGGGTCTTCGCCACCGGATCGTCGTCCGGCGGCATGATGACCAACCACATGCTTGCCGTCTACCCGGATGTGTTCAAAGCCGGCGCGGCGTTCATGGGCGTGCCCTTCAACTGCTTCGCCAACGCAGCCGACTTCCCGCCCTCGAGCAGCAAGTGCACCGGCGGAAACATGAACCGGACCCCGCAACAATGGGGAGACGCAGTACGACAGGCATTCCCGGGCTACACCGGGCCTCGCCCGCGCGCCCAGGTCTGGCACGGCACCGCCGACACGCTCGTCCCGTACTCGCTGCTGCAGGAGTCGATCGAGCAATGGACCAACGTCTTCGCACTGAGCCAGACCCCGACCTCCAGCGACACTCCCCGCCAGAACTGGAACCGCCGTCGCTACGCCAACGCGTCCGGCACCGTCCAAGTAGAGGCCTACAGCATCCAAGGCGCCGGCCACAGCCTGCCGTCCAACGGCATGGCCGCTGCAGCCATCACGTTCTTCGGCCTCTGACCAGTACCGGCCCGACCGCTACTTACGCCACTACAACTTCGAGGTACGCGTCGACTGGCGCACCTCCGACACAGCGTTCGCCCAGGATGCGTCCTTCACCGTTTCCACACCACTGGCCTGAGGGGATCAGACGAGTCCCAGGTCGTAGGCGAAGATCACGGCCTGGATTCGGTCGCGGGCGCCGATCTTTGCCAGGACTCGTCCGACATGGGTTTTGACGGTGGACTCCGACAACACGAACCGGGCGGCGATCTCGCCGTTCGTCCAGCCCTTGCCGACGGCGATCAGGATCTCGCGTTCGCGGTCGGTGAGCTGGCTGAGTCTGGGGTCTTCGGCGGAGTCCGTCGTACGACGCGGTCGCAGCTGGTCGGTAAATTCCTGCAGGAGCCGGCGGGTGAGGGCTGGGGCGATGACCGCATCTCCTTGGGCGACTGCACGGATCCCGGCCAGGAGTTCGGCCGGGCGGGCGTCTTTGAGGAGGAAGCCGCTGGCTCCGGCGCGCAGCGCGGAGTGGGCGTACTCGTCGAGGTCGAAGGTGGTCAGGACGAGGACGCGGGAACGCCCGCCGGATGCGACGATGCGGCGGGTGGCCTCGATGCCGTCCATACCGGGCATCCGGATATCCATCAGGACGACGTCGGGCCGCAGTTCGGCAGCCATCCGGACGGCGGCGGCACCATGTGCGGCCTCGCCGACCGCTTCGGTTTCGGGAAGGGATTCCAGCAGCATCCGAAAGCCGTACCGCTGCAGCTCCTGGTCGTCGACGACTAGCACCGTGATCAACGGGCACCGCCAAGATCGAGGACGGCCTCGACCGTCCATCCGCCGCCGGGCGCAGGCCCCGCGCTGACAGATCCGCCGTACAGGGCTGCTCGCTCGTGCATGCCGATCAGACCGTGGCCTTCCTGGTTCCGCGGCCGGGACGGAGTCGCCGAGCCGTTGTCGTGAACGCTGAGGGTGAGCTGGGTGTCCTCGACCGCGATCGACAGCTGCACGCGAGTGCCGGCGCCGGCGTGCCTGAGCGCATTGGTGAGCGCCTCCTGGACGATGCGATAGACCGTCAGCTGAACTCCACTGTCCAAAGCGTCGGTCTCACCACTGGTCCGGTAGACGATGTCGAGTCCGGCCGCGCCCACCGCGGAGCAGAGCGCGTCGATGGCTGCGATGCCGGGCTGCGGGCTGAGGTCGGGTGCGGTCGAGTCCTCGCGCAGCACGCCGAGCACGCGCCGCAGTTCGCTGAGTGCCTGCCGTCCGGTGTCACCGATCAGCAGCAGGGTCTGCTTCCCTCGTTCGGGCGCAGCGTCGGTGGCATAGGCTCCGGCGTCGGCGAGGGTGATCATGACGGCCAGGTTGTGGCCGACGATGTCGTGCATCTCGCGAGCGACTCGGGTGCGTTCGGTGGCGGTTGCCAGCCGGCTGCGCTGGTCGCGCTCGATCTCCAGGCGGGCGGCTCGGTCGCGCAGGGTCTCCAGTTGGGCGCGGCGAAGCCGGATCATCAGTCCGAGCGCAGCCGCGGCGGTCCCAGCGCTGATGAGGAAGAACAGCGCGTCCCAGAACGAGAATGCCGGCGCGATCCGGGCAGCGACCAGCACCAACGCGCCGACCGAAAGCCCGCACGCCCACAGCAGTTGCCGCAGGCGTCCGTGCAAAGCCAGGCTGTAGAGAGCGATGGCCAGGGCGATGTCCGCCCGCAGCGCGATACTGAGCGACCACTGGAGCACGAACACCGCCCCGACGACGCCGAAGGCCACCAGCGGCCGACGACGTCGCCAGAACAGCGGCAGGACCAGCCCGGCCTGGAAGGCGAGGACTTGCGCCACGGGCAACTCGGTGAACAGCGCCCGGATCGCGGGCGGGGCATCACCGTCGACGGAGCCTTTGTCCGCCAGGTCGGGCATGCAGAAGATCAGGAAGACCAGTACGACGACTGCCGCGTCCAGCAGCACCGGGTGCTCGCGGTCGGCCTGGCGCAGCCGCTGACCGAACTGGCTCAGCCTGCCGAGCAGGGCACTCGATCCGCTCAGATCGTCTGTGGTCATTGATCACGCGTCTTCCTGAGGCAGGGATCGTCAGACGTCTCTGCGAACGAGTCGGTACGCCGCTCCGGCCAGTGCGAGCGCTATCCAGCCGACGAAGACCAGCAGCCCGGCCGTTGGCGACAGACTGCCTGCATCGTGGGTCAGAGCGTAGATCGACTCACCCGCCGTACTGGGAAGGTACTTGCCGACATTGTCCTGCCAGGAGCTGGGTAGCAGTGCCAGGAGCAGTGAAACCATCATCAGGACACCGACCAGCACGGAGATTCCGCCGGCCACCGACCGCAGGAGCGAGCCCAGGGCGGCACCGAGCACGCCGACCAGGCCGAGGTAGAGGCCGGCACCCAGCAGGCTGCGCAGAACGCCTGGGTCCGACAGGCTGATCGCGGCGTCCGTGCCGGAGACGATCCCGCTGGCGAACAGGAAGGCGGCGAACACGCCGATCGTGCCGATCACCAGCGCGACCAGCCCGAAGATGAGCGACTTCGCCCACAGCACGGGCACTCTGCGCGGTACTGCTGCCAGCGTGGAGCGGATCATCCCGGTCGAGTACTCGCCGGCAGTGACCAGTACGCCGAGTACACCCAGTGCGAGTTGGGCGAAGTTCACTCCGAACAGCGCCAGACTCACGGCCGTCGCGCCGGTGAAGTCGTCATCCATCGGATTGCCGGAGCCCACTTGCGACTTGTACTGCACGGCTGCGATCAGCCCGACCGCGACCAGGAACACCATGGCCACTCCGAGCGTGATCCAGGTCGAGCGCAGCGACCACAGCTTGGCCCACTCTGACCGCACCACGCGCCGCCAGGTCACCCGGTACTGCGGGGGTGCGAGTGTCGTGCTCACGCAGCCCTCCCCAAGGTTTCGCCCGTCGTACCGTGATATTCGACGGCATCCCTGGTCAGGTCCATGAACGCCTCCTCCAGCGAGACCGTGCTCGGGCTGAGCTCGAACAGCGCGATCTGGTGCTCGATCGCCGTCAGACCGATCTCGCGGGCACTCAGTCCGGTCACCTGCAGTTCCTCCGAACCTGTCGTCCCGGTGATCTCGATGCCCGGCCCCGCGAGGACCTCCCGCAACCGGGCCGGGTCCTGGGCAGTGACCTTCACCGCGTTGCCGCCTGCCTCCCGGATCAGGTCCTGAACCGTCGTATCCGCAAGCAGCCGTCCACGTCCGACGATGATCAGGTGGTCGGCGACCAGTGCCATCTCACTCATCAGATGCGAGGAGACGAACACGGTGCGGCCCTCCATCGCGAGTCCGGTCAGCAGATTGCGGATCCACAGCACCCCCTCGGGGTCCAGCCCGTTGACCGGCTCGTCCAGCATGACGGTCTGTGGATCGCCGAGCAGAGCCGCCGCGATACCGAGCCGTTGCCCCATCCCGAGGGAGAACGCACCGGCCCGCTTCTTGGCCACGCTACCGAGTCCCGCAAGGTCGATGACCTCGTCCACCCGACGACGCGGGATGCCGTGCGTCAGCGCAAGCGCGTTCAAGTGCTGGTACGCCGATCGCCCCGGGTGGATCGACTTCGCCTCGAGCAGGGCACCAACCTCCTGCAACGGCGCCCGGTGCTGCGCATATCGGCGCCCGTTGACCGTCACCGAGCCGCTGGTCGGGCTGTCCAGTCCGACGATCATCCGCATCGTCGTCGACTTCCCCGCACCGTTCGGCCCCAAGAAGCCGGTCACCGTCCCCGGCTTCACGACGAACCCCAGCTGGTCGACGGCCGTCTTCTCGCCGTACCGCTTCGTGAGCTGTTGTGCCTCGATCATTCGCGTTCCTTCTCCTCGGTTCGGCGGTCTCGGAGTGCCCAGGCGCCTTACCAGCAACGCTAGGGGCCACCTCACGCCCAACTCGTAGTACCGGGGACCGACATCCGCCCCGAGGGTGGTACCGCGGTACCACCCTCGGGTACGGGTGAAGTACGGGCAGCGAGATGAAAGCCGGTACGCCGAGGATGGGGGCCTGTCGTCTGTCTGAATCGTTTGATGGAGGAATCTCCCCGATGCGTAAAACCTTCCTGGCCGCCGGTGCGGCCGCGCTCGCTGTGGCCGCGACCGGCGCCGTTCTGGTGGCCCGGCCGTCGTCGGCCGCGCTCAGCGACGTACCGAAGGACTGCCAGGTGTCGACCGCGGCGTACCGGTCCGACCTTCAGCGGCTGACCTACACGTACAACGGCGGGTTTGCCGGGACCAAGGCGTACGCCGGGGACAAGCTCGGCTGGGTGCCGACGGCCCACCAGCAGATTGGTGGCGCGGGTGACGACACGGTGTTCCGCAGCACCGAATTCGCCGCACACCCGACCGACGGCTACCTCTACCGGGTGAGCCGCCGGGGCGAGCTGGTCGACGGCGCATGGAGGGTTCCTGAGGTCACTGCCACCCGGCTCAAGTCAGGCTTCGGCTCGACCCGGATCCTCGCGTACAGCTACCCGTACCTGTACCGGGTCACGGGAAGCGCGCTCTACCGATACACCGTCGACTCGGCGACCGGCGTACCGTCCGCGCCGGTGCGACTGGCCACCACCGGTTGGAGCGCGGTCAACACGCTGGTCTCCGAGCGCACCGCCGGGACGGGCACCGCCAAGGCCGATGTGCTGATCGGCACCAACGACGCTGGGCAGCTCAAGGAGTGGACGATCAACCACGCGACGCCGACGCGGATCACCAGCAAGGTACTGCGATCGATCGGCTGGGAGCCGTTCACGAGTCTGAGCACTGGCTTCTGCGCAGACCACCCAGCCGGTCGCCCGCTGCTCGCGATCACCGCGACCGGTAGGGCCTCGGTGCATTTCGACGCCAACAAGACCGACGGCCTCGGCACCGACATCAAGGGCGGTTCCCTGGGTGAACTCGGCTGGACCGCGCGCGCCTACGGCCAGTAGCCCTTCCACCTCCTTGGAGAGAACCCCTTTCATGCGTAGAAACATCCTGGCCGCCGGCATCGCCGTGGCCGTGGTCGCGACCGGACTGGCCGCGACCGGAGTCGCCGTCACCGCGCGGTCCGCGAGCGCCGCGCTCAGCGACGTACCGGCCGACTGCCGGACGCGTACCGCCGCGTATCGCACCGACGGACAAGCTCTCACCTACAGGTACGCCGACAAGAAGACCAGCACGGAGGCCATGCCGGGCGACAAGCTCGGCTGGGTGCCCACCGGAATTGTGACTTTCCTGGAGTCCGGCAGCACCGGCAGTCGGATGAACCACAGCCTGGCCACGCACCCGACCGACGGAACCATCTACCACATCAAACGCGCCACCGACACGATCGACGGCGTCGAGAAGGTCATCACGCACACCGTCACCCCCGTCAAGACGGGCTTCGGCGGCACCCGCTTCATCACGATGGCCTGGCCGTACCTCTACCGGGCAGCCGGTACGTCGCTCTACCGGTACAAGTTCTCGTTCGTCGACGGCAAGCCAACCCTCTCGGGCCGAGCGACGATCAGCAGCAGGGCGTGGGACACGGTCAACACACTGGACCACCAACGCACGATCGGGACCGGCGCCACGGCGGTCGACGTACTGACCGGCACCAAGTCGAACGGCCAGCTGAAGGAGTGGCGCATCAACTACGCCACCACACCGGCGGTCAGCTCGAAGGTGCTCAAGGAAACAGGCTGGGGAAACTTCACCAGCCTCGGCCGCGGCTGGTGCGACTCCCGCCCGAACGGCCGGGCGCTGATGGGCATCACCGCCAAAGGCAGAGCCTCGGTCTACTTCGACGCCAACGAGACCGACGGCCTCGGCACTGACATCAAAGGCGGATCCCTCGGCCTGGTCGGCTGGACCGAAAAAGCCTACTGACCGTAGATCGTTCCCCCTTCTACTCCTCTCTGGAGAACTCCTTCATGCGTAGAAACATCCTGGCCGGCGGCGTGGCCCTGGCCGTGCTCGCGACCGGACTTGCCGCGACCGTCACCGCGCGGCCCGCGAGCGCGGCGCTCAGCGACGTTCCGGCCGACTGCTATGCCCTCGCCGACGCGTATCGCGCCGACGGACAACGGCTGACCTATCGGTACGACGCCAAGAAGACCAGCACGGAGGCCCTGCCGGGCGACAACCTCGGCTGGGTGCCCACCGCACTCGTGCCGTACGGCGCGATCGGCGCCGACGACTGGTGGCAGAGCCAGGAGCTCGCCACTCACCCGACCGACGGGAACATTTACCACCTCGAGCGCCAGGGCGACAAGATCGACGGCGTCGAGAAGATCACGGTGCACAAGGTGACCCGGGTTGCGGCGGGCTTCGGCGGCACCCGATTCATCACGATGGCCTGGCCGTACCTCTACCGGGCGGAAGGCACCTCGCTCTACCGGTACAAGTTCGCCTGGATCGACGGCAAGCCCACGCTCTCGGGTCGCAAGGCAATCAGCGGCGGCGATTGGGAAACGGTCAAGACGCTGGATTACTCGCGTACGATCGGGACCGGCGCCGCGGCGGTCGACGTACTGACCGGCACCAAGTCGAACGGGGAGCTGAAGGAGTGGCGCATCAGCTACGCCACCCCGGCTGTGGTCACCTCTAAGGTGCTCAAGGCTAGCGGCTGGGGGAACTTCGTCGCTCTCGGCGGCGGGTCCTGCGACTCCCACCCGAACGGCCGGACCCTGCTCGGAATCACGCCCAAGGGCGTGGCAGCGGTCTACTTCGACGCCGACAGGAAGGACGGCCTCGGCACCGACATCAAGGGCGGATCCCTCGGCCTGGTCGGCTGGACCGAAAAGTCCTACTAGCGCAGGAAGTGTCAGTCCGGTGGCTCGGGGGCGGTTCCGTCGTCGTCGACCCGGACGTCCTGGTCCTTCGGCCCGCGCCTGCCTTCGGCAGGTTGCGGGCCTGAGGAGCGCTGTTGCTCCGCCTGCTCGACCTCGTCGAAGTCGAACCCGCCCCGGGTCGGCTCGCCGTTCTCCAGTGCCTGATTCACCTCGGTCTCGCTGACCTTCTCGTGCTTGTCATCCACTCCGGGCCGATCGAAACTCATGACGCACCTCCAGCTCTCCTGCCTCCCGGTATCCAGACCACCGATCCCCCAATCCGGCCTGGACCGCTCTCGCTGGGTTTTCGATGGTGACAGAAACGCTTACTGCGGTGCGGTCACCGTGTGATCGTTGGGATCCGCCCAGCGCACAAGGAGACTGCCATGATTCGACCCTCTTGGCGCCGGGCTGTGTCCGGCCTTCTCGCCGCAGCCGTGGCGACAGCACTTGCCGTGGTGGCCGCGCCCACGGCCGAGGCCGCGACCGTCACGATCTCGGCCGATTACCGCAGCGATGCCGGCCCTTTTGACAAGGCGAAGATCCTGAACGCCAACGAGGGCGGGTACCTGACGCACAACAGCCTGAACTGGTTGCCCGAGGCCTATGACCCGTTCAAGGAGGCCGGGCTCCAGCTCGTCACGATCACTCACCTGCTGAACGAGAACTTCTACAACATCGTCTCGGGCACCGGCCCGAACTTCAGCTACGACTACACCAAGCTCGACCGAGTGATCCAGCCGCTGCTGGACAAGGGGCTGACCCCGATGATGGGCCTGGCGTTCACTCCGGAGGTTCTCGGTGGCGCGACCAAGGCGCAGGGATTCAGCAACGCCGTACCGAACAACAACGAGTACTGGAAACTGATCGTCCAGAACCTCGTGCAGCACTACAAGGACAAGGGCCACACCGGCTGGTACTGGGAAGTGTGGAACGAGCCCAACCTCGGCACGTCCTTCTGGAACGGCACCCAGGCCCAGTACAACGAGCTGTACAAGGCCACGGCCGAAGGCGTCAAAGCAGCCGACGAGACCGCGAAGATCGGCGGACCGGCGACGGCCCAGCCAACGGGCGCCTTCATCAGAGACTTCACGAACTACCTCGGACAGAACCCTGCGGTGCCGCTGGACTACCTGAGCTTCCACGAGTACGGCGAGTCGTTCGATCTGACCCAGGCCCAGGCGGACCTGGCCCGCAACGGGCGCGCCGGTACGCCGATCTTCATCACCGAGTGGCACGCGTCGCCGAACATGATGCAGGGACCGGGCGCGATGTCCGACACCAACGTGATGGCCACCTACGCCGCCTGGAAAATGTCGCAGGCGCTGGCGAAGCCAGGACTGACGAAGATCTTCCACTTCGCCCCGAAGGAAGGGCTCACCCCGACCAAGCTGTTCAACGGTGACCTCGGGCTCCTGACCGTCGACAACCATCGCAAGGCCGTCTTCAACACGTACAAGCTGTTCAACAACCTCCGCCCAACCCGGCTGTCCACGAACCTGTCAGGTGCCGGAACCGCCAACGGGCAGGTCGGCGCCATCACCACGAAGGACCCCGACAACAAGTCCGTCGCGCTGCTGATGTGGAACCACCAGAACACCCCCACCGACGTCTCGGTGAACCTCAGCAACCTGCCGTACGCGGCCGACGGGAAGAACATCCGGGTCACGCAGTACGTCATCGACGCAAACCACGGCAACTACTACGCCGACTTCGCCGCCGGCATCCGCGGCTGGGACATCGGTCCGAGCGAAAACCTGCGCCCACAGGAGAGCAAGGTCGTACCAGGCTCGTCGACCTTCGCCCGCAACTTCGTCCCCGGCCCGAACGCCCTGGTCGCCTACGTGCTCGAACCCACCTCGGATGCCGTCACCGACGCAGCCCAGGTAGGCCCGACGCCGATCGCGGTCGGCTCTCACAACCTGGCCCATGGCAGGCCGGTGGAAACCAGTTCCTCCCTCGAGAAATGGACCTGGTCGGAGGCTGCACTGACCGACGGCCTGAACCACAGCTTCTCGAAGGTCGACGCCCTCCCCGCTGCCAGCGGCTGGTCCAGCGACCCGCACCCCACTTCGGCAGCCACAGAGTCGGCGTACGTCGATCTGGGCTCCTCCGTCGATGTCGACCGGGTGGTGCTCTGGCCCCGTGACGACAAGGAGTGCGAGGGCTACGGATTCCCCAAGGACTTCGCCCTCCAGGGCACCGACAATCCTGCCGGGACCTGGACCGACCTGGCTGCCCCCGTCACCAACTACAACAACGGCCTGCCACTCCCACCCGGTGCCGGCGCGCAGACCTTCGCCGTGACCGGGAAGTTCCGCTACGTCCGCGTCACCGCCACGAACCTGCAGCCCGCCTGCGCCGGCGACGCCGTACCGAAGCACTTCCAGCTGGCCGAGCTTCAGGTGTACGGCGGCGCGAACATGGCCGCCGGCGCAACAGTGACCGCATCCAGCGAACTGGAGGACTGGGGCTGGTCGAAGCGGTATCTCACCGACGGTAAAGAGACCAGTGATGGACCTGAGTACGGCTACTCGAGCGCGTGGGGCCGCACCGACGACCCCGATGTGACGGTACGCCTGACCCTCCCCTCGGCCCGGAGCATCAGCAGGATCGACCTCTTCCCCCGAACCGACGCCGGTAACGAGGGCAAGGGTTTCCCGATCGACTTCTCCGTGCGGGTCGCCACCAACGACAACTGCACCACCTGGTCCACCGTCGTTGCCCGCGGCAACTACTGGAACCCGGGCCGCTTCACTCAGACCTTCGGCTTCTCCCCCCGCACCACCCGCTGCGTCGAAATCGAAGCCACCCGTCTCTACCGCTTCGCCGACTCAGGCTTCCACCTCTTCCAGCTCGGTGAAGTCAAGCTCTACAACTAGCCGGCCGCCGGCGGCGCGCGTTTGCTGGTGGGTTTACGGAGTGTGGCTGTCTCTCCTTGGCAGTACGACTCCGTGAACCTGCGGCTCGTGCCCTGGGTCGGGCCACCCGCGAACTGGCGGGCCGATCCGGTGGCCTCCTAGCCGACTGTCTCGGTGAATTCTTGGTGAACGACCCTTGTCCGGACGGAGGTGCTGCCGGAAGGTGGAAGCATGGACCGCTCAGAGGAGAACCGTGCCATCGCCGAGGCCGCCGAGCGACTGATGAAGAGGTTCCCCGACCTCCCGCCAGACACGGTCGAACGCGCCGTCACCGACAGCCGCCCGGAGTTCGAGGGCAACCCCATCCGCGACTTCGTGCCGCTCTTCGTCGAACGTGCAGCCAAACACCGCCTGCAGAACCTGATCGCCACCAACCGCCCCGACTAGCCGCAACGCCGGCCAGTCGAGAGCTCTCACAAGCCAGTACGACGTTGTGCCCGGCCCAACCATGTCCGCGGGCCGGGCTGCCTTGAGCACGGCTCGACCGTATCGATGGGCGTCACGTGACTGATGGGTGCTCAAGGTGCCCCGGCCTGGCGACCTTGAGCACGGTTCAACCGTCTCGATGAGCGTCACGTGACCGATGGGTGCTCAAAGTGACCCCCGCCCCGCGCTCCCGGGTCGCCGGTCTGCCTTGAGCACGGTTCAACCGTCTCGGTGGGCGTCACGTGACTGATGGGTGCTCAAGGTGACCCCCGCCCCGCGTTCTCGGGTCGCCGGGGTGCCCGGGTGCGTTAGCCGGTGGATTTTCGTCACCGGAAGCCGGCGGGCCATGATCCTCCCCAAACCGGTTTGGGGGGAGGGCTTCGGCGACCGTTCGCTGCGGGTTCCCCTAACGTCCGAAGGATCGGAGGCGGGCCCTCCGATCTTTCGGACGTTAGCTGGGGGCCGTGGATAACGTCCGAACAACCGGAGGCGGGTCCTCCGGTTGTTCGGACGTTGTGGGGGCGGGGAACGGGATGCGC
>NZ_SMKA01000271.1 GCF_004348455.1 Kribbella albertanoniae
GACCGCGCGTCGCCAACGACACGCTCACCACCACAGCTGATCCACGAAGCCACGAGGCGCCCGACCGGGAACAACCCAGCCGGGCGCCTCACCCTTGCCTCTTGACAGCAGGTCACTCCATATCAGTTGAAGAACTCCCGGGCGTGCTCGACGACCGCATCCGGCCGGTCGTCGACGATGAAATGCGATGCGCCCGGGATCTCGTGGGAGTTCGCATCGGCCCGTACGACGCGATCCTCGGCACCGATCAGCACCCTCGTCGGCGTCGTGAGCTGCGCTGCGGGGTACTCGCCGCGCATCAGCCGCATGCCCTCGCGCTGGATGAACTGCCGATACAGAGCCGATCCAGCCACGGCACGCGCAGGATCCTGGAACTGACTGGCGAACAACTCGACCAGGTCGTCGGGCATGCCGACCGAGTGATCGCGCAGCATCGTCTTCGCCAATCCGGTACGGCGGAGTGCCCACGGACCGAGTCCGGGCCAGGGGAGTACCAGGTTGAACCAGCCGTGCCGCATCATCCGCCCGAACATCGCCGCGTCCGGCTTCGCCCCCAACGGCGGGATCGCCAGCATCAAGTGATCCCGCACTCGCTCCGGGTGCCGCAGACACAGCAGCGTTCCGAGGATCCCGGACCAGTCATGCGTGAGCAGGTGGACCCGATCGAGCTCCAGCGCATCCAGCAACCCGATGAGGTCGGCCAGCAACGACTCCCGGTCATACCCGGTGGCCGGAGCGCTGGACTCCCCGAACCCGCGCAGGTCGGGACAGATCACCCGATAGTGCTGGGCCAGTGCGGGGATGACGTCACGCCACTCCCACCATTGCTGCGGAAACCCGTGCAGCAGTACGACGGCCTCACCGCTCCCGGCCTCCGCTACGTGCAGACGCACGCCGGGCAGGTCGACGAACCGGTGGCTCACCCCCTGAAGCTCCATCCACTGACGGTACTCCAGGGCAGTGATTCTGGCTGCCGGTTAGGTTTGTCCCCATGACCTATCCGGAAAGCCGCCGTGACGATGTGGTCGAGACGTTGCACGGGCACGCCATTGCCGACCCCTACCGCTGGCTGGAAGACCCTGACTCCGCCGAGACCCAGGACTGGGTGAACCGGCAGAACGAGTACACCCAGGCCGAGCTGGCGGGCTATCCGGAGCGGCAGTGGTTCCAGACCACGCTGTCCGCGATCCTGGCTCGTCCGCGCGCCGGAGTGCCGGCCAAGAAGAGTGGCTGGTACTTCGTCGGCCGCAACGACGGCACACAGGCTCAGGACGTCGTGTACGTCGCAGAGTCCCTCGGGGAGCTGCTGGACAGCGGCCGGGTGCTGATTGACCCGAACAAGCTGTCCGAGGACGGCACCGACTCACTGGGGACGTTCACAGTGAGCCCGGACGGCAAGTACTTCGCTTACGGCATCAACGAGAGCGGTAGCGACTGGACGACGTTCCGGCTGCTCGACATCGCCACTGGGGACCCGGTGGACGATGAGGTGACGGAGGCCAAGTTCTGCGAGGCCACGTGGCTCCCGGACAGTTCGGCGTACCTGTACCTGCATTACCCGTCGAGTGGTCGCAATGAGGGCACCGAGACGAAGACGCTGTCCGGTGGTCAGCTCAAACTGCACCGCGTGGGTACGCCGCAGTCCGACGACGAGCTGGTCCTCGCCTTCCCCGAGGACGACCGCCTGTTCATCACACCGGAGCTGTCCGAGGACGACAGGTACGTCGTTGTGCACATCAATGCGGGCACTGACCCCGCCTCCCGGCTGTGGGTCTACCCGATCACCACCGACGGTCTCGGCGAGCCGATCAAGGTAGTCGACGAGCTGGCCGACGAGATCATCTTCATCCGGATGGCCGGCGACCAGCTGGTGCTGCAGACCGACCGCGGCGCCTCCCGCGGCCGCGTGGTGCTCGCCGCGCTGGACGGCACCTTCTCCGACCTCATCCCCGAGGGGCCCGACGCACTGCAGGCTGTTCGCGGTACGGCGTCCGGGCTGGCGACCGTCACGTTGGTCGATGCCCAGCCAGTGCTGACGCTCTACGCACTCGACGGCTCCGATGCGCGCGTGGTCGACGTACAGGGCGGTGGTGTGCTCGCTCTGAATGCCAGCACCAAGCACGACGAGTTCTTCATCGGCTTGTCGACCACTATCGACCCCACGGTCTCGTACGTCGTTTCTGCGTCGACCGGTGCAGTGCGGGCGCTGCCCGAGCTGGTCCGCGGTGCCACCGGCTACGAGTCGCCTTCCGTAGTTGTCACGCGCCAGCTGGCCGGGGACGTGCCGTACTTCCTGATTACCCGCGCCGACCTGGACTTCGCCACACCGCGCCCGACACTGCTCTACGGGTACGGCGGCTTCCGCATCCCGGTCCTGGCCGACTACAAGCAGGGCTGGCCGGCCTGGCTGGCTGCCGGGGGAGTGCTGGCGATTGCCAACCTCCGCGGCGGCGGTGAGTACGGCAGCGACTGGCACGATGCCGGGCGGCTCAAGCACAAGCAGCAGGTGTTCGACGACTTCATCGCGGTCGCGGAACACCTGCGGGACCAGGGAGTGACCACTCCGGCGCAGCTGGCCATTCACGGCCGCAGCAACGGCGGACTGCTCGTCGGAGCCGCCATGACACAGCGGCCCGACCTCTTCAAGGTCGCGCTGCCGGGCGTCGGCGTACTGGACATGCTGCGGTTCCACCTGTTCACAGTGGGGGCCGCGTGGGCGTCCGACTTCGGGCATCCGGACGACCCGGAGCAGTTCGAGGACCTGCTGGCCTACTCGCCGCTGCATCGCGTGCAGGACGGTACGCCGTACCCGGCCACGCTGGTGGTCACCGGTGACCACGATGACCGGGTCGTCCCGTTGCACAGTCACAAGTTCATCGCTGCGTTGCAGTATGCCCAGTCCGCGGCCGAACCCGTCTTGACCCGAGTGGAGGTCAACACCGGTCACGGCTTCGGAAAACCCGCCGCGATGATTGCGGCGGAGTGGGCGGACCTACTGGCGTTTGCTGCTCACCACGTAGGTCTGGAGACTCCTGAGCAGTAGGAGTTGTGTTTCACCAGATGCGGGGCGCGTGGAGGTCGCGAGGGTCATCGGCCGGCTGACAGCCGTGGTCGGTGTCCTCGTACTCCGCGCGCAGCCCGTTGGTGGCCAGCGAGCGCACTGCGCCGACCAACCGGTCCACGTGCTCGCGGGTCGTCCCGAGACCGAGGCTGGCGCGCACCGCCGTACCGTGCTCGGGTGCGTCGGCCAGCAGGTGGCCGACCAGCGGGTGGGCGCAGAACTTGCCGTCGCGGACACCGATGCCGTACTCCGCGCTGAGTGCCGCGGAGACGAGTGTCGAGCTCAGACCCTTGATGGTGAAGCAGACCGTGCCGACGCGGTCGGCCTCGGCGCCGAAGATCGAGTACGTCGTGACGTCCGCGATCTGCGCCAGGCCGGTGCGCAGCCGGGCGAGCAGGCTGCGCTCGTGCTGCTCGATGGCGTCGCGGTTCCGGCTGATGGTCGCGCAGGCCGAGGCCAGTGCGATTGCACCGATGACGTTGGGGGAGCCACCCTCGTGGCGGGACGGGCCGGTCGCCCAGACCACACCGTCGCCGGTGACCGAGGTGGTCGCGCCCCCGCCGTACAGGTAGGGGTCGGCGGCGTCGAGCCAATCCGCGCGGCCGATCAGCGCACCGGCGCCGTACGGGGCGTAGAGCTTGTGGCCGGACAGTGCGACCCAGTCGACGTCCAGCTCGGCGATGTCGACGACACGGTGCGGCGCCAGCTGGGCAGCGTCCAGGCAAATCCGCGCACCGTGCGCCTTCGCGACTGCAGCGAGCTCGGCGATCGGGAAGATCTCACCGGTCACGTTCGACGCTCCGGTGACGACAACCAGCCGCGGGCCCTCCGGAGCGCTCCGCAGCGCGTCGGCCACGGCAGTCACAGCCGCGCTGGCCGAAGCCGGTGCAGCGAGCCGGACGGTGCGCTCCTCGCCCCACGGCAGCAGCGCCGCGTGGTGCTCGGACTCGAAGACGATCACAGTCGCGTCAGCCGGGACAGCGTGCGCGAGCAGGTTGAGGGCGTCGGTGGTCTGCCGGGTGAAGATCACCTGGTCGTCCGCACGGGCGCCGACGAAGCTGTGCACCTCGACGCGGGCCCGCTCGTACCACTGGGTGGTGATCCGGGAGGCGTACCCGTTGCCGCGGTGGACCGACGCGTACGACGGCAGAGCTGCCTCGACACTGGCGCGCACCGACTCCAGACAGGGTGCGCTCGCACCGTGGTCGAAGTTCGCGTAGTCCGTCACGCGGCCGTCGGCCAGCGGGACCAGCAGGTCCGCACCGACGGTGGCGGGGATGGTGCCGTTCGCCAGGCGGGTGACCGCTGCGCGAGGGGCGGTGGTGCTGGCCGGCTCGAGGATGGAGAGGATCGACATAGCTTCGCTCCCGGGAAGTCCGCACTTGCCGAACGGGGTATCCGCACGGCCTGGTCTTCACCCGGGGCACCCCACCGCGGAGGAGGGTTGCCGGCCAGCGAGCCGGGGCTTGACGCTGGCGCTCATGACCTGCCGAGAACGGTAACGACCCGGCCACAAGGACGCCAGCCCTAATCTCATGTGGTGAGATAGACATACACATCGTGGGACGGAAGGTGGCGGAACGATGATCGGACGGCTGCATCACCTGGTCGTCGACTGCCCGGATCCGCTCCGGCTGGCGGAGTTCTACGCCGCGCTCCTCGGCAAGCCGATCACCTATCGCAGCGACGACTGGGTGGTCGTCGCGGACAACGACCGCACCTCAGGCCTGGCCTTCCAGCGCGCGCCGGAGCATCGGCCGCCGCAATGGCCTGATCCCGCGCATCCGCAGCAGATGCATCTCGACGTGATGGTCGACGACGTCGAGGCTGCGGCCGCGGCGGTCGTCGCGCTCGGTGCCCGCCGACTGACCGGTGCGGTGTTCGAGGATCCCGCCGGGCATCCGTTCTGCCTGATCCCGAGGCCTGGGTGGGCACCGCCGGTGAATTGATTCGCGACCGGTGGCCCGGGCGTGTTGGATGGCGGCATGACGACCATCGCGGCCTGGACCGCACCTGCTGTCGAGCGGCCCGACGGTTCGTTGACCGCGCCGGAAACCGAGTTGCTGCGGGGATATCTCGACTTCTACCGGCGCACGCTGCTCTACAAGTGCGCCGGGCTGACCGCCGAGCAGCTCGCCACCCGGCCCTCGCCGCCGTCGAACCTGTCACTGCTCGGGCTGATCCGGCATCTGACCAAGGTCGAGCGGATCTGGTTCCGGATCCACTTCGCGGCCGGCGAGAAGGCCGAGCCGCTGTTCGCGCCGGAGCTCGGGAAGGACGCCGACTTCGAGCTGATCGATCCGGCCGAGGCCGAGGCGGCGTACGACGGATTGATCGCCGAATGGAAGCTGTCCGACGAAGCGGCGGCCGGACGGTCGTTCGACGAGCGGTTCGTCTTCAAGGGGACGGAGTCGACGCTCCGGATGATCTACATCCATCTGGTCGGGGAGTACGCCCGGCACTGCGGGCACGCCGACCTGCTCCGCGAGCAGCTGGACGGCTCCACAGGCGCCTGACCGGTCAAGGGCAAGGCCGTTGGTCAAGGGCTCTCCACACGAGCTGGTACGACGTTGTGCACGGTTCAACCATGCGCGCGGCCCGCAAGTGGTTGAGGGGTGCTCAAGGTCATTCCCGCCCCGACCATCGCGGGCCCCCAGGTGGATGTTGGGCCCGCCAGGCTCATGTTCCTCCCCAAACCGGTTCGGGGAAGGGGATTCGGCGACCCGTCCGCTGCGGGTTTCCCTAACGTCCGAACAGCCGGAGGCGGGCCCTCCGATCTTTCGGACGTTAGCGGTGATTAACACCTTGACTAACCGCGCCTTGCGGTCAAGGAGCCTGATCGATCTGGTAACAAGTCTTCCGATGGCCCGGACGCTGTGGTCAACTTCCTGCCATGAAGCGGCCGGCCGCCCTCGTTGCGCTCATCTTCGCGGTGCTCACCGCGTTGCTGGTTGCGCCTGCGAGCGCGGCGTACGGCGTCCGGATCGAGGTGCTGTCGACGCCGCGGCCGGACTTCGTCAGCGACGGTAACGCGCTGATCGGCATCACCGGCGAGAACCTCGACGGCCTCGTCATCGAACTGAACGGCCAGGACGTCACCGACGCATTCACGCGAACCGCGGACCGGCTGATCGGCCTGGTTCGCGGGCTGGTGGTCGGCCGGAACACGATCACGGCGGGCGAGGCCCGGCTCGGCATCACGAACTACCCGCGCTCCGGACCGATGCTGGCTGGTCCGCACGAGACGCCGTACATCTGCGGGACGGCCGGCTTCACCACCCTCGCGAAGGTCAAACTCGGCCCGGCGACCGGGCCGAACTGCTCGGTGCCGACCCGCGTCGACTACCTGTACCGCTCGACGATCGACCGGTCGCTGAAGGTGCTGCCGGAAACGAAGCCCGCCGACCTGGCCACGACGACCACCTCGGACGGCCGACGGGTGCCGTACATCGTTCGCGTCGAGACCGGCGTGATCAACCGATCGATCTACGAGTACGCCGTACTGCATGACCGCGAGGCGGGTGCGCCCAGCGTGCAGCGGCCACCGTCGGGCTGGAACGGCCGACTGGTCTACAGCTTCGGCGGCGGCTGCCCGGGCGGCTGGTACCAGCAGGGGAGCAACACCGGCGGGATCAACGACGACGTACTGCTCGGACGCGGGTACGCCGTTGCCTCGTCGAGCCTGAACGTGTTCGGGGTGAACTGCAACGGGGTGCTCGCGGCCGAGACCATGACGATGACCCGCGAGCACATCGCCGAGACCATCGGCGTACCGCGGCAGACCATCGGCTGGGGCTGCTCCGGCGGTTCGTACCAGGTCTTCCAGATCGCAGACAACTATCCGGGGCTGCTGGACGGGATCGTCGCGGCGTGTGTGTTCCCGGAGGTCGGGTTCGCCACCCTGCACACGATCACCGATGCGCTGCTGCTGGATCACTACTTCCGGTCTGCGGACGGCTGGACTTCCGAACAGAAGCGCGCTGCCGCCGGGTTCGGCAAGGTCGAGACGATCGCCAACCTGGCCGGTGCCGGCCGCCGGATCGACCCGCGGGTTTATTGCCCTGAGCAACTACCTGTGGAACAGCGGTACCACCCGGCGACGAACCCGGACGGCGCTCGGTGTGACGTCTACGATCACCAGGTCAACATCTGGGGCAAGAACGCCGCTGGTGCCGTCCGGCGGCCGCTCGACAATGCCGGGATCCAGTACGGACTGGCCGCGCTGAACGCGGGCAAGATCACCGCGGCCCAGTTCGTCGACCTGAACCGCGCGATCGGTGGCTTCGACGCCGACGCCAACTTCGTCCCGGGCCGCACGGTGGCCGATCCGCTTGCGACCGAGACGGCGTACCGGACCGGACAGCTGATCAACGGCGGCGGGGGACTGGCGAGCACGCCGATCATCGACTACCGGCAGTACCTGGACGAGCAGCCGAACGGGGACATCCACCTGATATTCCACTCGTTCTCACTGCGTGAGCGGCTGGTGAAGGCGAACGGCGACGCGGACAACCAGGTGATGCTGGTGCAGTCCGGCGACGCGCCCGGCGGCTTCAGCACCGGCAATCCGGTCGTTCTGTCCGCACTGAAGGCGCTGGACCAGTGGATGGATGCCATGGACGCCGACACCGGTCCCGGCTCGTCGCACAGCCGCCTGCTCCGCAACAAGCCTTCCTCGCTGGTCGAGGCGTGCTGGACTCCGCAGGGCACCAAAATCGTCGAGAAGCAGGTCAACGGCATCGGTACGACGCGGTGCAACACGCTCTACCCGGTCTGGCCGGCCCCACGCCAGGTGGCCGGGGCCTCCGTCGCCAACGACATCATCAAGTGCCGTCTGCGCCCGCTGTCACCGGCTGACTACCAGGTCGACTTCACACCGGCCCAGTGGACCGCGCTCCGGCAGGCCTTCCCGCAGGGTGTCTGCGACTGGAAGGCACCGGGGGACGGCCAGCAGCGTCCCACTGAGGCGTGGCCCGCCTTCTGAGCCGTGACGCTACGGATGGGGCAGCGTGATCGGCGTGTGACACGTGTGACTCGAGTGGTATTGGAGGTAGCCTGCTAAACATGGCGACCCGCACGTCTTCCCCGGCGCGGGCGCAGAAGTCGGCAGCGAAACGGCCCAGTACGGCCCGAGCCGCTGCCGGTGGACGCACCCGTCCGTCGGCCGCCCAGAAGCGTGGGCAGACCTCGAAGCGCGGTGGTAGCACCGCTGCGCGGACCAGCACACCCAAAAACAGCGGGCCGGGCCCTTTCGCGGCCGCCATGCTGGCGATCGGCCGCGGCCTCGTCAAGCTGTGGATCGGCGTCGCGCACCTGATCGGCAAGATGGCCCGCGGAATCGGCCACGGCGCGCGTGACCTGGAGCCGGAGCACCGTCGCGACGGTGCGGGCCTGTTCCTGATCGGGCTGGCGATCGTGGTCGCCGCCTCGATCTGGTGGCGCCTTCCCGGAGCGGTCGGCAACGGCGTCCGGACCGCGGTTGGCGAGAGCATCGGTGTGACCGGCTGGGCCGTCCCGCTGCTGTTGCTGGCCATGGCTGTCCGCACCCTGCGGAATCCGGAGCGCAACGGCCCCGCCGGCCGCCAGATCATCGGCTGGACGCTGCTGTCGTTCGGGGTGCTCGGGCTGGTGCACATCGCCCATGGCATCCCGCGGCCGAGCGTCCCGGGTGATGCCCCGCTGCACGATGCGGGCGGCGCGGTCGGCTACATCATCTCCGCAGTGCTCGCTGACCTGCTGACGCAGTACGTCGCGTCTCCGTTGCTCGTCCTGCTTTCGATCTTCGGTCTGCTGATCATCACCGGTACGGCGATCTACGCGATCCCGCTCCGGGTGCGCGCAGCGTTCGACGTACTGATGGGCCGCACCGAGCTTCCGGATGAGGCTGCGGCGCCGGCTTCGGAGCCCTCCACCGACGACACCGTGCGGCTCACCCGCAAGGAGCGGCGCGCCAAGGCGGCCCTCGAGGACGACGGCGAGCCAGTGCTCAAGCCGTACGACTCACCGGTGCTCGAAGGACGCGAGATCTCCAAGCGCGGCCGCAAGCCGAAGGCCGCGCCGCCGGAGGATGACGCGTATGACGTCGACGCGGCGGCCGGAGCCGCTGCTGCTCCCGCCGCGCCGGCCACGCCCAGCTTCAAGGTGAACGACGCGCCGACCCCGGAACCGCCGCCACACACCCCGATCCCGCAGCGCGTCGAGCAGTTGAGCCTGTCCGGCGACATCACCTACACGCTGCCCGACGGTCAGATCCTGAAGCCAGGATCGGTGCACAAGGCCCGGACCAAGGCGTCCGACGCGGTCGTCGACCGGCTCACCGAGGTGTTCGAGCAGTTCGGCATCGACGCCCAGGTCACCGCCTACACCCGCGGCCCGACGGTCACGCGGTACGAGGTCGAGCTCGGCTCCGCGGTCAAGGTCGAGAAGGTCACCGCGCTGTCCAAGAACATCGCGTACGCCGTCGCCTCGGCCGATGTCCGGATCCTGTCCCCGATCCCCGGCAAGTCCGCGATCGGCATCGAGATCCCGAACACCGACAAGGAGATCGTCAGCCTCGGCGACGTCATCCGGAGCGCGACCGCCCGGAACGACCATCACCCGATGGTGGCCGGGCTGGGCAAGGACGTCGAGGGCGGCTTCGTGGTCGCGAACATGGCGAAGATGCCGCACCTGCTGGTCGCCGGTGCGACCGGCTCCGGCAAGTCGGTGTTCGTCAACTCACTGATCACCTCGGTCCTGATGCGGGCCACCCCCGACGAGGTGCGGATGATCCTGGTCGACCCCAAGCGGGTGGAGCTGAACAGCTACGAGGGCATTCCGCACCTGATCACGCCGATCATCACCAACGCCAAGAAGGCCGCCGAGGCACTGCAGTGGGTCGTCCGCGAGATGGACATGCGGTACGACGACCTCGCGGCCTTCGGCTTCCGGCACGTGGACGACTTCAACAAGGCGGTCCGCGGCGGCAAGGTGAAGCCGCCACCAGGGTCCGAGCGCGTGCTCACGCCGTACCCGTATCTGCTGGTCATCGTCGACGAGCTGGCCGACCTGATGATGGTCGCGCCGCGAGACGTCGAGGA
Organism: Kribbella albertanoniae; assembly: GCF_004348455.1. Lineage (GTDB taxonomy): Bacteria > Actinomycetota > Actinomycetes > Propionibacteriales > Kribbellaceae > Kribbella > Kribbella albertanoniae. The sequence continues at coordinate 10,141 of NZ_SMKA01000271.1, forward strand.
CTCGATCGTCCGGATCACCCAGCTCGCCCGGGCAGCCGGCATCCACCTGGTGCTGGCCACCCAGCGGCCGTCGGTCGACGTCGTCACCGGTCTGATCAAGGCCAACGTGCCGTCCCGGCTGGCCTTCGCGACCTCGTCGCTGGCCGACAGCCGGGTCATCCTGGACCAGCCCGGTGCGGAGAAGCTGGTCGGTCAGGGTGACGGTCTGTTCCTGCCGATGGGTGCGAGCAAGCCGATGCGGATCCAGGGTGCCTGGGTCACCGAGGCCGAGATCCACGCGGTCGTCGAGCACACCAAGACCCAGCTGGAGCCGACGTACCGCGAGGACGTCACTGTCGTCGCCGGCCCGAGCAAGGATCTCGACGACGAGATCGGCGACGACATGGACCTGGTGGTCCAGGCCGCCGAGCTGATCGTCTCGACCCAGTTCGGCTCGACGTCGATGCTGCAACGCAAGCTGCGGGTCGGCTTCGCCAAGGCCGGCCGGTTGATGGACATCCTGGAGAGCCGGGGTGTCGTCGGTCCCAGTGAGGGATCCAAGGCACGGGACGTCCTGGTCAAACCGGACGACCTGGAAGACTTCATCACCACCCTCCGAGGAGAGTGACAGTGACCGAAGCGAGCGCACTGCCCCGTAACCAGGGTTTCGACCTCGACGACAAGCCTGTCCCGTTCACGATCCGCGCCTCCCAGAAGGTGCACGGGGGCCTCGCCCTCGGCGCCGGGCTGGTGGCCGTCGGTTTCGCCGCCTCCGCCTCGGGTACTGCGATCGGTGTACTGCGCTGGTTCGCAGCGGCAGCGTTCGCCGTACTGGCCGTGGTGTGTGCCCGGGCCTTGACGGTCGGGGACATGCTGGTGGCCGACGACGTCGGGATCCGGTTGCGAATCGGCAACGAATGGATCGGTACCCGGTGGCAGGAGATCGAGGAGGTGACGGTGCTGAAACGCCGGCATCCGCTCGACGACGGCCGGATCGCCGTGCATCTGCTGGATCCCGGTCCGACCCTGGCCGCGATGCCGGGGACGACCCGCAAGACCACCGATGCCAACCGTCGTCTGACCGGATCCTCACTCGCGGTACCGTTCGGGTTGACGGCACGCCCGTCGAACGGGGAAGTGGTACAGGCTTTGCACATGCTCGCGGACGCCAGATGTCCGGTGCGCGAGCAACTCTGACTTGTCCGTGACCCCATCGGGCGACGACCGTTGACTTGGTGTCGGCGGTCCGGCTGCCGGCATCCAGGAACTCATTGATGCTGATGGCCCGCTTTTCGGATCGGGCGACGGAGAGGACGGTGACCACGTGAGCATCGGTAGCGAGCTCACGGCGGCCCGTGAACGGGCCGACATGACGATCGAGCAGCTGAGTGCCGCCACCCGGATCAGAACCGGGCTGCTCACCGCCATGGAGGCCGACGACTTCTCCCGCTGTGGTGGCAATTTCTACGCGCGCGGTCACATTCGGTCGATCGCGCGCGTGGTCAAGGCCGACCCGGCCCCGCTGGTGGCGTCCTTCGACGCGGAACACGCCGCGGAGGAGGAGAAGTCCCGTCGCGAGGAACGTGCCGCGGTCAAGGGCCCGACCCTGCACCCGGCCCGGCCACGCTGGGGCATCGTGCTCGGCGCGATCCTGGTCGGTCTGATGGGCTGGGGGATGGTTCGGCTGTTCACGCTGCCGAGCGACGTCGAGGCGAACGCGTCGAAGACGACCGCCACCACGACGATCACCACCCAGCCGCCGAAGCCGACTCCGAAGCCGACGGTTGCCCCGACCAAGAAGAAGCCGGTCGCGCCGCCGGTGGTGCCGACGAAGACCACGCTCACCCTGACCGCGAAGAACAACGGGTCCTATGTGACGCTGCGCGACAAGAAGGGCAAGCGGCTCTTCCAGGGACTGGTCGGTCCGGGATCGGTGCAGACGGTGACCGCGGTCGGTGACATCCGGGTCTCCGCCGGTGCCCCGGGCAACCTCGTGGTCAAGGTCAACGGCAAACCCCAGGCCACCAAGCTCTACCGCTTCGTTGCCCACCCCGACGGGACGCTGACCAAGAGGTAGCGCCGGTCTCGGTGGTCGGGCATCGGCCATCGGTCGTCGGTCACAGTGAGCGGTCGCGGTTAGGTGTGAGGCTGGGCGGCGCGTCATACTCGTAGTGATGACTACGCCACCCGTCACTGTTGCCCTGGTCACGCTGGGCTGTGCCCGCAACGACGTCGACTCCGAGGAACTCGCCGGCCGCCTCGAGGCCGGCGGCTTCCAGCTCGTCGACGACGCCGCCGACGCGGACACCGTGGTGGTGAACACCTGCGGTTTCGTCGAGGCCGCCAAGAAGGACTCGGTCGACACCCTGCTCGCCGCCGCCGACTACAAGGATTCCGGCCGCACCCAGGCCGTCGTCGCCGTCGGCTGCCTCGCGGAGCGCTACGGCGACCAGCTCGCCGAGGCCCTCCCCGAGACCGACGCCGTCCTCAGCTTCGACGACTACGCCGACATCTCCGACCGCCTCCGCTCCATCCTCTCGGGCACCAAACACCACCCCCACAC
>NZ_SMKA01000272.1 GCF_004348455.1 Kribbella albertanoniae
GCGCCGGGGAGTGGGGGCCGGCCGTCGGCGGCTGGCCGCGGCGTACGTAAGGACTGTTGATGGGCGGCGTTCGGCGACCGATAACGTGGACCGCCCGCCTGGGCGAGCCTCAGGCGGGCGGTTGCGGCACTCCTATTACCAGTTGTTCTGCACGGTGCTACTGGGTGAAGCGGAGCACCAGGGTGGCTGGGGCGGTGTGGAGTTTGTCGCGGTTGGGGAGGGCTGGGCCGCAGGCGGCTGTGCCTACGCCGGTTTGGGCTAGGTCGAGGGTGACGAAGGTGCGGTCGCGGGGGGTTAGGTCGGCGGTGTGGGTGGCGGTTTCGAGGTCCTGGGTGGTCCAGTCGCGGACGGTGAGGCCGAAGAGGGTGCCTACGGCATCGATTCGGAGGGTGTCGAGGGTGGCCCAGCGGGTGTCGATGCGGTGGCCGTTCTCCTGGGGGCGGACGTACGGCGTCTGGAGGTCGGCGACCGTGGACGTGTACTTGCCAACCGCGGCGGCTTCTTGGGTGTCGACGTACGCCTCGTTCGGGCCGGTGCCGAACCACTCGACGCGGTCCACCTTCGGTACCTCGAAGGTGATGCCCAGCCGCGGCAACACCTCCGGGAACAGCCCCTCCGGCACCACGTTCAGCTCGAGCTGCACGCCACCGTCGACGGCAACGAACCGCCAGGTGCTGCGCAAACCCCACTGCAACGCGGGCGGCGCCGTACGGGTGACAACCTCCCAAGCACCATCGCGCTCACCGGCTGAAACAACCCGGTGCTGCACGCGGTGCAGCCCCTCCTCGCGCCAAGCGTCGGCGACACCAGGCTGCGCGTCGTTGTCGATCGGCGCCCGCCAGACCTCAATCCGAGCGCTGGAGACCGTACCGAAGCTGATGCCCTGTACGTCGGCGCTCACCTCTGCAGGCGAACCAGCAGCTGCAACCGCCGCCACCGGCTCGTCGAGGCGGACCTGGCCCCAGGCGATGCGGTGACCGGCATCCGCCCAGGCAGTAGACGCCCCCAGCTCGGCCGAGATCGTCGCCCACGTTTCGGGCTGCGAACCGTCGTACGGGAGCTCGAGCGACACAGTCTCACCGGGCGCGATCGGCGGAACCGTGAGCACCTCCGACGACACCTGCGAGCCCTCGACCTCGACCACCACGCGGAAGGTGAGGTGGGAGGTGTCGAGGACCTCGTAGTGGTTGGTGACCGTGACGCCACCCTTGCCGTCGGCAACGATTCGGAGCGGCTCGATCACCTTGCTGAACTCGAGCATGCCCGGTGACGGCGTCCGGTCGGGGAACAGCAACCCGTCGCAGACGAAGTTGCCGTCGTGGATGGTCTCGCCGAAGTCGCCGCCGTACGCGTAGACCTCGCGGCCGTCGATCGTCGTCCGCAGGCCGTGGTCGATGAACTCCCAGATGAATCCACCCTGGCAGCGCGGGTACTTCTCGAACACCTCGCGGTAGTCGAGCAGCCCACCCGGCCCGTTGCCCATCGCGTGCCCGTACTCACACAGGATGAACGGCAGGTTCCGGTACTTCGAAGTGTCCGCGCCGATCTCCGCGCACCCGGCCGGGTCGGTGTACATCCGCGAGTAGATGTCGACGAACTCGGCCTCGGTGTCGCGCTCGTAGTGCACCGGCCGCGACGGGTCGATCGCCTTCGCGGCGTCGTACATCGCCTTGAGGTTCTCGCCCATCCCGCACTCGTTGCCGAGCGACCAGATCACGATCGACGGGTGGTTCTTGTCGCGCTGGACCATCCGCTGCATCCGGGTGACCAGGTCGTCGCGCCAGCGCGGGTCCATCACCGGGTTCGGCAGGTTCGGCGGCTGCGGTTCGTACCCGAACCCGTGCGTCTCCAGATCGCACTCGTCCACCACATACAGCCCGTACTCGTCACACAGCGACAGGAAGTACGGATGCGGCGGGTAATGACTCGTGCGGACAGCATTCATTCCTGCCCGCTTCATGATCAATACATCGTCAAGCATGTCCTGTTCAGTCAATGTGCGTCCACGTTCGGGGTGGAACTCGTGCCGGTTCACGCCGTTGAACAGCACCCGGTTCCCGTTCACCGTGAACACGCCGTCGACGATCGCGATCGTCCGGAACCCGATCCGCAGCCGAACCTCACCACCGTCGGTCCGCAGCACGCCGTCGTACAGGCGCGGGCTCTCGGCACTCCACGGCTCCACGGGAGCAGTCACCGAGTCACCAGTCGCAAAAGAAAGACCAAGCTCCGGTACGTCGACAACCCCGGCCACGTCGGCGTCCACGCGCAGCGTCCCGACCCCATCGGCGTACGAGGAATGCACAAAGACGTCGGAAGCAGCACCCGGCCGCAGCGCCAGCAGGTTGACCTCACGGAAGATCCCGGACAGCCACCACATGTCCTGGTCCTCGACGTACGAGCCGGCCGACCACTGATGCACCCGGACAGCGATCTGCGCGTCGGACCCCGGAGTCACCAGCGAAGTCAGGTCGAACTCGCTCGGCAACCGCGAACCCGACGACCAGCCGACGAACGACCCGTTCGCCCAGACCGCGAACCGCGAGTCGACGCCCTCGAACCGCAGCACGATCCGCGAGCCCGCGAACGAAGCCGGTACGGCGACAGTCCGCACGTAGTCGCCGGTCGGGTTGTCGGTCGGCACGTACGGCGGTTCCAGCGGGAACGGGTAGACGATGTTCGTGTACGCCGGAGCGCCGTACCCGCTCAACTGCCAGTGCCCGGGCACCGCGAGGGTGTCCCAGCCGGACGTGTCCGGGTCCTTCAGGTCGTCCGGCGCGTCCGCCACACTCGGCGAGAGCCGGAAGCTCCAGTCCCCGCTCAGCGCGACGCGCGCGGCGTCGTCATCCAGCCAGGCGCGCGGCGGCAGCACGTTCTCACCGGGGGCAAAGTCCTCGACATAGGTCACAGGTCATGAGCCTAAGCCCATACCTGCGCACAAATCCACACTCGTCAACAAATGTGGACAGGGTGAATCAGGGTCGGCACTCCTTGCACACGCCGACCAGGGCGACCTGCTCCGGCGCGAGATGGAACCCGAGCTCCCGGAGCACCTTCTTCCGGGCGGACTCCAGGATGTCGCCCGGAGCGTCGTACACGGTCCCGCAGTCCGAGCAGCGCAGGTGCAGGTGCCGCGGGGCGAGATCACCGGCCAGGTGGTACGTCGTACCGGCCCGTCCGAGGTGGACGTGCGTGACGAGCCCGAACTCGCCGAGCGCGTCGAGCGCCCGGTAGACCGTGGCCCGGTGGATCCCGGGCCGAAGCGCCTCTGCCCGCTCGCCGATCTGCTCGGCGCTCAGGTGCTCCTCGGTCCCGGCGAGCACCTCGACCACCGCGAGGCGGGCCGGGGTCACCCGCTCACCCCGATCCCGCAACCGCTGCGCACTGACTTCGACTGCACTCGTCACGCGGTCAGCCCCCTCTAGGACTTCTTCGCGGCCGTCTTCTTGGCCGCGGTCTTCTTCGCCGGGGCCTTCTTGGCTGCCGTCTTCTTGGCGGCGGTCTTCTTCGCAGCTGTGGTCTTCTTCGCGGCCGTCTTCTTGGCCGGAGCCTTCTTCGCGGGCGCCTTCTTCTTCACCGGTCCACGGGCCCGCTTGTCGGCCAGCAGCTCGGCCGCCCGCAGCAATGAGATCGTCTCGACATCGTCGTCCTTGCGGAGCGTCGCGTTGGTCTCCCCGTCGGTGACGTACGGACCGAAGCGGCCCTCCTTCACCACGATCGGCTCACCCGACGCCGGGTCCGCGCCGAGCTCCTTCAGCGGCGGTGCGGCTGCTCGCCGGCCACGCTGCTTCGGCTCGGAGTAGATCTTCAGCGCTTCCTCGAGGGTGATCTCGAACATCTGGTCCTCGGAGGTGAGCGACCGCGAGTCCGTGCCCTTCTTCAGGTACGGCCCGTAGCGCCCGTTCTGCGCGGTGATCTCGTCACCGCTCTCCGGGTCCTTGCCGACCACCCGCGGCAGCGACAGCAGCTTCATCGCGTCGTCGAGCCCGATGCTGTCCAGCTGCATCGACTTCAGCAACGACCCGGTCCGCGGCTTGGCGCCCTTGGGCGCGTCCTCCGGCAGCACCTCGGTCACGTACGGACCGAAGCGGCCCGCCTTCGCGACCACCTTCAGCCCGGTGTCCGGCGCGTCGCCGAGCTCGATCTCGACCCCGGACGGCTGCTCCAGCAGCTCCTGGGCCTTCTCGACGGTCAGCTCGTCCGGCGGCAGGTCCTCCGGCACGTTCGCGCGCCGCTCGTCCTTGTCCTCGACGTACGGCCCGTAGCGCCCGACCCGGACGACCACACCGCTGTCGTCACCGCCGACCGGGAACGTCGACATCTCGCGGGCGTCGATGTCACCGAGATCGGTGACCATCGACTGCAGCCCCTCGGTGTCGCCGTCGCCGAAGTAGAAGTTACCGAGCACGCCCTCGCGCTGAAGGTTGCCTGAGGCAACTTCATCGAGGATGTCCTCCATCGACGCGGTGAAGGCGTAGTCGACGAGCCGCGTGAAGTGCTGCTCGAGCAGCCGCACCACGGCGAACGCCAGCCAGGCCGGCACCAGCGCCGTACCCTTCTTGTACACGTAGCCGCGGGCCTGGATCGTGCCCAGGATCGACGCGTACGTCGACGGCCGGCCGATCTCGCGCTCTTCCAGCTGCGCGATCAGCGTGGCCTCGGTGAAGCGGGCCGGCGGCTTCGTCTCGTGACCGGAGGCGAACACCTCTTCGGCCGGCAGCACGTCACCCTCGGACACGTCCGGGATCTGCGTCTCGCGGTCGTCGGTCTCGGCGGACGGGTCGTCCGCGCCCTCGACGTACGCCTTCAGGAAGCCGTGGAAGGTGATCACCCGGCCGGACGAAGTGAACTCGCAGTTCTCCCCCGTCGAGGCCTTGGCGTCGATCTTGATCGAGACGCTGTTCCCGGCCGCGTCCTTCATCTGGGATGCGATCGTGCGCATCCAGATCAGCTCGTACAGCCGGTACTCCGGGCCGGACAGCCCTGTCTGGGCCGGGGTCTGGAAGGTCTCACCGGCCGGCCGGATCGCCTCGTGGGCCTCCTGCGCGTTCTTCACCTTGGACGTGTAGACCCGCGGCTTGTCCGGCAGGTACGACGCGCCGTACAGCTCGCGGACCTGCGCCCTGGCCGCGGTGATGGCGGTGTCCGACAGCGTGACGCTGTCGGTACGCATATAGGTGATGTTGCCGTTCTCGTAGAGCCGCTGCGCGATCTGCATCGTCTGCGAGGCGGACATGTTGAGCTTGCGCCCGGCCTCCTGCTGCAGCGTCGTGGTCCGGAACGGCGCGTACGGCTTGCGCGTGTACGGCTTCGACTCGATCGAACGGACCTTGAACGTGGAGTCCCGCAGCGCCGCGGCCAGCGCGGTGGCGGTCGACTCGTCCAGGTGGACCGTGTTACCGCTCTTCAGCTCACCCGTGGAGGCGAAGTCCCGCCCCTGGGCGACCCGCCGGCTGTCCACCGAGACGAGCCGGGACGGGAAGATCCGCGGCGACTTGCCCTCGCCCGCGTCGAGCTTGGCGTCCAGATCCCAGTACGACGCCGTCCGGAACGCGATCCGATCGCGCTCACGGTCGACCACCATCCGGATCGCGACCGACTGCACGCGGCCCGCCGACAGCTTCGGCATGACCTTCTTCCACAGCACCGGCGAGACCTCGTAGCCGTACAGCCGGTCCAGGATCCGGCGTGCCTCCTGGGCGTCGACCAGCGACTCGTTGATGTCCCGGGCCGCGCCGACCGCGTCCTGGATCGCCTTCGGGGTGATCTCGTGGAAGACCATCCGCTTGACCGGGACCTTCGGCTTCAGCTCGTCGAGCAGGTGCCACGCGATGGCCTCGCCCTCGCGGTCCTCATCGGTGGCGAGGAAGAGTTCGTCGGCGTCCTTGAGCAGATCCTTCAGCTTGCGGATCTGGGCCTTCTTGTCGGCCGGTACGACGTACAGCGGGTCGAAGTGGTCCTCGATGTTCACGCCGAGCCGGGCCCAGGGCAGTCCCTTGTACTTGGCCGGGATCTCGTCGGCGCCCTTCGGCAGGTCGCGGATGTGGCCGAAACTCGACTCCACCACGTACCCGGCGCCCAGGAAGCCCGCGATCATCCGCGCCTTCTTCGGCGACTCGACGATCACCAGACGTCGTCCACCGCCCGACGACGATCCCGCCGCCGCGGCTTTGGTCCCTGTTGCCCCTGCCACCGTGCTCCTCTCGCACCCGTTGTGTTCCCCCGTGCCAGTCCGTTCGAGGACACAGTACGGCCGTCGACAACCTTTTTACTTCCCGTGTTTGTCCACGCACCGTAACCGGTCCGCCGCCGGACACCCCTCTCAGGGTTTCAGAAAGTATCCGAAAACCCCTCTTACCGCGCGTCGCACCCGAGCCACCGCGACCGCCGGATCAACCGTCCCGACCAGCGGCTCCAAGTCAATCGAGGGTACGCCGTACCTCCGGGCAAGGGCCGGGAGTGTGAACTGATAGTCACCCAGCGACCCGTGTCCACCGTCCGGCATCAGCACCTCCCGTTTCCAGGAACGCTGCGCCGTCCAGAAGGCTTCCCAGCTCGGATCCGTGGCCCGGGAATGCCCGCCGGCCCCGAACAAAAGGAACGGCCGGTCGAGTCCCTTGCGGGCCACTTCGCTCGGCTGATCACCGTCGTACATGCCACCGTCGAGGTTGACGCCGGCCCGGATCCGCCGATCGACCAGCATCGCCGAAGCGGCCGCTGCGCCACCCATCGAGTACCCGAACATTCCGGCCCGAGACACCCGCAGCCGATCCAGAACGAATTGGATGTCGGCAACCCGCGTGTCTGTCGCCGTCCGAACCGCGACCGGGTCCTCCCAGGGTATACACGGCATCACCACCCGCCCGCCAGGGAACTCGACCGGCGCCTCGCCGGTGTGGTCGACGGTGACGACCAGGTAGCCGTGGCTGGCGAGATCCTCGGCCTGGTTCGTCCCGATGACACGTGACGTAGCCGACGCCGGCGAATACATCACAACGCGCCTGGTGCGATCGACTGGCGCGTTCCGGCGCGCATGCGTCGAGCTGCCGGCCAGGTCGACGGTGTCGCCACTCAACTTGAGGTAGCCGGCCATCTCGGTGGCCAACGCGGGCGCGACCGCACTACCGGCGTACGGCGTCCTGGGACCGGACAGGGCGAGCGTGGGGAACCAGAGGCTCACCATCAGCTCGCGTGGACCGGACCGCCACGGGTCCGGACGACCATGGTCCACCAGGTGCAGCTCTTTGCTGCCGATGGCATGCGGCCCGGTCGGTGCGGGCAGTTCCACCCGGTACGGCGTACTTGTCTTACTAGCTGGGATGGCGATGGCGCCCAGCGCACCGACAAACAGGCGTCGACTGATCATGCGAACCAGCCAACCCGTGATCGGATGCCCGCGAATCAGACCGCGGCCGGAACCGGGTTCACCCCACGGTCGTAGGTTTCACCACCGAATTTGCACTTCCGGGAACTCCGGTGAGTTCTGGGTCAGCAACGAGTCCGGTCGCCGGCGCAGGGTGGTGTCGAAGTACGCCGCGATGTACCTGCGTTGCGCTCGCACGCTCTGGGCCGGCTCGACCTTGCCGACCAATGCCGTCATCACCGACGTGATGATCGGGTCGTCGCCGTAGATCTCCCGGAAGACCTGGTCGAAGACGAACTGGTAGTCGGTGAATGCCTTCTGCTTGGCGCCGGCCAGGTTCAGGTTGAGCTTGCCGCCTTTCTGGACCGACCAGAAGGTCGCCCAGGACAGGTCGAAGTAGTCCTTCTTCGGGTCGGTGAACTGGGTCTCGTCCGAGCCGAAGAGCAGCAGCGGCTGCTTGGTCCCCTTCAATGCGACCTCGGCCGGCGGGCCCTTGCGGCGGTCGTCCTGGAGGGTGCCATCCAGGTTCAGACCGGTCAGGATCCGCTTGTCCGCGCGCATCGCGGCGGCGGTCGCGTAGCCACCGAGACCGACCCCGAACATGCCGACCCGACGCAGGTCCAGGCCGATCCCGAGACCCGACGGAAGCTCGGTCCCCTCGGCAGCCGGATTGCGGCCGGCGGCGAGCTCGGTGAGCTGGTCGAGGACGAACCGCGCGTCGGCGACCCGGCGCTCGACGTACTGGCGGGTGAAGAGCGGATCGGGGAGCTGCGTGGCCGGTACGCCGGGCAGGAACCGCCCGCCCGGGAACTCGGTCGGCGTCTCGTGCGTGTGGTCCATCGCGACCACGACGTACCCACGGCTGGCCAGTTCCTCGGCGAGCGCCGTGTTCACGAATCGGCTGTACTGGTAGCCGGGCGAGAACAGCAGGACCGGGTGCCGCATCTTCCGCATCGGCGCGTTCAGGCGGCTGTAGGTCTCGGTGTTCGCGAAGTCGAACGTCCCGGTCGGCAGGGCCAGCCCGTACTCACCGGTCCAGTTGTCGTCGACCTCGGTCGCGGTCCGCTTCGGCATGTACTTCGCCAGCGGCAGATCGTCCACCAGCGAGGTCGACGGGTACCAGAGGCTGATCATCAGCTCGCGCTTGCCGCTGGGCATGGTCGGGTCCGGCCGCTTGTCGTCGATCAGGTGCAGCGAGGTCGTCCCCAGCCGCTTCCGGCCGCTCGGCTCCGGAAGGCGGAACTTCACCGGATGGAAGTTGGGATCGCCATTCGCCCGTACGGCGCGATCCGGGTCGAGCGGCGCAGCGTGCGCGACGGCCGGGAGGGCGAGCCCGAGCCCGGCGGCGAGCCCGCCCGCGAGCAGCCCCCGTCGGCCCACCGCGTATCTGGGGGTGTGACGGATGTGACTGCTGTGACCGAAGTTCACCATGCGACTCATCGTCACCGCCTGTTTTCACCCTGTGATGGAGACCGCGTCTCAACTTCATGACGGCCGACGTGATGACAAGACGGACGCGGTGAGCTTCAATGAGCGCATCTTGTTCATAGCTGCGTGAAGTGAGGCCTTGTGAGCATCTTTGTTCGCATGAAACGTTCAGTAGTCGCAGTTGCGCTCCTTGCGGGCGCTCTTGTGAGCACGACCACCCCGGCGCAGGCCGCCGGCACCACTCTCGGTGACATCACCGGATTCACTCCTGGGACCTCAGGCGCCAGAGCGACGTACACGCTCAGTGCCGGGACTGCGAAGGTGCGGGTCGTGTTCCTGAAGGACGACGTGTTCCGGCTGTGGCTGGCACCGGACGGAACCTTCACCGACCCCGCGAGTACGCCACCGGAGAACCCGGACGACCCGGCGTCGACGATCGTCACCAAGACCGACTACGGCAGCCCTCGCACCTCGTGGCGGGACCGCGGCGGGTACTACGCGCTGACGACCGGGAAGATCGAGGTCCGGGCCCAGAAGAAGCCGCTGAAGTTCAGCGTCTACCGCGGCGACCGACTGGTCTGGGCGGAGGCCGCACCGCTGTCCTGGACCGACACGTCCACCACCCAGTCACTGGCCCGGGGTGCGAACGAGCAGTTCTTCGGCGGCGGCATGCAGAACGGCCGCTTCTCGCACCGCGACGAGACCATCAGGATCTCCCGGGACTTCAACTGGGAGGACGGCGGCAACCCGAACGCGTCGCCGTACTACATGAGCACAGCGGGGTACGGCGTACTCCGGAACACGTTCAGTCCCGGCAGCTACAGCTTCGGCAGCCCGGTCGCGGTGGCGCACGACGAGAAGCGCTTTGATGCGTACTACTTCATCGGCGACCTCAAGACCTCGCTGGACCGCTACACCGAGCTCACCGGCCGGCCGTTCATGCCGCCGATCTACGGACTCGAGTACGGCGACTCCGACTGCTACAACCGCGGTCACTACGCGAAGGACCCGGACCCGAGCAACGACTGGAAGGTGCACCCGGACAAGGTCACCACTCTGGACGCGGTGAAGGTGGCACAGCGGTTCCGGGACGAGGACATGCCCGGCGGCTGGATGCTCGTCAACGACGACTACGGCTGCGGCTACTCCGACAACACCGAGTTCGAGAAGGTCGACGGCACCTACTGGGGTAAGCGCGACATCGCACCGCTCAAGCAGACCGGTGACGAGCTGCGCAAGCGGAACATCGAGATGGGCCTGTGGACGCAGTCCTCACTCGACCGCCAGCCGGCCGAGGTCGGCGAGGCCGGAGTACGCGTGCGCAAGCTGGACGTCGCCTGGGTCGGTCCGGGCTACCGGCATGCACTGAGCGCCTGTGACACCGCACATGACGGTATTGAGCAGCACAGCAGCGCCCGTGGCTACGCCTGGATGGTTGAGGGCTGGGCCGGCGCGCAGCGGTGTGCTGTGCAGTGGACCGGCGACCACAGTGGTTCGCTGGACGCGATCAAGTGGCAGATCCCGGCCATCGCCGGCTCCGGCAACTCCGGTATCGCTTACAGCGCGGGTGATGTCGACGGCATCTTCGGTGGCTCGGCGACGTCGTACGTGCGTGATCTGCAGTGGAAGGTGTTCAACCCGGCGTTCATGACGATGTCCGGGTGGGCCACGCCGGCGATCAAGCAGCCGTGGGCGTACGGAGCGCCGTACACGGATATCAACCGCAAGTACCTGAAGCTGCGTGAGCGGCTGCTGCCGTACTTCTACACGTACGCCGCCGAGGCGCACCGGACCGGCGCTCCGCTCAACCGGTCGCTGGTGCTGGAGTACCCGAACGACCCTCGCACCTGGGATGACACGACCAAGTACGAGTTCCTTGCTGGTAAGGAGTTCCTGGTCGCCCCGATGTGGGGTGCGGACGAGGTGAAGAGCGGCATCTACCTGCCGGAGGGACGCTGGGTCGACTACTGGAGCGGACGCGTCTACCAGGGGCCGACGACGGTCAACGGGTACCACGCCGCACTCGACACGCTGCCGCTGTTCGTGAAGGCGGGCGCCGTCGTACCGATGTGGAAGCCGGGGATCAACGCGGCGGCCGAGCAGGGTTTCGGCGACCGCCTCACGGTGGACATCTACCCGCAGGGCAAGTCGTCGTTCAAGCTGTTCGAGGACGACCGGGTGACACGTGCCAAGCAGTCGGCACAGCAGGAGTTCGCCGTCGACGCACCTGCCGAAGGCCGCGGTGATGTGACGGTCCGGATCGGTGCGCTGAACGGCTCGTACGCCGGTAAGCCTTCTGCACGGCCTTACGAGCTGACTGTGCACACGGGCTCGGCGCCACACGCCGTACTGATCGACGGCCGTCCGGCCAAGTGGACCTACAAGGACGGCATTGTGAACGTGCAGACGGCCTCTGTCCCCACCTCGCGGACGTCCACGGTCCGTCTGCTCGGCACCTCGTCGGTTGGTGGTCCGGACGTCGCCAACACGTTCGGTACGCCGGAGCTCGGCGCACCGGCTTTGTGGAACGCTCCTGGGCAGGCCACTGAGGTGACGGCCAGCTTCCGCAACGACACCGGTTCGACGGTGCGCAACGTGAAGCTGGATCTGCAGCTGCCGGCTGGATGGACCTCTGCTGGTGAGTCGGCGTTCGCGTCGGTGCGTGCGGGGCAGACGGTGACCACGAAGCTCCAGGTCACTCCGGGCGCCGACGTACAGCCTGCTAGCTTCACGTTGTCGCTTGCGGCTTCGTATGTTGCTGAGGGCAAGAGTTATTCCCGGTCTGCTGTTGCTACTGCACAGCTGCCGTACGGGTCGCTGTCACAGGCTGCGAACACGGTCGGGATCAGCGACGCGACGACGTTTGCTAAGGGCAACTTCGATGGATCGGCGAACAGCTTCAACGGTGAGGCGCTGGCTGCGGCCGGGTACAAGCCGGGAGCGACCGTCACGGTTCAGGATGCGCAGTTCACCTGGCCGACCGGTGCGCCTGGTACGCCGAACCTGGTGAAGAACCAGTCGGCGCCGATCCTGGTGTCGGGTACTGGTTCGCACCTGGCACTGCTCGGTGCCGGGGCCAGTCTGAACGCTCGTGGTGCGGTGACGATCCTCTACACCGACGGCACGCAGTCCAAGGGCACATTCCAGCTACCCAACTGGTGTTGCCAGGACCCAACCACCGGCGGCGCGAAACTCGCCGTCTCAACGAAGGGCCGCTACACCCCGACCGGGTTGGCGAACACCACCACGGACTACCGGGTCTTCTACACCGCCGTACCGCTCGACGCCGGCAAAACCGTGCAGGCCATCAAACTGCCCGGCGGCGGACTCGGCTTCTTCGCAGCCACCATAGCGAACAAACCGTTGCCCCCGGCCCCGCGCGGCGAGCAGTGGGTGAGCGACCTCGAGTTCCTCGACGCCACCAACGGCTGGGGCCCAGTAGAACGCGACCGCAGCAACGGCGAAGACGCCCCCGGCGACGGAGCCACCTTGACCCTCAACGGCGTCACCTACGCCAAGGGCCTAGGCACCCACGCCCCCTCCCTGGTCAGCGTCCGCCTAGGCGGCAACTGCCAAACCTTCACCGCCAAGGTAGGCATCGACGACGAAATGGAAGACCGAGGCAAAGTCTCCTTCAAAGTCCTCACCGACGGTGTAGCCAAACAAACCTCAGACCTGCTCACCGGCACCTCCCCCACAGCGTCCATGTCGGTAGACGTCACCGGCGCCCAAACCCTCACCCTCCAAGTAACCGACGGCGGCGACGGCATAACCAGCGACCACGCCAACTGGGCCGAAGCCAAACTCACCTGCACCCCGTAGAAACCAGGTGAGGG
>NZ_SMKA01000273.1 GCF_004348455.1 Kribbella albertanoniae
GACCAGTACCCGTTCTTCGGTACGGCGGGGGCGGCTACCAGGCTTGGATGAGCGGGGTGCCGTGGGGGGTGGTGTTCCAGTGGGTGGTGGCGCGCTCGAGTTTGTCGGGGTTTACGGCTGAGCGGACTGCCGTGATGCCGTCGGGGGTGTGTTCCAGGTGGATGATGCCGACCACCCGGTTGTCGACGACGATCACGATGGACGGTTCGCCGTTGGCGACGTCGGCGTAGACGTCGGGGCTGCCGCCGATGTAGGAGCGCTTGATCTCGGCGGGTTTGAACAGGCCGCGCAGGAACGTTGCCACGGCCTTGGCGCCGACGAAGGCGCTGGCGCGGGCGGGGACCTTGCCGCCGCCGTCGCCGAGGGCGATCGCATCGCCGGTCAGGAGCTTGACCAGGGGTTCGGTGTGGCCGCTGGTGGCGGCGGCGAGGAACTCTTCGACGATTCGGCGGGCGGTGGCCTGGTCGACCTCGGTGCGGGATTTGCCGTCGGCGACGTGTTGTTTGGCGCGGTGGAAGGTCTGCTGGCAGGCGGTCTCGGTCATGTCGAGGATCGCGGCGATCTCGCGATGCGAGTAGCTGAAGGCCTCGCGCAGTACGTAGACCGCTCGCTCGTTCGGCGTCAGGCGCTCCATCAGGACGAGTACGGCGATCGAGACGGAGTCACGCTGTTCGGCGGTTTCGAGCGGGCCGAGCATCGGGTCGCCGGCGAGTAGCGGTTCCGGCAGCCACTGGCCGACGTACGTCTCGCGCCGGGCGCGGGCGGAGGTGAGCTGGTTGAGGCAGAGGTTGGTGAGCGCCTTCGTCAGCCACGCCTCGGGGACCTCGATCCGGTCCCGGTCGGCGGCCTGCCAGCGCAGGAACACTTCCTGTACGGCGTCCTCCGCCTCAGTGGCGGAACCGAGCATGCGGTAGGCGATAGCGCCCAGCCGTGGTCTGGAGGCCTCGAAGCGGTCGACATCGCTGACTGTCAGGGACACCTGCACAAGACTAGTCAGGCAACCGCCGTCGCGTGGTAGAGCGCGGCCGCCTGGGTCCGGCTGGTGACGTCGAGTTTGGTGAGGATGTTGGCGACGTGGAATTTCACGGTCGACTCGCTGATGTGGAGCTCGTCGGCGATGGACCGGTTGCGCGAGCCCTCGGCAATGCGTTCGAGGACCTCCAGTTCGCGGGTGCCCAGCGCGGCCAGCGGGTCCTCGACGGGGTGCGGCGTGGCACCGGCTTTGAGGATGATCCGAGCGGTCAGACCCCAACCGGGGACTGCTTCCAGATCCAGCTGGCCGTCGCCCAAGCGAAGTCGTTCGGAGAGCTGACCTAGAACCAGTACGCCGTTCAACTCGCCCGGACCGTCGTCGCGGACGGTGGCGTGCAGGTCGGTGCCGTTCCACTGCCAGCCGACGCGGATCCGCCGTACGGCGTCCTGAGTTAGCATCGCCAGGACCACCGAGCGGACTGCCACCCGGGCGGAATGCGCGAGGGCGCCGGGGATGAGCTTGTCGTTGCCAGGAGCTTCGAGTTCGAGCTCGACGGTGGTGTGGCGCAGCAGACCCTGGAGTGAATCCGCGAGCCGGTCGAACGCCCTGCTGGCCGATTCCTCACCGTGGTACCGCTGATCCTGCCGGGTGTCCGCCCGCAGCTCAGCCAGCGCATTCAGCGCGAGCTCAACCGCGTTCGTCCGAGCGGTTGCGTCATCGACCCGCTGGTTCCGCAGTACGCCGAGGAGCGTGGCGAGCGTGGCTGCGTGTGCCTCACCCAGCTCCGCGGCCACCTCGAACCGTGCCGCGGCGACGGCTCGGGACTGCGCTGTCGCGCTCGGCTCGCCCCGCTGGGTCAGCCGGTACATGTGGGTCGTGACGAGGTCCCACAACGGCTGGATGAACGCGTCGACCTCGGGCGGAGCGGCGTCGTACTGGAGGAAGAGCAGGAGTGACCCGCGGGGTGCACGGTCGCTGGCCACGGCGAGGGCGTGGTGCTCCGAGCCGTTGATCGTCAGTACGCCGCGCCACGGGCGGCCCGCGGTCACAGTTCCGAGGAGACCGGCCAGCTCGGCGCCAGTGATCGCCCGGGCCAGCGACGGTTCGCCGTACGCGTAGACCGGCGTGGTCGCGCACTGACTGGCCAACTGCGCCACCGCTCGGTGCGGGATCACGTCGGCGAGCGACTCCGACAGCTTGTGCAGCAGCTCTTCCGGCGGCCCGTCGAGGATCTGCGTCGCGGCCGTGAGTACCTCGTGCATGTCTTTCAGAGTACGTCGGTTGATGTGTCCACCCGACCCCGTCCTTCGGCCAGTGCGCAACTGTCCGTTCGGCCAGTCGGGAATATCCGGTGACGGTAGAGCATTCAATTGAAGCATCAAGCAAATCTTCTGGAGGGCAGGCATCATGCAAGCGGTCGTGTTCGAGGAGTTCGGCGGTCCCGAGGTACTGACGGTGCGCGACGTACCGGAGCCGCAGGCAGGACCAGGCCAGGTTCGGGTCAAGGTCCGGGCGGCCGGTGTGAACCCGATGGACCACAAGATCCGCCGCGGTTTCATGCAGGGGATGTTCGACGTGACCTTCCCGGCGACACCGGGTGTGGAGGTCGCCGGTGTGGTCGACGAGGTCGGCGAGGGCGCTGACTTCGCGGTCGGCGACGAGGTGACCGGTTGGTCCGCCTCCGGTGCGTACGCCGAATATGCGCTCGTGGGCAACGCGGCCCGGAAGCCCGAGGGGGTCAGCTGGGAGCAGGCCGTCGGTCTGCCGGTGGCCGGTGAGACCTCGCAGCGGGTGCTCGACGAGCTCGGTGTGAAGTCCGGCGAGACCATCCTGATCCACGGCGCCGCCGGGGCCGTGGGCTCGATCGCCGTACAACTGGCTGTCGCTGCCGGTCTGACGGTCGTAGGTACGGCCTCGCCGCGCAACCACGACTTCCTGCGGTCGATTGGCGCAACGCCGGTCGAGTACGGCGACGGTCTGGTCGACCGCGTCCGCGCAGCGGCACCGCAGGGGATCGACGCGGCCTTCGACACCGCGGGCAAGGGCGGTCTCAAGGAGTCGATCGAGCTCATCGGAGGACTCGAGCGCGTCATCACGATCGCCGACTTCACCGCCGGTGAGCTCGGTGTCCAGGCATCCGCGGGCGGCACCACGACCCCGGAAGCAGCTCGCGCCGGTCTCGAGGCTCACCTCGCAGCGGCCGCCGCCGGCACGCTCACCGTCCGCATCGCCGACACCTTCGGCCTGGCCGACGCCGCCAAGGCCCAGCAAGTCAGCGAAGACGGCCACCCCCAGGGCAAGCTCATCATCCAGCCGTAATTCTGTGGTCCCGCGGCTGACTGTGTCCCTACAGTCAGCCGCATGACCAATGTTCTGTCTGCTGTTGCCTGGCCGTATGCCGACGGCCCCCGGCATATCGGCCATGTCTCCGGGTTCGGTGTGCCCTCCGACGTGTTCAGCCGGTACTCGCGGATGGCCGGTCACGACGTACTGATGGTGTCCGGAACCGATGAGCACGGTACGCCGATCCTCGTGCAGGCCGAGCAGGAAGGCGTGAGCCCGCGCGAGCTGGCGGATCGGTACAACCGAGTGATCGTCGAGGACCTGCAGGGACTGGGGTTGTCGTACGACCTGTTCACCCGGACCACCACCCGCAACCACTACGCCGTCGCCCAGGAACTCTTCAAAGTCGTTAACCGCAACGGATATCTCGTCCCGCGGACCACGCAGGGCGCCATCTCGCCGTCCACCGGACGGACGCTGCCGGACCGCTATATCGAGGGCACCTGCCCGATCTGCGGGTACGACGGCGCCCGGGGCGACCAGTGTGACAACTGTGGGAACCAGCTGGATGCGATCGATCTGCGCAACCCGCGGAGCCGGATCAACGGTGAGACCCCGCTGTTCGTCGAGACCGAGCACCTCTTCCTCGACCTGCCCGCACTCGCCGACCAGCTCGGCGGCTGGCTGCAGACCCGGTCCGGTTGGCGGCCGAACGTCCTCAAGTTCGCCCTCAATCTGCTGGATGACGTGAAGCCGCGCGCGATGACCCGCGACATCGACTGGGGTATCCCGGTGCCGCTGCCGGGCTGGGACGGCAAGCGCCTGTACGTCTGGTTCGACGCGGTCATCGGGTACCTGTCGGCCAGCATCGAGTGGGCCCGCCGTACCGGCGATCCGGAGGCCTGGCGGCGCTGGTGGTGCGATCCTTCCGCCGAGTCGTACTACTTCATGGGTAAGGACAACATCACCTTCCACGCCCAGATCTGGCCGGCCGAGCTGCTCGCGCACAACGCGGCCCCGGGCCCGTACGGCGTACTGAACCTGCCGACCGAGGTGGTCAGCAGCGAGTTCCTCACGCAGGAGGGGCGGAAGTTCTCGTCGTCGCGCTCGGTGGTGATCTACGTCCGCGATGTGCTGGCGCGGTACGGGCCGGATCCGTTGCGCTACTTCCTGTCGGTCGCCGGGCCCGAGACGCAGGACACCGACTTCACCTGGTCCGAGTTCGTCCGCCGGAACAACGACGAGCTGGTCGGCACCTGGGGCAACCTGGTGAACCGGACGGCCTCGATGATCAACCGCAACTTCGGCGCGATCCCGGCCGCGGGGGAGCTGACCGTCGCCGACCAGGAGTTGATTGCCAAGAGCAACCAAGCGTTCGGTGCGGTCGGCGATCTGCTCCGGCAGCATCGCGTCAAGCAGGCACTCGGTACGGCGATGGGCAACGCTGCCGACGCGAATCAGTACCTCTCCCAGCAGGCGCCCTGGAAGGAGTCGGACCTCGATCGCCGGGGCACGATCCTGCACGTCGCGGCGCAGGTGGTGGCCGATACGAACCGCCTCCTCGCTCCCTTCCTTCCGCACTCGACCCAGCAGGTCCACGCCACACTCGGTGGTACCGGCGTCTTCGCCCCCAGCCCCGAGATTCAGGAGGTCGACGACCTCGACGGCGGACCGGCGTACCCGATCATCACCGGCGACTACACCGACCAGCCCCGGTGGGCCTCGGTGCCGGTCGTCCCCGGTACGCCGGTCGCCCCGCCGACCCCGATCTTCAGCAAGCTCGGCCCGGAGATCGTCGAGGAGGAATTGGCGCGTTTGTACAAGCGCGACTGACAGATTCAGTCGTACGGTCGAGGCATGACTGACTATCTGGCACGAGCTGAGATCGACATCGAGGCGACTCCGGAGCGGGTCTGGGCGGTACTGACCGATCCGGAGCAGCTGAAGGAGCTGTGGTTCGGGGCGGAGGTGGAGACGGACTGGGTGGTCGGTAGCCCGATCACCTGGACCGGCGAGTGGGAAGGGAAGCCGTTCCAGGACAAGGGGGAGGTCCTCGAGGTCGACCCCGGGCGGCTGCTGCGGTTCACCCACTTCAGCCCGCTGACCGGACAGGACGACGTACCGGAGAACTACCACACGCTGACCTGGACGCTGGATGGATCGACCCATCTGACGTTGACCCAGGACAACAACGGGAGCCCAGAAGAGGCTGAGCACTCGACTGGCATGTGGACCACACTGCTCGGCAAAGTGAAGAGCGCTGCCGAAGTAATCTAGGCCGCATGGGTGCAGATGGTGTGGAGGTCGAACGGCCGACGCGGGAGCGCGCGGCGGTCAGTGAGGACGGGCGATCGCGGGACCGGACCAGGCCGGCGGTGCCGGATCCGCTGCCGATGAGCGTGGTCGACGCGCACTGCCATCTGGACATCGCCGATGGTGAGGACGGGGCCTGGTTGAGCCCGGCCGAGGCGATCAAGCTCGCCGCCTCGGTGGGTGTCACGCGGATCGTGCAGGTCGGTTGCGATCTGCCGGGCTCGGCGTGGGCGGTCGAGGCGGCGACGCAATATCCGAATCTGATCGCCGGTGTCTCGCTGCATCCGAACGAGGCGCCGAAGCTGAAGGCGGCCGGTGAGCTCGACAGCGCGCTCGCCGAGATCGAGCGGCTCGCCCAGAGTTCACCGAAGGTCCGGGTGATCGGTGAGACCGGTCTCGACTACTTCCGGACCGGCGAGGACGGTCGCGCCGCACAGCACGAATCGTTTGCCGCGCACATCGAAATGGCCAAGCGGCTCGGCAAGACGTTGATGATCCACGACCGCGACGCGCACGACGACATCCTCAAGATCCTGGACCGCGAAGGTGTCCCGGATCGCCTTGTCATGCACTGTTTTTCGGGTGACACCGAGTTCGCGCGGGAGTGTGTCAACCGCGGCGCGTTCCTGAGTTTCGCCGGGGTCGTCACCTTCAAGAACGCCAACTCGCTGCGCAACGCGCTCGCCGTGACACCGCTCGACCACGTGCTGGTCGAGACCGACGCGCCGTACCTGACGCCGTCTCCGCACCGCGGGCAGCCGAACGCGTCGTACCTGATCCCGCACACGGTCCGGAAGATGGCCGGCACCCTGAACATCTCGGTCGCCGAGTTGTGCGATGCGCTCAACAAGAACGCCGATCGGGCGTTCGGAGGGACCTGGTAGATGGAGTTCAGTGAGGTGGTCCGGCGGCGCCGGATGGTGCGGAACTACGACGCCGACCGGCCGGTCCCGGACGAAATCCGCGAGCGGATCCTGGAAAACGGTCTCAGGGCCCCTTCCGGCGGGTTCACCCAGGGCTGGGCGTTCCTGACTTTGGAGGGTGCCGACCGTGATCGGTACTGGAACATCACGGCCAAGGACCCGGATCCGAAGTATGTGGAATGGATCACAGGGCTGCGCCGAGCGCCGCTGCTGATTCTGGCCTTCGCGCACAAGGACGCGTACCTCGATCGGTACACCGAATCCGACAAGGGCTGGACGGACCGCGACGAGGCCCGCTGGACGGCGCCGTACTGGTATGTCGACACCGGCATGGCGTCACTCCTGATGCTGCAGACAGTGGTCGACGAAGGCTTGGGAGCATGCTTTTTCGGGCCTCCGGCCGAGACTGTGCCGGCCTTGCTGGCCGAGTTCGGCGTGCCTGCCGGCTTCGACCTGATCGGCCTGATGTCGGTCGGCTACCGGGCCCCGGACAAGCGGTCGCCATCGCTGAGAAGAGGGCGCCGTACGACGGCCGAAGTGGTGCATCGGGGGCAGTGGGGGAATCACGGGGTGTAGTGGCTCCATTACACCTTTTTGCGACTCGCCGACCAGAGGATTGGCGTTACCGCGACTTCTTCGTTATGGTCCCGTGATGTTGGCCGGGATCGGGGAAGATGCCGGACAGCACGCCCCTCGGCGTCGACCGTGGTAGCCGGACCTCCAGTCCGGACATCGCTGCCGGTGCCTGTGCTGTCCCACCTCGTGCCCGGGTAGCCCTACCTGGGAGCTTTAGTGCGTAAGTCCATCATCGCGGCAGTCGGCGCGACAGCAGCGTTCGCCGTTATCGGTGGCTCTGTCGCCTACGCCGCGAAGAGCAAGACGGTCACTCTCTCCATCGACGGCCAGGTGCAGAAGGTCCACACCTTCGGCTCCACCGTCTCCGACGCCCTCAAGGCCGAGAAAGTTCAGGTCGGTGACCACGACGTGGTTGCCCCGGCGATGAACACGAAGCTGCAGGACGGCCAGGAGATCGCGGTGCAGTACGGCCGCCAGCTGACCGTGAACGCCGACGGCGTCAAGAAGGCCTTCTGGACCACGGCCGACACCGTCACCGAGGCACTCGCCGATCTGGGTCTGCGATACGACAGCTCGGCGTTCTTCTCCACCAGCCGCAGCGCGCCGATCGGGCGCGAGGGACTGGACCTGGTCGTCAAGACCCCGAAGACCGTGTCGATCGTCCGGCAGGGCAAGGCAGCGACCTCGAAGCTGATGGTAACGACCGTCGGTGAGGCCCTGACCGCCGCCAAGATCGCGTGGGACAAGGACGACAAGATCACCCCGGCACCGGCCACGGTGCTCAAGTCGGGTGTGAACACGATCGGCTTCGTCAAGGTCGACCTCAAGCGGGTCACCAAGAGCGAGAAGATCGCCTATGGCAGTGACAAGACCGAGTCCGCCACGCTGACCGAAGGCACCAAGAAGGTCACCGCGCCGGGCAAGGCCGGTTCGAAGAGCGTCACCTACCTGTACACGTACCTGGACGGCAAGCTCAGCGCCACCAAGGTCGTGACCAGCAAGGTGCTCACCGAGGCCGTCGACGAGCAGGTCACGGTCGGTACCAAGCCGAAGCCTGAGGCTCCGGAGCCGCCCCCCAGCGGTAACACCGGCGTCTGGGACCGGATCGCGGAGTGCGAGTCCGGTGGTAACTGGGCCTCGAACACCGGTAACGGTTACTACGGTGGTCTGCAGTTCAGCAGCGGCACCTGGGCCGCCTACGGTGGCCGGACCTACGCGGCCAACGCGCACCTGGCGAGCAAGGCTCAGCAGATCGCGATCGCCGAGAAGGTTCGCGCGGCGCGCGGTAGCTACGCCGACTGGCCGGTCTGCGGCAAGCGGGCCTGAGCTGCAACACTGACGAGGTGACCTCGTCTGATTCATCCACTTCCGCCGGACCGAGACTCCTCGGTCCGGCGGAAGTGCGTTCACTGGCCGCCGCGCTCGGCGTCCGCCCGACCAAGCAGCGCGGCCAGAACTTCGTCATCGACCCGAACACCGTCCGCCGGATCGTTCGGGCCGCTGACCTGTCCGCCGACGGCGAGACCGTGCTGGAGGTCGGGCCGGGGCTCGGGTCGCTGACGCTGGCATTACTTGCCGAGGGCCACCGGGTGACCGCGGTCGAGATCGACCCGGTGCTCGCAACCGCGCTGCCGTCGACCATCGCGACGTACGCGCCCGATCAAGCTGCTGCCTTCACCGTGGTCGAGGCGGACGCGATGACGGTCACCCCGGCCGAGATCGGTTCGCCGACGGCTTGCGTGGCCAACCTTCCGTACAACGTCGCCGTACCGGTCCTGTTGCACCTCCTGCAGGTCTCACCGTCGCTGCGGCACGGGCTGGTGATGGTCCAGTCCGAGGTCGCCGACCGGCTCGCGGCCCCGCCCGGTTCGCGCACGTACGGCGTACCGTCCGCAAAGGCAGCCTGGTACGCCGAAGTGCGGCGCGCGGGTCCGGTCGGGCGGAACGTGTTCTGGCCCGCCCCGAACGTCGACTCCGGGCTGGTCGCCTTCGCGCGCCGTGAGCCCCCGGAGACGATTGCGTCGCGGGAAGAGGTGTTCGCGGTGATCGAGGGAGCCTTCTCGCAGCGCCGCAAGACGGTCCGCTCGGCGCTGGCCCGCTGGCTGCCCGACCGCGCCCAGCTCGACGAGGTGTTCCGCATCACAGGCATCGACCCGGGCCTGCGTGGCGAGATGCTCGGAATCGCCGAGTTCGCCGCCCTGGCCGGCGCACGTCACTCCGTCTCGCCTGCCTGAGGCACTAGCCTGTGCCCGTGCCACCTTCTGCTGAGGTCACGGTGCGGGCGCCGGCCAAGATCAACCTGGGTCTGTCGGTCGGTCCGCCGTTGCCGGACGGCTTCCACCCGGTGGCCACGGTCTACCAGGCCGTGGCGCTGTACGACGACGTGACCGCCGTACTGCGGGAGGACGACCCCGCGATCTCGGTCGAGATCAACGGTGACTTCGCGGACGAGGTGCCGACCGACGACACCAACCTCGCGGTCCGGGCGGCGCGCCTGCTGCAGGCGGAGTACGACGTCGAAGAAGGTGTCGAACTGACCATCCGCAAGACCATCCCGGTCGCGGGCGGCATGGCCGGCGGCTCGACCGATGCCGCGGCGACCTTGGTGGCCTGCAACCGCCTGTGGGGCCTGCAGCTGTCCCAGACCGAACTGCAAGGACTCGCGGCCGAGCTGGGCAGCGACGTACCGTTCTGCCTCGTCGGCCACACCGCCCTCGGCCGCGGCCGAGGCGAGCAGGTCACCGAAGTGATGTCCCGCGGCGTCTTCCACTGGGTCTTCGCGATCGCCGACGGCGGCCTGTCCACCCCCGCGGTCTATGCCGAGCTCGACCGCCTCCGCCCGATCCGCCGCGTCGAACCACCCCAGGTCCGCCCCGAACTCATGTCCGCCCTCCTCTCCGGCCGCCCCGAAGCCCTCGCCATTGCCCTCAGCAACGACCTCCAGGCAGCAGCCCTCTCCCTCCGCCCCGAACTCGGCGACACCCTCCAGTTCGGCCTCGACCAAGGCGCCCTGGCCGCCATGATCTCCGGCTCCGGCCCCACCTGCCTCTTCCTCGCCGCAGACTCCCGCTCCGCCGTAGACCTAGCCGTAGAACTAGCCGAATCCGGCCTCTGCCGCATGGTCCGCCAAGCCGAAGCCCCCGTCCCCGGCGCCCGAATCCTCCCCACCTCAGTCACCCGGTAGCGGCCATTCCTGTGCAGGACAACGTTCACGAGGCGAACCGCCCTCGGCGCACCGGACGAGGGTCACTCGCCGGCCGCATCGACTGGTCCGACAACTGGGATTCCCCGGAGCTCAATGAGCAGATCGCAGACGACTTTGCCGTCGCAACCTGAACGGAGGTAGTTGACCATGGGCTGGACCGAAGAGCCGCCGTACCACGTCTTCACCGACCCGGCCTTCGTCCTCCGCCTGCTCCTCGACCCCGGCGAACCCCTCGACCAGGTCTGCAACATCGATGCCTTCCTCGAGGTCCCCGGCAAAGGCACCTGGGCCGCGACGATCCTCACCGTCGACGAAGTACGCCGCCTCCTGGACCGCCGACGTACCACCGGCGAAGGCTCGTACTTCGCGGGAGTCGACGACCTCATCGTCCGTGAACCGGGCCTCGATTCGATCGTCGCCGCCGTCCGCGACCTCGTGAAAGACGGCTCGTACGAAAGCGTCCTGGTCAAGTGCGACGACGATCCGCCGGGCCCCTGGGGAAGGTTGGCGGAATTCGCAGGCATGCCCGCGGCGGACGTCTCGGACGAGCATGTTCGCTGGCGGATCTATCAGAAGGCCATCTTCGGAGACGACCTGGAATCGCTTCGTCAGGCAATCCGCTCAGAGCCTGATCCGAGCCTCGCTGTCTGCGTCGTCCTGGCTGCCATGGAGAATCACCCGAACGACCGCGCCACCTGGGTGGACCTTCTAGCTCCGGAGCACCGCGCACTGCCCACCCAACGGCTCGCGGACCTCGAGACCCTCGAGCCGTTCGAGACCGTCCCGCACCATGCGGTCATCGACGGTCTCCGCACCTGGACCGACTGGCTCCAACGCCGAGTGGTCATCGCGACCTTCGAGCCCACCGTCCTCGAGGCGCTGGCCACCCACGCCCGCACGAACCGCGTCAGATCCACAGCAACCCAGCGCTTGACCGCTGTACAGGCTGCCCGCCGAGACCCACTGACTGCCCTTCGTGCACTTGTCAGAACGATCCGGCAAACCAGCACCGAAACCCTGGTCGACGAGGCGGTCCTCGAAACGGGGATGGAGCGCGTCCTCCGTCTTATCCACCAACATCCCGCCCACCGTCCGCGGTTCGAGTCCGAGCTCATCGCACTCCTCAACCCCGTGCATGCCGGTACTACCGAGCTCATCTCCTACTTGATGCACGACCTCCGTTGGCCCGCCGTACAGACCGGCATCACCAACCACCTCGCTGCGCCTAGCGACGTCAGCTACGTCCGGCGCTACGAAACAATGCTCGGCGCCTGGCGAGCCTGAACCGCGGACCCAGGTGATCCAGTCGCGCCGGCCGCACCGCGAGTGGATCCACTCTGCTGACAGCACTCGACTGTACGCACCGTGCCGCTGGCAAACGTTGTCCAGCAGCAAGGTCCTTCCACTCGACGCCGATTCGAACACTGGGTTCAGTGGCGGGCGGCCGCGGCAGGCTCGCTCTGGCAGCGGACGGTCGCGGTGTGGTGGGAGGCTGAGTACGCCGACCTGCGGCTGGATGGGCTGCTGGGGAATGCGATTCACCCGTGGGGGTTGCTCGGCGCGCCGGTGACTGCCACGGTTCGTGATCCGGAGGAGACGCCGTACCTGACTGGGTCTCCGGATCTGTTGCTGGCGAAGGTGTTGGCGGAGAGCTGGGTACACGGCGTGGTTGTGCCCGTAACGCGAACAGCGCCCGAAGTCCGTGGGGGACTCGGGCGCTGCGGGTGGGGTCACTTCTTGGTGATCTCGAGGTGCTGCTGCTTGGTGACGAGGCCGGCGACTGCTACGCGGAACTGGTGCTTGCCGACGCGGGAGGTCTGCACGTAGACCGAGTAGGTGCCCTTCGAGGTGACCTTGGTGGTCGCGGGGAAGTTGACCCACTTCTTGCCCTCGAGGCGCTGGACCTGAACCTTGGTGTTCTTGGCGATACCGGTGGTCTTGCCGAAGTAGCGGACCTTGGACCCGGCCGGCACGATCCAGTCGCTGCCGTCGATGGTGACGGTCTTCTTGACCGCGGCGGTGGAGGCGGTGACCGTGGTGCTCTTGGTCTCGGCGTTGGCGGCCGTGGCGCCGACGATCCCGACCACCGCACCGGCCGCAAGACCAAGCCCGGCAGCAGTGGCAGCAACCCGACGAACCAACTGAGAACGAACGCGCATGATAGTGATTTCCCCTCGTAGGCAAGGACTCCCAGTG
>NZ_SMKA01000274.1 GCF_004348455.1 Kribbella albertanoniae
GTGGTCAACCTCCTCAAACTCCACAACCACACCCTCCACCCAGCAACCTGACCCCGGGGCCACCCAGCCCGACCAGCCCGACAGATTCGATGCCCCGGCCGGCAAAACGCCATTTCGCTACAGGCTCTATTCGGCAGCACGACTCCGATGATCGCCACCGACCCACTCGCGGGGGCGGGCGGCTGTTAGGTCTTGGCTTTGCGGGCTCTTGGCTTGCGGGTAGGGGTGTGGCCGTTGGGCTCTGGGTCCGGTTCGGGGGCGAAGGGGAGGAAGGGCATGGTGAGGGGTAGGGCGGCGAGGCGCATCAGCAGCAGGACGTTGTCGTCGCCTGCTGTTTTGTTGAGGCGGAGGCGGCCGCAGTTGGTGCATCTGTGGATGAGGACCCAGCGGCCTTCGCCGCGGACTGTGACTGCGATCGGTTCCATGCCGCCGGCGCAGTCGGCCTTGCGGTCGCCCGGGACGTTGCGGTCCAGGTGGCGGGACCACAGGCAGCTGGGGCAGTGGTTGCGATGGGTGGTGCCGGGAGCGTCGAGCGAGACTTCTACGCCGCAATGCTCACAGCTGAACGAACGTGCGAATACCAAACCGAAGAACCTTTCAGAGCGAAGCTGCTGGACAGAACAGACATGGCTTCCTCCTTCCGGTCCGCGCCGGCTGGTCCGGCGCACCTGCCCCCAGCAGATCAGCACCCCTGCAGCTCGGTCAATCGATTAATGCTGATGGCCGGCGTGGTCGTCGAGCTCCCAGTCCGGCAGCGGGTCCTCGAAACCCGCCCAGCCAGCCGGGCCCAGGGCGAGCTCGACGTCGGTCAGCAAGGCAGGGCCGAGTCGCCGGGCCGGTTCCTCCAGGTCGAGGTCGACGCCGATGAACACGAGCTCCTGACCGGGCGCTTCGTCCGGAGCAAGCTTCTGCCCAGGCTCGATGGTGAGGTTCGGCCCGGCCTGCGACCAGACGGCCAGTACGTCGGGCCTGCTGGCGATCCAGCAGAATCCCTTGCTGCGCAGCACTCCCTCCCAGTCCGCGAGCGCGTCCATCAGGCGTTCCGGATGAAACGGCCGCGACGACCGATAGGTAACCGACCGGATCCCGTACTCCTCGGTCTCTGGAGTGTGACCGCCTTCCAGCTCAGCGATCCAGCCCGGCGACTGAGCCGCCATCACCGGGTCGTACCGATGGGTGTCGAGCACCTCGGCGATCGGGATGTCGCCGTACCGGCCGTAGATCAGCCGGGCCGACGGGTTGAACTTGCGCAGCACCCCTTCCAGCCGGCCAAGTTCGTCGGCCGACACCAGATCCGCCTTGCTGATCACGAGAACGTCAGCGAACTCGACCTGATCAACCAGCAGATCCGAGATGCTGCGCTCGTCCTCCGGCGCAGTTGCCAGGCCGCGCTCGATCAACCGATCACCAACCGCCAGCTCCCGCAGGAACCCGCTGGCGTCGACAACGGTCACCATCGTGTCGAGCCGGGCCTGGTCGGACAGGCTGCTGCCGTCCTCGAACTCCCACTCGAAGGTCGCGGCCACCGGCATCGGTTCCGAGATGCCGGTGGACTCGATCAGGATCGAGTCGAAGCGGCCGTCCGCGGCCAGCTCCGCCACACTCGCCAGCAGGTCCTCGCGGAGCGTGCAGCAGATGCAGCCGTTGGTCAGCTCGACCAGGCGCTCCTCGGTCCGGTCGAGCCGTCCCTGACCGGCGATCAGGGCGGCGTCGATGTTCACCTCGCTCATGTCGTTGACGATCACCGCGACCCGCCGGCCCTCCCGGTTGGCAAGCACGTGATTCAGCAAGGTGGTCTTCCCCGCCCCGAGGAAACCGGACAGCACGGTGACCGGAACCGGCTCGCCGCGAGGACGACGTACAGGAGAAGGCGGCGAGCTCAGTTCGGGCACCATCGGGATCGCTTTCACTAGAGTAGGTTTACTGCAAGGTCAGTGCTGAATACCGCTGAGCTCGTTAGGGGCCTTCGGCAACGGTGACGTGACGAGCACCTTCCCGGACGCGATGTCGACCGCGTGCAGGTTCTTCGTCGCCGGGTCGGAGACGAACGCGGTCCCGCCACGGACGAAGAGCGCCGGCCGGGCCTCCTGCCATTCCAGCGGCTCCGTCCACTTCTTCTCGATCACCGGAATGGTCTTGGTGACCTTGCCCGCCTCGGGGTCGATCACGTGGATCTTGCCGTTGGTGCCCAGCACCAGAGCCTCACCCTGCGGGCCACGACCCAGCGAACGGAACGTGTAGCTGGTGCCGATCCCGACCAGCTTCAGCGTGCCGGTCTCGGTGTTGATCAGCGAGATCTGCTCGGGACGCTCGAGCTCCGCGTCGGCGTCCTTCTTGTAGTCGCCCAGCACGATCCGGGAGGTGTCGGACCCGGCCTGGTTGCCGATCCGCCCGTACTCGGTGGGGCTCTTCACCTTGGTGATCACGCCACCCTTGTAGATCAGTACGCCGTCCTGGCAGCCAATGACCACGACCTCGTCCTTGGCAGTCGCCTCACCGTGGACGCCGGGGCAGCTCTCGTTGCGAGCGATCTCCTTGCGGTCCTTGTCCAGTACGACGATGCCGACCCGCTTCTCCTCAGTCCCCAGCGTCGTGACCAGCTCACCGTTCTCCAGCTCGATCGCGACACCGTGGTGCGGCGTAGCGGACTTGTAGGTCCGGGTGGCGGCCTTGGCATCGCCGACCGTCTTCGAGTCGAGGATCGTGACCTCGCCGGTGCCGTCGGCGAAGAGCACCGTCCGGCCGGCGTGCCGGACCACGTGTCCCGGCTTGGATCCCTTGAACTCGACCGAGGTCAGCTCCGGGCTCAACGCATCCAGGACCCGGAAGCCGGTCCCGGTGGAGACCATCAGGTGACGGTCGTTGCCGGCCGGGTTGATCCGGAGAAATCCGTCCAGTGGGATGTCCTTGGCAACCTTCAGCGACTCACCGTCCAGGACGTAGAGACCACCGTCGTACGTCGTCACGATCGGATCCTTGACGGCGCTCGCCGCATTGCTCGGCGTACCGGCTGATTTCGCGTCCGAGCCGCAGGCCGTGAGAGCGATGGAGGCGGTCAGTACGGCGGCAATTCCGGTCAGCGGGCGGGGCCGAAGTGGGTTCTTCTTCATGGGGCCTTTCCTTGTTGTTCGAGCGGTATCAGGGGGCGACGGACAGGCCGTCGGAGATCGCTGTGGTGTTGGCGCGCATCATCTGCAGATAGGTGGCAGCGCCTTGGTCCGGCTCGGTGAGGGATTCCGAGAACAGCGGAACGACCTTCACCTCGACCTTGCTCTCGCGTTTGAGGACCTGGGCGAGCCGGTCGGGCTGGGAGGAGTCGGCGAAGATCGCGCGGACGCCGGCCTGTTCGATCGCTGTCACGAGCGATCGGAGATCGGACGCGCTGGGCGAGGCGAGCGTCGTACCGCTGGGGATGACGGCGCCGATGACCTTGAACCCGAAGCGCTGCGACAGGTAGCCGAAGACGTGGTGGTTGGTCACCAGGTTGCGTTGGCCGGCCGGGATCCGGGCGAAGCTCTTCTCCATCCAGGTGGTGAGTTCCTGCAGCTCGGTCCGGTAGCGGTCCGCATTCGCCCGGATCGTGGTCTCGTCAACGCCGTCGACGTTCTTCACGACCTGGTCGGCGAGCAGGCCGACCGCCTTGGCCATGCGGTCCGGATCAGTCCAGAAGTGCGGATCGGGCTTGCCGGCCGTGTCGCCCGACGTGTAGGCGATCGGGTCGACGGCGTCGCCGGCCGCGAAGGTCGCGACACCGGACTCCCCCGCCGCCTCGACATGCCGCAGCACGTTCTCCTCGAGCCCAAGTCCGTTGTACACAACGAGATCGGCCTGCTCGAGCCTGGCCGCCTGCTGCGCCGAGACCCCGAACGAGTGCGGATCGGCGTTCGCCTCCATCAGCACGGTGACCTCGGCCTGATCGCCGACGATGTTGCGGGTGATGTCGCCCAGGATGTTCGTGGTGACGACCACGCTGGGACGCCCGGACCCACCGGGCCCGCAAGCCGTCAGGCCCACCAGCACACAGCTCAATGCAGCGAAAACCGCGATCGTACGGCGTCTCATCGTCCGGTCTCCACCATCAGGCTCGGCGCGAAGTCGAGGGGGAAGGTCCGGGCCAGCCGGAGGTCGTCGTTGTAGTCGATCTCGTAGACCTTGCGGGCCGCGGAGTCGTTCACGTACGCACGGCTGGTGTCGACTTCGATCACGGCCTGCGGGCCGACCTTCCGGCCCGGGCCCGACAGCGGCTTGGTGGCTGCGGTCTGCTTTCCGGTCGCCACGTCATAACCCTTCAGTACGCCGTTCGCCGTGAGCGCGAGTAGTGGCGCACCCTCGCCCGCGGTGTTCACGGCAATGACAGGTCCGGTCTGCACGCGCTTCCAGCTCCGCTTGGTGACATCGAGAACCCAGACCGCGTTGCTGCCGGCCTTGGCCGTGAGCGTGGTGCTGCCGACTCGGTGCCGGAAGTCGGTCGGCCGATCGCGGTCGGCCACCGGACCGCCGTACGGGATCTTCTCGCCGGTGAACTTGCCGTCCTTTGCGGTGACGAGCAGCGCGCCATCGGAGCAGCCGAAGACCACGCCGCGTCGGGTGACCGCCTCGCCGCGGACCTGCGGGCAGGTTTGTTCGAGCGACGCCTTCACCGCGCCATGGCGGTCCCGAACCTCGACGACGTCCTGTCGGCTACCGGTCCCGGGAACCAGGAGGTGTTCCTGGTAAGGGATAACGGGAACGGGCTGCGTACCGCTGCCGAGCGATCGGCCTTCGTCGACGGCGCCGGCCTCCAGCTTGGTTCGGTCGTACACACGGACGCTTCCGTCCTGGAAGCTGACCGCAGTGATCGCCGGGTCGCTGTGGATGTGCCGCGGCCGCTTGCCTTGAATATCGCCGGCCGTGCGGATCTTCGCGCGGTAATAGTGCACGTGGTCTCCGTGGTCCACCATCCAAGCGCCGCTGTCGACGACATGCGCGCCGGTATCGCTGCCCAGGAAGGCGAATCTGCCGTCGGTGGCCAGCTCGCGAACGTTGCCGACCTTCCCTGCCGGGCTCACCTTTTCGGTGATCAGGTCGAGGATTTGTACGGCGCCGGTGCCGGCATCCGCGAGCACCAGACGCGACTGCTGTTCGGCAGTTTCCTCGGCACCTTCGACGTACCCATGGGGTGCTTCTGCCTTGGCGTCGCTGCCGCGCTGGCAGCCGGTCGCGAGTAGAACGGCGGTGAGGACGACAGAGATGGTTTTGAGTCTCATGACGGGTGTCCGTATTCCAATCGATGGCCAACCAACGGTTCCGTCCGCAGGCGATTGCGGATGCTCGCGGCGATGGTCGACAGCAGGAACTGCAGTACGGCGACGGCGGCGATGGTCGCGCCGGCCGCGGTGGCCAGGTGCCAGGACAGCAGTAGGCCGAGGAAGGTCGCGCTGATGCCGAAGCAGGCGGCGCCGACCATGATCAAGGGAATTCGCCGGGCCCACGGCAGGGCCGCCGCCGGCGGTGCGATCAGCAGACCGAAGACGAGCAGCGTCCCGACCACGTGGAACGACGCGACGATCGCGAGGGTGAGCAGTCCCAGCAAGGCGATCTGCGCGAGCCGCGGATGCAGGCCGAGGGTCTCGGCTTTGCGTTCATCGAACGCGAGTGCAACGAAGGCCCGATGTCCGACCACGGACACGATGAGGGCCAGGACCAGCGCGACGGCGAGCTGCGTCAGGTGCGTGTTCCGTACGGCGAGCACGTCGCCGAACAGGAAGCCGGTCAGGTCGACGGCGAAGGACTGCGATCTCGAGACGATGATCACGCCCAGCGAGAGCATTCCGACGAACAGCAGGCCGATCCCGGTGTCCTGCGACAGCCGCGCCGTACGCGCTGCCGCCGTGACGCCGAGCGCCATCGCAGTCGCGCTGAGGGCAGCGCCGATCAGCAGATTCCCGCCCAAAAGTGAGGCCAGCGCGACGCCCGGAAGCATGCCGTGGGCCATCGCGTCGCCGAGAAAAGCCATCCCCCGCAGGACGACCCAGGTGCCGGCGAGTGCACAGATCAGCGACACCAGGATGCCGCCCCACAGGGCCCGCTGAACGAATGTCACCTCGAAGGGTGCAGTCAACCAGTCCATGCCGAGGACCCTATAATGAAAATGATTATCAATTCAAAAGGAGTCTCATGGCAGCGTCACAGGTCACACTCAGCGCGGTGGCGGCTGGGTACCCGGGCCGGCTGGTCCTGTCCGGCTTCGCTGCCCAGATCCCGGCGTTCGGTACGACGGCGGTGGTCGGGGCCAACGGATCCGGGAAATCCACGCTGCTCGGGGTGCTCTCCGGCGTGATCCCGGCGACGGCCGGCACGATCGTTCATCGCACCAAGGGCCGACCGGCTTTCGTCGTACAGCGCAGCGCTATCGCCGATACTTTCCCGCTCACCGTCCGGGAGACCGTGTCGATGGGCCGCTGGGCAGAACGCGGACTGTGGCGGCGTCTGACCGCGCACGACCGGTCGGTGGTCGACTCCTGGATGGAGCGGCTGGGGATCGCCGATCTCGCCGGTCGGCAGCTGGGTGAGCTGTCAGGAGGACAGCGGCAACGTGCCCTGGTGGCACAAGGTCTGGCGCAGGAAGCTGACCTGCTCCTGCTTGACGAACCGACCACCGGCCTCGACGCGTCCGCCCGGCAGGCGATCACCGAGGTACTCGATGAGGTGACCACGAACGGTGTCACCGTGGTCCAGGCAACCCATGACCTGGCGGCAGCCCGCCGTACCGACCATTGCCTGCTGCTGCACGACGGTCAACTGTTGAGCGAGGGCCCGCCGGCCGACGTACTGACCGATGATGCGCTGAACCGAGTTTGGCAGTTCGCCGAACGCGTCTGAGGGTTCAGTCCTCGCGGGACGTGTGAGGCTTGTGCGGCTTCTGTGCGCGGACGAAGGAGAGCATCGGGCGCCGATTACCGGTGCCGACGATCTCGAACCCGGCATCGGCGGCGAGCACCGGCAGTTGGTCGATCGGGTTGTGCTGCATCGCGTGACCGCTGAGCCCACCGATGATGAGGTTCAGGAACCGGTTCGACGGCGGACGGAAGTCAGCAACAAGCAAGCTGCCGCCCGGCTTGAGCACCCGGTACATCTCGGCAAACGCGTCGCTGCGCTGCGCGGTCGGGACGTGGTGGACCGCGAGGCTGGACAGGACCACGTCGAAGGTCCCGTCCTCGTACGGCAACCGCTCCGCGCCGGCCAGCCGGTACGCCGTATTCGGTGCCGCACGATCGTTGGCATAGGCAACCACCTCCGGCGACGGATCGATACCCTCGACCTGCCCGGACACACCGACCACGCGGGCGGCCCGTCCGGTGAGATACCCGGTGCCGCACCCCACATCGAGAACCCGGTCACCAGGCCGAGCACCGCTCAGGCGGACAAGTCCGTCGTACACGCGTGGTCGCTGACCGGCGAAGCCGACAGCCGCCCACCACTCGTAGCGGCGTGCGTGCTCGATCTGACCACCGCTGCCGTCCTCGGCATGGCCGTGGCGACTGCCGAGTAGCCGCTGCCCGAATCCCATGCGCCCTCCTGCTGGATGGTGGGAGGTACTCCCCCAGGCTGCCGAATCGCCCAGCACGACACAAGGCTTCCACTGGATGGCCACCGAGCCCTCGAGATCGGGTATCGCAGCGTCCGACGCGAGATGTTCCGTCGGCTTCGCGTCCTGACCTAGTCGACGCAGAGACAGAACGGGTGCCCGGCCGGATCCAGGAACACGCGGAACGTCGTACCTGGCTGGTGTTCAGGTTTCGTGGCGCCGAGCTTCAGCACTTCGGGCTCGGCCGCATCGAGGTCCTGCACCATCACGTCGAGGTGCATCTGCTGCGGCACGTCCTGACTCGGCCAGACCGGAGCCTTGAAGTCCTTCACCGGCTGGAAGCAGATGACGTTGCTGCCATCCTCGGGGCGAATCTCTCCCCAGGTCTCGTCAGCCTTGACCGTCCACCCGAGCAGCTCGCCGTAGAACCTCGCCAGCACCGCCGGGTCCGGACAATCCATCACAAAACTGGGATACATCGCGATAGCCATAATCGGCACGGTACCCACCATTCCGGACATTCCGCGTCCGGTTGCCGGCCGAAGATCAGGGCGGCCGCGGAGCGAAGCCGTGGGTAAGTAGGTCGATCAGATGGTCGGCTGTGCGGTCGGCGTCCCAGCCGTAGTCGCCATGGTGGGCGCGTAGGTGGACGTAGGTAAGGATCAGGGAATCGGTCAAGGCGACGATGAATCGTGGCGGGTCGTCGACGGGTGCCAAGCTACCGTCAGCGGCGGCTTGCGCGAGGATCTGGAGCCAGGGCGCGAAGTAGTCGAATTCGACGCCGATCGCCTCCAGGTCAGGCCCGTGAAACGCAAGGTCGGTGTGTGCCAGCAGCGGCAGATTCCGCTCGGCCACCTCGCAGAGTGCGCGGAGCGCCAGGATGAGGCGATCAAGACCCGAGCCGGTCGTCTGTCCCATCAGCTCTTGGTAGTCAGCGACCAGCCTCAGTCGCAGCAGCCGTTCGACGCTGGTACGGGTGATCCCGGCCCGCCAAACCGTCGCGCGCGAGACGCCGGCCCGCTCAGCGATGCGGTCGAGACTCAGCGCGCTCCAGCCTTCCTCGTCCAGCAGTTCGGTGGCGACAGCGAGGAATCTGCGATCCATTGCCACCCCTGCCGAT
Organism: Kribbella albertanoniae; assembly: GCF_004348455.1. Taxonomy (GTDB): domain Bacteria; phylum Actinomycetota; class Actinomycetes; order Propionibacteriales; family Kribbellaceae; genus Kribbella; species Kribbella albertanoniae. The sequence goes on from NZ_SMKA01000274.1 coordinate 8,688, forward strand.
CCGATGGATGAAACAGCCAGTCTCATGTTACGACGAGGTATGCCACCTCTGGAGAACCTCATCCCTGGTCACGAAGTCACCCTGCGCTGGACCGAGACCGACCCGTCGCACCCTGCTCTGGACGTCCTCGTCAGAACGGTTGCCTTGACCGACGACGCTCAGGAGGCCGGGGATCTCACCCCCTTCCTGATGCACCCCGGATCCGCCGGCACCTGGACCTGGACGTCGACTCTGCCTTCCGACCTACGAACGGCGTACCAGCTCTGTCCTGTTCGTGATTTTTCGCTCCGGGGGTCGAACCCTGAAGGGGATCAATGGCTGCGGGTCCTTGCGGCCGGGGTGCCGGACCCGAACTCGCCGGCGCACCTGCCACCGGGCACGGTGTGGGGCAATCCCGGACCGGCCTCGATCCTCGAACTTCCGGCCGCCTTGCCGCAGCCATGGGTTGCCAAACGACCCGGTGTACGGCGGGGATCGCTCACCCGCGTGGAATTGGGTGCTTCGGTCATCCATGTCTGGACCCCGGACACCGATCGACCGCCCACTGATCTACCACTCGTGATCTCCTTCGACGGGGCATCCTGGCTACGCGCTGACATCAGCACCACCTTCGCGAACCTGGTCGCCGATCACGCCGTACCGCCGTTCGTTGCCGTTCTGATCGAATCGATCAACGGTTCCGCCGAACGCGGGCCGGAGCGGATCCGCAGCCTGACCCACCCCGATCAGTTCGTGGCCTTCGTTCTCGGTGACCTGTTGCCGTACCTGCGCACCGCCCACCCCGCCACCGACGACCCGACTCGGACCGTCCTCGCCGGCCAAAGCCTTGGTGGATTGGCCGCTGCGCATGTCGCCGCCGTCGCGCCAGATCAGGTCGGCTGGGTGATCGGCCAGTCAGCGGCCTTGTGGTGGCCGGGTGACGACGTCGGCGGAATCTCCGGTGCGGCAGTCATCGCTGCCTACGAAGCACCCATCGCGCGGTCAACCAAGTTCTTCCTGACCAAGTTCTTCCTGGAGGCGGGCAGCGAGGAAGGCGATCTCCTCAAAGCCAACCACCGCTTCCACGACGTCCTCCAGACAGCCGGCCACGCCGTCTCCTTCCGCGAGTACTGCGGTGGCCACGACTACACCTGCTGGCAAGGCGGCCTCGCCGACGGCATCATCGCCGCCCTGCACCAACCAGTGTGAAAATCATCGCAACCGGCCGCCACCGAGGCGCCAGGATGATCATGAACCCACCACACCAGACCGCACCGATCAATCGCTTGTGCGGACCTTGCTCAGAAGGGCGACGTACGGGACTTGGCCGAAGCCGACGTCGGCGTACAGGATCGCGGTCTCTTCGGCTAGTTTGCGCGCCTCGCCGGGCTCGCCGAGGGCGAGGGCCATGGCTGCCGAGACGGCTCGGGCCGCGAGCCACATGACTCCGCCCTCGTAGGTTGAGGCGTAGGCCTTGTCGAGGTGCGTTTTCGCCTCGGTGGTTTCTCCTTTGGCGATCAGCACCTCGGCGAGGTCGAGGTAGACGTCCGAGGTGACCTCGGGATAGGTCAGGGCGTCGCGCAGCAATGCCTCGGCTTCGTCGAGCTCGTCCAGGCGCCGAGCGACGGCGGCCCGGAGGATCTGGTTGCGAGGCAGGCTGTCCCTGTCTTCCAGCCGGTGAGCGTAGGAGTCGGATTCGTCGAGGGTCTGCAGTGCCTCGTCGGTCCGGCCGAGATCGGCGAGCGCGGCGGCGATGTCGTGCAGCGCGATCGCGAACCACGCCTCTTGGCCTTCCCTCCGCAGGTACTCCAGATCCTTGGTGAGCAGGTCCAGCGCACCTTGGGCATCGCCGGCCATCCCGAGCGCCGCACCCAATGCGCTGTAGAACGACGCCGCGCGACTCTCCAATCCCAGGTTGCGGGCCTCCTCCTCGCCCGCCCGGAAGATGGCGATCGCGTTCGTCACCCGGCCGCGATGGACCTCGTTCCGGCCCTGGTAGAACCGAACCGTCAGGTCGAGCTCGGCATCGCCGACGGCGGCCGCGATGTCGGCCGCTCGGCCGAGCAGTTCCGCCGCGTCCGCGTGATCTCCCATCTCGACCGCGTAGCTCGCGCTGCGGCAGAGCGCCTCGGCGCGTTCGGCCGGCTCGACCCCTGGCGCATCGATCAGCGCCGCGAAATGACGACGGCCTTCGCGGAACCAGCGGCGGCCCGCGAACGCCACCTTCAGCGCGAGCATCAGCCGCAGCCCATCAGCGACGTACGGGGTGCCCGGAGCGAACTCCAGGGCGGCCCGCAGGTTCGGCCACTCGGCGAAGATCGAGCCGATCGTGTCGAACGACATGGCCTGGCCGCGTCGCGTCAGCTCCTTGGTATGAGCCAAACACCACCCCAGCTGCCGAGACCGAGCAGTGTCACCTTCATCGGTCGCCTCCAATTGGGTCAGTGCGTAGTCACGAACCGTCTCCAGCAAGGCGAACCGGCGTCCATCATTGCCGTCGGCAACAACTGTCACCAGGCTCCGGTCGACCAGGTTCACCAGCACGGGAGCGACATCCACAGCTGCCACCACACCGCGCGGTACGACGTACTCGGCGGCCTCCAGCTCGAACCCACCGGCGAACACCCCGACCCGACGCAGTACGGCCTGCTCCTGCGGATCGAGAAGCTCGTATCCCCAGTCCAGAGCCGCCCGTAATGTGGCATGCCGCGCACCGCCATCACGCCGGCCGGCCATCTGCAGACGCAACCGATCGGTGATCCGCGACGCCAACTGCGGAACGGTGAGCGTGCGGGTGAGACCGGCAGCCAGTTCGACCCCCAGCGGCAACCCGTCAACCGCCGTACAGATCGCCAGTACGTCGGGCGCCTCGTCGGCGCGGACCGAGCCCGGCGCGGCCCGTTCGGTGAACAGGCAGACCGCGGCCTCCATCGGCAGCGGATCCACCGGATACAGCTCTTCGTCACTCAGCTGGAGCGGCCGTTGCGACGTGACGAGCACGGTCAGGTCCGGAGCCAGGCCGCGGAGTCCGGACACCACATCGCTCACCTGATCGACGAGGTGCTCGGCGTTGTCGATCACGAGGACGGACCCATCCGCTTTCTCCGCAATGGCACCCAACGGACGGCCGTCTTCCCAGTCGGCACCCGTCACGCCAGCCACTGCGGCGGCAACCGAGCCATCACCGCGCAAAGGAGCCAGCTCAACGAAGAAGGTCGGCCGGTTCGCGATCGCACGGACCACCTCGACCGCCAGCCGCGATTTCCCACTACCCGCCACACCGACCAAGGTCAGCAGAACCGGTTCCGCCACCCGACTCAGCAGCTGCTCCAGTTCGTCGTCGCGGCCCACCAAGCTGCTGGCCGAACCTGGTACGAACGGCAACTCGGTTGCTGTAGGCACCGATGCTGTCCTTGCGACCGGCAGCGACGGCGGGAGCAAACCAGGATCCTGCCGCAGGATCTGCACCTCCAGCTCAACCGTGCTCGCCCGCGGGCGCACCCCAAGCTCCGCCGCCAAGTTCTCTCTGAGGCTACTGAGAACCGTTATCGCTTCCGCCTGACGACCCGTGCGATAGAGCGCCAACGCGAGTAGACACCCGGCCGCCTCATCCACCGGATACTCCCGACCCAGCCGCCTCAACTCATCCACCACCGGCATACCGGACTCCAGCTCTGCCCGAAGCCGGCACACAGTCAACTCAAGCTGAAACTCGTCCAACCGCTGCCCCTCAGCCGCACCGAACGGAAACCCCCGCAGGTCAGCCAACGCAGGCCCGTCCCACC
>NZ_SMKA01000275.1 GCF_004348455.1 Kribbella albertanoniae
GCCAAACCCCCACCTTGAGCACCCCTCAACCACAATCCGCCCGCCGAAACGGTCGAACCGTGCCCAAGGTGCTGCCCGACCCCCACCTTGAGCACCCACCAACCACAGCTCACGCGCCGAACTGATCGAACCGTGCCCAAAGTCGCCCCGCAACGAACTGCGGCACCTTGAGCACCCCTCAACCACCATCCGCCCATCCCCACGGTCGAACCGTGCCCAAGGTGCTGCCCGAACCCCACCTTGAGCACGCATCAACCACAAGCCGTCCCGCGGAACGGTCGAACCGTGCTCAAGGTCGCCTTCACGGCGGATGGCGGCACTTTGGGCACCCATCGATCACAATTCCCCGCGCGGAATGGTTGAGGGGTGCTCAAGGTCGGCGCGCCGGGGGATGTTTCGGGGGAGTGACGCGGCGGTAAATTCGGTGGATGGGATACGCGCTGGGGCGGCTCGATCTTCGGCGGTGGCGGACGGCGGACGCGCTCCGTCTGGCTCAGGCACATTCGGATCCCGACATGGTCTACCAGGGCGGGATCGTGGACCGGGCGACCGCGCTGGACTGGATCGGCCGGGTCGCCGACCTCGACAACGGGCATGTGTACGCCGTGGCCGATGCCGACGACCACCCGGTCGGCTGTGTCGGCGTGACCAACATCGACCGCCACCAGGTCGGCTGGACCTGGTACTGGACGCTCGCCGAGATCCGCGGCCAAGGCGTCGCCCGGGACGCCTTGCGCGCGCTCGCCGACTGGGCCCACCACGACGCCGGCCTGTACCGGCTCGAGCTCGGCCACCGCCTCGGCAACCCGGCCTCCTGCGGTGTCGCGGGCAGCGCCGGCTTCCTCGCCGAGGGCGTCGAGCGGCACCGCCTCGCGTACGACGGCACCCGGTACGACGTCGAGCGGCACGCCCGCCTGGCCTCGGACCCCCTGACCCCGCCGAGCCGCCCGGTCACGATCAGCGTCTAGAGCTGATAGGAACGCCAGCGCTCGTCGACGACGTACCCGAGAGCCTCGTTCGCGCCCAGGCTGCCGTCGTTGATCGCCGCCCCGCCGGTGCTGAACCTCGTGATGCCGACGTCCAGGAAGGCGAGGATGGACGCGGCCTTCACCGCCTGCCCGACCCCGCGACGCCGGTACGGCGCGAGCACGGACGTGAACCTGGTGTCGCCCGAGCCCTCGTGCCGGCGGATCACCGTGGCACCCACCAGCCGGGACCGGTCGAACGCCCCGAAGACCCGGTGTTCCGGCCACAGCCCGCGAATGTCGGAGAGTTCACCGACGATGCGATGGGTGGCCGGCGTGACCGGATAGTCCGACTCGTTGGCCTTCTCCAGCTTGTGCAGCGCCTCGGCCGACTCGGCGCCGAGCTCACGCAACGTCAGCCCGGACGCGGTCGCCCGGCTGACCGCAGTCTCCAGCAGATCCCGGTCGGGATCGGCGAGATGCGCGGCCCAGGACTCGCCCACGACCCGGTACCCGGCCGCCTCGAGCTGGGCGCAGCGCGGGTCGGTGTCCTGGACTATCTGAGTGTCGGGCACAGCTTGATTGTGTGGTGCCCGACGCCAGACCTCAACCCTCGAGTTTGCGCAGCAGCGGTAGAACGTCCTCGGTGAACTGGGTCAGGAAGCGCTCCTGGTCGTGCCCAGGACCGTGTACGACGAAGTGGTTGAACCCCGCCTCCAGGTACGGCAGGAACTGCTTCACGACCTCTTCCGGGTCGGATGCGACGATCCAGCGCTTCGCGACCTGCTCGATCGGCAGCTCGTCGGCCAGCCGCTCCATCTCGGTCGCACTCGTCACGCTGTGCTTCTGCTCCGGGGTCAGCGACAACGGCGCCCAGAACCGCGTGTTCTCCAGCGCCAGCGCCGGGTCGCGGTCGTAGGAGACCTTCACCTCGAGCATCCGGTCGATGTCCTCGAACTTCTTCCCGGCCGCCTCAGCACCTTCCTTGACCGCCGGAATCAGCTTCTCGGTGTACAGCTCCATGCCCTTACCCGAGGTCGCGATGAACCCGTCACCCGCGCGACCGGCGTACTTGGCGACCAGCGGTCCGCCGGCGGCGACGTACACCTTCAAAGGCACCTCGGGACGGTCGTAGATGAACGCGTCGACGGTCTTGTAGTACGGACCCTCGGAGCTGACACCCTCCTTCGTCCACAGGTCGCGGATCAGCTGAACGGCCTCCCGCAACCGCGCGTACCGCTCCTTGAACTCAGGCCACTCGCGCCCCGACACGGCGATCTCGTTGAGCGCCTCGCCGGTCCCGACGCCGAGCATCACGCGGCCCGGGTACAGCACACCCATCGTGGCGAACGCCTGCGCGATTACCGCCGGGTTGTACCGGAAGGTCGGCGTCAGCACCGATGTCCCCAGCAGCACCCGGTTCGTCCGCTCACCCACCGCCGCCAGCCAGGCCAGCGCGGACGGCGCATGCCCGCCCTCGTGCCGCCACGGCAGGAAGTGGTCCGACACCGTCACGCTGTCGAGCCCGAGCTCCTCGGCCCGAACGGCGTACTCCACCAGATCCCGCGGCCCGAACTGCTCCGCCGACGCCTTGTACCCGACCCGAATGCTCACCCTTGGCTCCCAACAGTTTTTAGCCGACTCCAGCACCAACCACGTCCGCCTCCGACTTTATGCCGACGGTGGGTAAGGACACGTAGTGGTGCCCGTGGCGGCCCCGGCCCAGGCGTGGCGGCCGCCCGAATTGCCCGGGCGAGGCGACTAGTACGTGTCGTTACCGACGTGCTTGACCGGGCCCCACGGCATCGGACAGGATTGGGGCCTGGCGCGGCCCGCGCCTCACCTCCGTTGACCGGCTCCGGCCCGGTCTCGTCGCAGGGGGCAAAGGGACTTCTGGTCTCGGGCCGCTCGTCCTGGTCAACTGCAGCGGACGGGATCGCCGGAGGATCGAGTCTGCGCATGCGGAAGGCCAGATGACAGCGAACCGGAATCTCAAGCGGCGGGTGCGCGCCCGCGCCGCCAAGACGGGCGAGTCCTACACGTCTGCCCTCCGGCACTTCCGCCCGACTCCATCAGGAGAAGACATGCCGGAAACTCTCAAGCTCGCCGTCGCCCAGTCGACGGTGCACCGAGACCCCAGCGACCCCGCACTGCTGCGCGCCAGCGGCGCCGAGGTCCGTTCACTGCTGAGGCAGGCAGCCGCAGCCGGCGCCCGCCTGGTGCACTTCACCGAAGGCGCGCTCTGCTTCCCGAGCAAGGAGATCATGTCCGAGCTCGGCCCCGACGAGATCGGCCCGTCCGACTGGACCAAGGCCGACTGGAAGGTCCTGCAGGAAGAGCTTGACAGCATCGCCGAACTGTCCGGCGAACTGGGAGTCTGGACGGTGCTCCCGAGCATCCACCAGCTTCCCGACGCGCGGCCGCACAACAGCATGTACGTCGTCTCCGACCAGGGGAAGGTCGTTGCCCGGTACGACGAGCGCACGATGTCGACGACGAAGATCACCTGGATGTACACCCCGGGCAAGGACCCGGTGACCTTCGACGTGGACGGTTTCCGGTTCGGGCTCGCGCTCGGGCTGGATGTGCTGTTCCCCGAACTGTTCACCGAATACGACCGGCTCGGTGTGGACGGCGTACTGGTGTCGTACTCGACCGCGGGCGTGACACACCACGAGCACATCGCGGTCCAGGCACGCGGGACTGCGGTGAACAACACCTGCTGGATCAGCCTCGCGGTTCCGGCCAATCCGGACGGCGGACTCCAGTCCGGCGTGATCGACCCGCGCGGCGCCTGGGCGATCCACGCTCCGGCGGACGGCACACCGGCCGTTGTCACCACCGACGTACTGCACGAAGACGTCACGCAGATCGGGCGCGAGTTCCGGCAGCGGACTCGGGAGCGTGTGAACAGCTAGCCCTCACACCTTCGGGTGCTGGCGCGTTCCATGGGCATGAACAGGCACATGATCGTCAGCACCCGGCTGGGTGAGCTCACGCTGGTCGCCTCGGACAACGCGTTGGCCGGTGTCTACTTCCCCCATCACTGGGTGAAGCCGATGCCGCTCGGCGAGCGGGTCACCTCCGACCCTGTGCTGTCCGAGGCGGCCCGCCAGCTCGACGAGTACCTGAGCGGCGAGCGCACCACCTTCGACCTCCAGACCACCCTCACCGGCGACGAGTTCCAGCAGCGCGTCTGGAACCGCCTCAACGACATCCCGTACGGCGCAACGTCGACGTACGGCGAGATTGCCGCCGAGGTCGGGGATCACGCCCAGCGCGTCGGCAAGGTGGTCGGCCAGAACCCGCTCTCGATCGTCATCCCGTGCCACCGGGTCGTCGGCAAGAACGGCTCACTGACCGGCTACGCGGGCGGGCTGGAGCGCAAGCAACTCCTCCTCGATCTGGAGGAGCCCGCCGAGGTCCGGCTGTTCTAGAGTCCGAGGCGTTGAGACAGGGCCTCGGCGTCGAACGGCGAGCGGACCTTCGCGTCGTTGTCGAAGTAGACGTAGACATCGCGGCGATGCCGAGGCGGCCGGTCCGGGGACACCGTCTTGCCGCCGGTCGGCGTCCGGCCCTGATGCCAGGTCCGCGCACGGGCGGCCCAATGGTCGAGCCCTGCGGAGTCGTACCCACTCACGTAGAGCTCGTCAGCGCCGTGCAGCCGCACGTAAACGAAGTCCGCGGTCACGTCATCGAGCATCGGCCACTTGCCCGCGGTGTCCGCGCACACCAGCGCAATGTTGTGCTCACGGAGCAGGTCGATGAACTCGGCGTTCTCGAAGCTGTCATGCCGGACCTCGAACGCGTACCGGATCGGCTGCTCCGAGCGGACTTCCAGGAATACGCGATCCTGCATCCGATCCTCGTGCTGCTTGGCCAACTCCAGAGCAGCACTGGTTGTCCGCGGCAACGATTCGAAGAACGCGGCGAGCCGCGGCCCGTCGTACCGGAAGTTGCCCGGTAGTTGCCACAGCACCGGACCAAGTTTGTTGCCCAACGCAAGCAGTCCGGAGGCGAGGAAGTTGGCCAGCGGCGCATCGGTATCCGCGAGCCGTTTCATATGCGTGATGAACCGCGGCCCCTTGACCGCGAACACGAAGTCGTCCGGCGTCTCGTCGTACCAGCGCTGGTACGACGAGGGTCGCTGCAGCGAGTAGAACGACCCGTTCAGCTCGACCGAGTTGAGCCGCCGCGACACGTACTCCAGCTCCGCACGCTGCGGCAGACCCTCGGGGTAGTAGACCGAGCGCCAGGGCTTGTATCGCCAGCCGGAAATGCCCACGCGATAGACCACAACTCTGATTATCTATCCCGATGCAGGTCGATCGCGGGAGCTACCCCGACGCGCGCACGCCGTGGGATCACGCGGTGTGGCGCCGCGAGGCGATGGGCTGGCTGGTGGAGCAACTCGACCGGTTCGAGATCCGGGAGACCGGGCCGATGCGGGTGCGGTTACGCCCGTGGTCCGTGATCGTGCGGATCGAGGCCGCGGAACCCGTGTGGTTCAAGGCGAATCCACCCGGCAGCGCGTTCGAGCCCGCGCTCACTCAGCGGCTCGCCGAGCTCGTCCCGGAGCACGTGCTGACGCCGTACGCCGTCGATGTGGAGCGCGGGTGGTCCCTGCTGCCGGACGGTGGGCAGGTGCTGAAGGAGGTCGAGCGGAAACCGCGGCACTGGGAGGAACTGCTCAGCCAGTACGCCGAGTTCCAGCGCGCACTGGTGGACCGGGTGGGCGAGTTCGACCAGCTCGGCGTACCGAACGGGCGGCTCGCCGTACTGCCTGAGCTATTCGACTTGCCAGGGGTGGCTGATCAGTGCGCTGAGCTGGCGTCTCTCGGCATCCCGGAGACGCTCGACCATGCCGATCTGCACGAGAACCAGGTGTTCGCTGGACCGCCGTACCGGTTCTTCGACTGGGGTGACGCAGCGATCTCGCACCCCTTCTGCAGCCTGCGCGTCCCGCTCGAACGGGTCGCCGAGCAGCTCGGCCCCGAGTTCGTCCCGCGGCTCCGCGACGCCTACCTCGAACACTGGCCTGGCGACGGCCCGACCCTGCGCCGCGCCGCCGACCTCGCCTGGAGCCTCGGCGTCTTCGGCCGCGCCGCCTCCTGGAAACGACTCTTCCCCGGCAACACCTCGATCGGCGACGCCGGCATCGCCGAGGCCCTCGATCGCCTACGGTAATCACATGGCGTTGTTCCCGAAGAGTGGCAAGGTCGAGTCGTCCCTGACGATCGTGGTCGGTGGCGGGTCCGCGTTCGGCCTCGTCGTGCTGACGTCGCGGTCGTGGAAGGCGTGCAACGTGGACGTCTCCGGGCCGATGCCCAACGGCCTGACCCTGCTGTTCCTGGGCCTCCCGCTGGCCCTGATCGTCAACCTCGTCCTCTTCACCATCGCCTACCGCTACGCCGGCAAGACCCTGTTCATGGGCCTGATCGCCGCCGCCATCGCGATCACCATCGCCGACCTGGCCCTCTACTCCTGGCAAGGCACCCCAGCCGCCTCTCCAGGCACCTGCCCCGGCAACGTCCCGCCCTTCTGGCCAGTTTGGATCCCCACCTGATGATTCGTCTCTACATGTCGATGTCCCTGGACGGTTTCATCGCCGGTCCGGACGACCGCCCCGGCCAGGAGCTCGGCCGGCACGGCTTCCGCCTGTTCAACTGGCTGGACGACCGGCTGGCGCCAGGCGTCAACGGCGAGGTGTACGGCGAAGCGATGGCGACCGGGGCGATCATCGCGGGCCGCCGGACGTTCGAGCTGGCCGGCCGCTGGGGCGGCGACCACCACAACGGCGTACCGATCAACATCCTCACCCACCACATCGACCCGGACGACGTGCCGCCGGGCACCGCGAAGTTCTACACCGACGTGGCCGCGTGCGCCGCTGACGCCCGCGCAGCAGCAGGCGACCGGGACGTCATGGTCCACGGCGCCGGTGCGGCGACCGCACTGCTGGCCGCGGGTGAGCTCGACGAGCTGGAGCTACACGTCGTACCGGTCCTGCTGGGCTCCGGACGCCCGCTCTTCGGCTTCGACAGCACCCCCGTCGAGCTGGAGCTGGTCCGCCGCCTGGAGGGCCGCGGCGTCACCCACCACCGCTACCGCGTCCTCAGTAGCTGATTGTCGAGCCGACGGCCGCACAGGTCGTCGGGCCGTCGAAAACCTCCGAGGCCTCAGCCGTCGCCTGCTGTGGGTCGAGCAGCGGGCCCACGTGGGTGACGACGAGGTGTTTGACCCCAGTACGGCGAGCTAGCGCGCCCGCCTGCCCGGGAGTGTGGTGAACCGGGGTCGGCTGCGGATCGTTGGCCTCACACAGCAGCAGGTCCGCCCCGGCCGCCACCTCATCCAGAGCGTCGCAGGGCGCGCAGTCCCCGGAGTAGGCGAGCACCTGCCCGCCGAACTCGGCCCGGAGCGCGTAGGCGTCACACCCGTGCTCCACAGCCCGGCTAATCAGCCGCAGGTCGCCCAGCTCAACCACATGCCCGTCTGACAGCGGCCGAAGGTCCAGTACGTCGGTCAGTCCGCCGAAGAACCCGACCAGACGCTCTGCCAGCGCAGCGGGCGCGTACACCGGCAGTGGAGCACGAGCGGGCAGCTCGCCGTACGACAAGGCGTAGTACGCGTTCAGCAGGTCGCACATGTGGTCGAGGTGCAGGTGCGACAGCCACACGGCGTCCAGCTCCGACAGCGTGGTGTGCCGGAGCAGTTCAGCGAGTGAACCCGGACCGGCGTCGACCCAGACCTCAGCGCCGCCGGCACGCAGCAGGTAGCCCGAACACGGGCGGTCCGGCTGCGGGTAGGGCGCGGCGACGCCAAGGACCGTCAGTGCGCTCAGAGCTTCGCCCCGATGAGCTGGTAGATGTCGTCGTGCGCACCGGGCAGATCATCGTGCCCGAAGTCCGGATAGGCCCGGAGCTCCTTGGTCGAGGTGATGCGGTTGTACGCCGCGAACTGGGTCGACGGCGGGCAGGTCTGGTCCTCGAGGCCGACGAACAGCGTGACCTCGGCGCGGATCCGCGGGGCGAGGTGCTGGACGTCGATGTACCCGAGGGTGTTGAACACCTCGTCCTGCCGCAGGTGCCGCGGGTCGCGCTTCTTGAACCAGGTGACGATCTCGTCGTACGGACCCTTCTCCAGGTTCAGGTCCCAGGTGCGCTGGTAGTCACACAAGAACGGGAACACGCTGGCGACGTACTTGATGCCCGGCGTCAGCGCGGCCGCGACCAGGCTGAGGCCGCCACCCTGACTCCAGCCGGTCGTCGCGATCCGGGTCTCGTCCACCTCGGGCAGTGCGCCGATGATGTCCGCGAGCCGCCGGGTGTCCAGGAAGACGTGCTTGTAGAGCAGCCCGTCCGGTCCGGCGTCCAGACCGTGCACGAGGTGGTTGTGCAGGTTGAAGTCGTTCCCGGTCTGGGAAGCCGTCCGGAACCCGACCTGCTCCCGGACATCCAGCGCGGCCACGGTGTACCCGCGCGCCGCATACGCCAGCAGGTCGACCCACTTCGGCTGCTCACCGCCGTACCCATGAAACACCAGTACGGCGGGGCCGGTCGGCTCGTTCGGCCGGATCACCTTGGCGTGCACGCGGTAGCCGCCGGTGCCGGTGAAGTACAGGTGCTGGGCCGTTGCCGTGCTCAACGGAAAGTCGGTGGCGTCGGCGAACTCGGTCTCCGGGTCCGTCCCGTCCAGCTCGAGCAGCGCCTTCCCCCAGAACTGGTCGAAGTCGGCCGGCCGCGGATTCGTGCCCTGGTAGGTCAGCAGTTCGTCGTACGACAGCTCGAAGGACAGCACAGACGCTCCTCAGATCTCGGGTCGTCCTTATTCTGCGGGAGGCTCCGGGTCCGGGGCAGTGCCGTCCCAAATGGTGTAGCCGTGCGCCGCATTCAGCTTGTCGCGCAGCGTGGTCTCCAGGACTGGCACGTGCTTGGGCGCCAGCCAGGCCAGCGGCAGCAGGACGGTGTCATCCGGCCGCTTGGTCCGCAGCGCGAGTGCCGCACCGTGCGTCGTCTCAACCCGGCCGACCTCGGTGACATCGGTCCACACCGTCTTTACTCCGCGTACGTCGATCGCGTCGTCCCGCAGCCGCAGTACGACGGGTGGCCGGGCCACGATCCACAGCCCGGCCAGCGCGACCAGAGCTCCGAGCATCAGGAACACCCCGACCACTGCTCTGGGCGCTCCGAGGGCCCAGGTGATCGCAGCCACCCCGAGCAGGATCAGGCCGGTCGCCAGTACACCGAGGAATCGCCCAGACCGCATCCGGTACGTCGTACGCATCCGGCCATGATCCCATCGGCCCCGCCGGCGGTCAGAAGGGGTCGACGTCCGAGGTGGATGCGTTGCCACCGATCACCGGTGACAGCGTGACCGTCCAGTCGAACTTGCCGTCGAAGCGATCGTCGTACTTGGAGAAGGAGCAGTCCTCGGTGAACTGCCGGCTGACGCCGTCCCAGGCGCTGCCGGACTTGAAGAACACCCAGTAGCTGCCGCGGATGCCGCGCAGGGTGGCGTTGGAGTTGTGGCGGACGTAGATCGAGACCTGCGGCTGCCGCGGCACGCTGGTCGCGACGACGACCACGACATCGGCCGAACCGTTGTTCTTGATCTGCAGCATCCCGGCGCCGCGGGACCCGGCCCGCTGGATGATCTGGCCGTTCGTGCCGCGGCCGGTCATCTGCGGCGGCGGCTTCAGTGCCGGCGGCGTCATCCGGAGGCCGAAGTTCATCCCCTTGCCGAGGCTCTTGTTGACCTCCTGCGACAGCTCGACGATCGACGCCCGGATGCCGGTCTTGGCCTGGTACAGCCGGACCGCACCGGCCTTCGGCAAGCCACAGCCGGTCTTGGTCTCACCGGACTTGGCCAGGTTCGACGTCACGCTCGCAGGGAACCTGTTGAAGGCAGTGAGGGCTCCCTCGTGTCCCGAGCGGGCCGACTGCGGGGGCTGGAGCTCACCCAGATCCTGCCGCTGCCGCTCGATCGCGTCCTCGAGCTGGGCGCGGGCTTGGTCGAACGCCGCGAGCGTCGGGGCGTTCATCACCCGCTGTACGCCGCGGACCAGGTTCGTCTCGGAGTTCGCCAGTGCCTTCTTGTAGCCCACCGGGCTCAGCGACGTCTGCGTCGGCGTGGTCGACGACGGCGGTGGCGTCGGTGCCGGGGTGGTCGGTTGATCTGTCGGGGTGGTGAGCGTCGTCGAAGGCAGCGGCTTGCTGCTCTCCGGTTCGCTGCTGCACCCCGCCACGACCAACGCCGTACCGATCGCTACTGCCATGACTCGCCGCATGTGTTCGCCCCCCAGCCTCTTCGGTGCGAGTCATCCTTCCCTGAAGAGGCGGGACCAGTCCAGACTGACCGGAAGTTGTCAGTTCGTCCCGGTCTGGGTCGGGTCGTAGGCGCAGGCGTCGTTCAGGTCCTGGGCCGCACCCGGGGTCGTCGTCGGCTTCACCGGCTTCTTCGTCGGACTGGTCGTCGGCTTCTTGGTCACGGTCGTCGACGGGGTCGAGGCGATCGGCTTGGTCTTCGGGGCGATCGCCTTCTCGACGAGCTCCTGCATGGCCGAGTAGTCCGGGTTCTTGCCGGTCGGGAAGTTCTTCCGCTTGTCGAGGTCCACGTTCGAGACCTTCGCCGACTTGACCTTCAGACCGAGCTCGATGAACGCCGGCAGGATCTCCTGCGGGATGTCGGTCCGCAGCAGGTCCTTGCTGGCCGAGGCGATCTGCTGGTACTTCGTCACCAGGGTGGCCGGGTTCACGCTGTTCACCAGCGCGTGGATCGTGCAGCGCTGCCGCTCCTGCCGCGACGGGTCGCTCAGGCCGTAACGGCCGCGGGCGAACCAGAGCGCGTGGTAGCCGTCGAGCTTCTGGTTCGGACCCGGCTGGATGTAGCCGGACGGCTTCTTCTCGCCGCGCGTCCCCGGACCGGAGCCATAGTCGCCACCGATCGGCACCTTGTAGTTGACGTTGACCGTGATGCCACCGATCGCGTCGATGATCTTGCGGAACCCGGCCAGGTTGATCTGCATGTAGTAGTCGATGTCGAGACCGAGCGCGGCGCCCGCGGCCAGCTTGACCACGTCCGCGCCCATGTTGTCGGTCGCGCCGAGGATGCCCTGATGCTTCTTGGGGACGTTGTCGTACATCGAGTCCAGGTAATACTCCGGCTGCTCGACGTTGCCGAGATTGGGGTCCCAGTAACCGTCCGGGTACTCCGCGTGCAGCGGGGAATCCTCCGGGAAGGGCATCCGCATCCAGTTCCGGCTGAGCGAGATCAGGGCCGTGTCACCGGTCTTGGTGTCGATACTGGCCACCATCACCGTGTCGGTCCGGACCCCGGTCCGGTCGGCGCCGTCGTCCGCACCGAGGAGCAGCAGGTTGAGCCGCGGCGTCTTCGCCCACGGGTCCGCCTTGTCCACCTTCGGCCGGGTCGCGCTCTTGGAGTCGCCCTCGGACTGGAACACGCTGCCGACCAGGTCGCGCTGCGCCATCACCGTCTGCGCCGCCACCGTGGTCGGGACGGCGATCGCGAAGCACAGCAGACCGACGAACATCGAGCCCGCCAGCCGGCCGGTATACGTCATGCTCACCGGCCGGAGCAGCTTGTGCGAGGCCACCACGACCCAGATCCACAGCACCCCGAGCACCACCACGGCCGCGGTCGCGATCAGCAGCTGGCGGGGGGAGACGAGCAGCTCGAGAACCGAGTTCCGCTGGGTCAGGCCGACGTACGCAGCGACCAGCAGCAGCCCGACGGCGAGCGTCAGGACGAACGCCCCGAGCTTCGTCCGGCCGCCTTTGATCAGGCCGAGACCCGGGACCAGTGCGCTGAGCAGGGTGAGACCGATGGCCTTGGAGGTCGTCCGGGCGCGCTGCGAGCGGTGCTTGGACCGGCCGGCGCGAGGCGCGGACCTCCGTCCGGCGGCACGAGTACTCCGCGACATGGCTCCGTTTCCCTGATCGGCGACGTGGCGACCCACCGTGGAACGCCCGAAGCGATCCACGATACCTATGACGCCCACGTCCGCCGTTCGGTTGACGTGTGCTGGCGACCCCCGTCGGTGCACGCCAGGTTACACACGGCCCGGCCGACACTCCCAAACCCCCGCCCCCGACCCACTTTGCCGCCGGGCCCGGTGAGCAGATAGTCTTGGTCGTCGTCGACCCATGCAGACGTTGTGTGTGGGTACGTCGGAGGAGGCGTCGCCTAGTCCGGTCGATGGCGCCCGCCTGCTAAGCGGGTTGAGGGTAACCCCTCTCGCGAGTTCAAATCTCGCCGCCTCCGCGCTTTGGGAGCGCCCTGTCCACGGAGAGCGTGGACGGGGCGCTTCGGCATTTTCTGGGGGTGCAACCCCCAGGCCCCGCCCGGCGGGCTTCGCC
>NZ_SMKA01000276.1 GCF_004348455.1 Kribbella albertanoniae
CCCATTGGCCGTCGTGGACCGCGCGATGGTGCGCGGAACACAGCAACGCGAGATTCTGCAGGCTGGTCGGACCACCGTTGGCCCAATGGGTCAGGTGGTGGGCGTGGCACATCCACGGCGGTGCCTGACACACCACACAACCTTTGTCGCGCTTGTTCAACGCCCGGCGGATGTAGCGGTTCACGAACCGTTGCTCCCTGCCGACGTCGAGGGGCTGTGAGTCGCCGCCCAGCACGATGGGCAGGACGGCCGCGTCGCAGGCGAGGATCCGGACGGCACCAGCGGACAGGTTGTCACCGAACACCAACTCACCCACCGCACCACCGCTCGAACTGTCGCCGGTCCCGCCACCGAAGGCGGCTGGAGCGGCAGCCAGGGCGGCTTTGAGGTCGTTGAAGTCGATGGTGACGGTGATGTGTGGGACGCCGGGATAGTCCGGGTTGCCCGCGCCGGCGTCCATGGTCGCCTTGAACGCGTCGGCTTGCCGCTGGTCCTGGGTCCGCGGATCTCGCTCCCCGTCGATCGTCTTGTGCGGTTTCGATCCTTGGTGGATCTGGGTCTTGAGCTGTTCGCCGCTGGCGCCGGCCAGGAACCCGGTGAACTTGACGCCGCCGTCGGTCTGCCGCAGCCGCAGGAACTCTTTCGCGGCGGCTTCGTCTTCGGCTGGTTCGGGGCCGTCGGTGTCCAGTCTGGTCAGTACGTCTTGCCCGAACTTGGCGAGTTCGCGGGGGTTGGAGACGCGGGCCATCTTGACCATTTGTTCTTCGGCGACGGTCAGGGTCTCAACCGGCGTGCTCGACGGGGCCTTCTCCAGGGTGCCTACGATGATCTTGGCCAGGTCAGAGCGCACGACCTCAGCCCGTGTCGGATCGGCAGGATCAGGCATCGCAGCCGTCACCACCGGGTACTTGCGTAGGGCGGTGGTGAAGGTGAGGTCTTTGCGGACGTCGGCGCGGTCGAGTCGGTAGCGTTCTGAGATCAGTTCGATGGTGTCGCGGGCGCCCATCTCGCCCGCGGCGCCCATCTCTTCGAGTCGGCCGAGCACCTGCAACTCGTCGGTCCTAAGTAGCGCCTTGGCGGCCTGGATGGTGTCCAGACGCGTCAGCAGTTCGCTGCTGCTCTGGGTGTACACCGGGGGCATCGCCAAGATCTCCATACCCCAAAGCCTAGACATGGCCACCGACAGTTTTCGAGCTCAGAACCCCTTATATATAAGGAAAGTGTGGGCTGTTTGTGGGCTGGTTGCTCACTCAACTTGCCCACACCGTCAATGGCCGCGGTCAACGACGAGCTGACTGGCCGGACGTGTCTTCAGGTCTGCCGTTCTCGAGCCGGAGACCGATGGCAGGCTGCGGTCGCTGTGCCGAGGAGGGCGAGCCAGGTGAGGGCGAGGGTCCAGCCGCCGAGTACGTCGGTTGCCCAGTGGTAGCCGAGGTAGATGCGGCTGAGGCCGATGGCGAGGCTGAGGAGCAGTGCTGCGGCGGTGGCTGCGAGCTTGGTGAGACGGCTGGCGTTCGATTTCCACAGCAGGGCAGCGAGCAGGACGAAGAAGACTGTCGAGCTCAGGCTATGGCCGGACGGGAAAGAGAAGCCGGTGTTGACCGTTCCGAGCACGATGGAGGCGTCGGGGCGGTCGCGGCCGATCAGGACCTTGAAGCCGTAGGTGAGTGCGGCGGCCCCGACCATACCGATGATCAGGATGAGCGCCGGACGCCAACGATGGGTGAAGGCTCGGATCAGCAGGGCGATGACGATGGTGAGGCCGGTCAGGATCGGGATGTCGCCGAGGTAGGTGATGGCTCGGACCAGTGGGGTGAGCTCGGCGATCCGGTGCTCCACGACGGTCGTCGTGAGCTGCGGGTCGAAGGCGGCCAGGTCGTCTCCCTCGGTTGCGGCATCGGCCAGGTCGACGAAGATCGCCGTACCGAGACCGACTGCCGCCAGCCCGGCTGCCACCCGCACGGTCATTATCGCCATGTCCTCGATGCTGCCACGCCGGAGGTCCGGGCTCAGAAGATGTAGAAGCCGGTCACGGCGGTCGGGGCGAGGCCCAGCAGGAGCCAGGGGGACAGGGGAGTGCGGCGGAAGATGGCGAGGATGCCGGCCACGGTGAGGAGGCCGATCACGCCGGACATGATCCACAGACCGACGCCGCGGCCGAAGTCGTCGGCCGCGATACCGATGCTGTAGACGGCCAGGGTGACGGCCGGGACGCTGCCCACGTGGAAGAGGATGGCGGAGGCGACCCAGCGCTGAACGGTCTCGATGTTCATCGGGCGAGGCGTGCGCCGTTGCCGGATCACGCGGCGCGGGGTCGGTTCCATCAGGTCTCCAGATGCTTAGGGTGCTAATTGTTAGCCTACATAAAGTTGCTACCCTCAGCACATGACAGAGACCGAGATCACGGCGGGGGAGAACCCGCTGGCGCTCGAGCATCAGGTCTGTTTCGCGCTCGCGGTCGCCGCCCGGACGGTGATCGCTCTGTACCGCCCGGTCCTCGAGCCGATGGGCCTGACGCACCCGCAGTACTTGGTGATGCTGGCGCTGTGGGAGCACGAGCCGGTGTCGGTGAAGGACCTGTCTCGAATGCTCCAGCTTGAGCCGGCGACCCTGTCGCCGTTGCTCAAGCGGCTCGAAGTCGCTGGCCTCCTGCGCCGCGATCGTTCGGCGACCGATGAGCGGGCTTTGGCCGTTGCCCTCACCCCGAAGGGCCGTGCGCTGCGCGACCAGGCACTCGAAGTGCCGCCCGCCATCGTCGAGCGCCTGGGTATGGACGTCGACGAACTGATGGATCTGCATGGTCGGCTCACCAGAGTCATCGCCGCGGCGACCGGCGTGGAAAAATCGACTGCATGACGCTGAACGGTCGGTACTCACCTGGCGAGGCGGCGGATCTCACCGGGCTCAGCCTGGACACGTTGCGGTACTACGAACGCGAGGCCCTGATCGGCCCGATCGAGCGGCTGCCCGGCGGCCGCCGGGTCTTCACCGAAGGCGATATCGCGTGGATCGGCGTCGTGACCTGTCTTCGCGATGCCGGTCTCGGAATTGCTGACGTGCAGCGGTTCACCTCGCTCCTTCGTACGACGGGCGACCCGGCGTCCCGCGTTGAGTTCCTGCGGGAGCGCCGGGCTGCACTGGCCGACCACATGACCCGGATGGAAGCGGCCATGGGCGTCCTGGATGACAAGATCAAGTACTACGGGGCCCGTCAGGCTGAGGAGTCCGCGACGGCCTGACGGCTACCAGGCCGCGTCGAGCTCCGCGCGTAGTTCAGCGGTGAGCTCCAGGCGGGCACCCGCGATCGCGGCAGTGAGCTGCTCCGGCCGGCTCGCCCCGATGATCGGGCGCACTGGGGGAGTGCCGCCGCAGAGCCAGGCCACGACGACGCTGCTCCGGCTGACGCCGAGCTCCGCAGCCACCTTCCCGAGCGCCTCCAGCCGCCGGGTCGTCCCCGGGTGCTCGTAGGCCTCTTCGATCGGCCGGTCGTCCCGCTCGTAGGATCCCGACATCAGCGGGCTGTACCCCCAGAGCTCCCACTGCTGCTGGTTGTCGACGAAGTCGAGGACCTCGTCGGTGACCCACCCGAAGCGGTGATTGCTGATGTGGTCGCGGACGAACGGCCGCGGCTGCAGGTACGTGTATCGCAACTGCAACGCACTCGGCTCGACCACACCGAGCTGTGCGGCGAGTCCCCGCGCCCGCTCGACCCGCCAGATCGCCCAGTTCGACAAGCCGACCTGGCCGATCGTGCCTGCGGCGTGATGCCGTCCGAACGCAGCGATCGTTTCGTCCATCGGCGTGTTCCGGTCGTCACGATGTGCCCAGTACAGGTCGATGTGGTCGATCCCCATCCGCCGCAGCGACGTCTCGACCGCCGCGTCGATGGCCGCCGTACCAAGTCCTTCGGTCTGCTCCGGGAAACCGCCGACAACCGTCGGCTCCCAGCCGACCTTCGTCGCGATCCGCACCTTCTCCCGCACACCCGGCCGTTGCGCGAGCCACCGGCCGAGCAACTCCTCACTCTGCCCACCGAAGCCACTCTCCGACTGCCAGAACGCATAACAGTTGGCCGTGTCGATCCACACGCCACCCTCCGCGACGTACTGGTCGAGCAACGCGAGCGACGTCTTCTCATCGATCCTGGTCCCGAACTCCATCGCACCCAAGGCGAGGTCAAGTCTGCTCATACCCGCAGCGTTCCTCCTGGAGCGCGCTCCAGGTCAAGCGATCAGAGGAACTTGGGCACCAGCCGGTCGGCGGCCCGGAGCGCCACGGCGAGCGGCTGAGCCAGCAGCCCGGCAACGGTTCCGTGCAGACGACCGCGACGCCTGGTCGAAACTCTCGGCGGAAGCGTCGCGAAGAGCGTGGCGAGCGCCGGCAGCGGACGGACGAAGATCGTGTTCTCGACGATCTGAGCCTGCGAGTTGAAGCGCAACAGATTGTGAGCCTCGAGCGGCACCCCGCGAACCGTTGCGGTGAAGGAGAACGACCACTCATCGCCGCGCACCAGCGGCTCGCTGGTCCGCAGATCCTCGAGTACGGCGAAGATGTCGCGATGCAAGGCCACCACCTCCTCCCGCCCCTCGAACGACAGCCGCATCGTCATGGGCGAGTGGAAAACCACGTCAGGTGCGAACAGTTCGGCCAGCGCATCGGCATCCCCGCGCTCCGCAGCAGCACGGAGAGCAGCAACAGCCGCCGAGGACTTGTCATCAGGTGTGGGAGTAGGCATCAGACCTCGCTTCTCTAGGTGTGGTTCCGCTGTCCGCCATTCTGAGCTAGCTGCCTCGGTGGTCGTTGAACGCATCGATGAAGCGTCGCAGCATGGCTGTGTCGCCCTCCACGGTCGCGTCCCCGGATCGGATGACTTCGTCGAGGTCTTGTCCGTCGAAGACGAGGCTCTGGATCGTGCGCACTTCGGTAGTGAGGACGGCGTCGGCGGCTGCTTCGCCCCGAACCGCATCGAGCCTGCCGTTCTTCACGACGAGATGGAATGCGTCGCCGGGCAGGTGAAGCTGGACGGACCCGCGAAGGTCGCCCGCAGCGACTGGGTCGAACGTGGTCCGGAGCGCGACCACCAGCGCATCCGGGCTGAGTTCCGAAGCCGAGCCGGGCAGCGGCGGCAAAGGGCTGCCCCATCGCCCGAGCGCCAGCAGGACCGGCTCGAGCGCTCGTCCGTGGTCAGTCAGCGCGTAGACCAGACCGGCTGCCGGCGGGAGTGCGCGCCGCCGGGTCACCACGCCGGAGTCCTGCAGTTCACGGAGCCGCTGGGTCAACACGTTCTGGCTGAGCCCGGGCAGTCCTCGGTGCAGGTCGGCGAAGCGCTTGGGTCCGTACAGCAGTTCGCGGACCACCAGCAGCGCCCATCGCTCACCGACGAGGTCCAAGGCGCGAGCGATACCGCAGAGGTCACGATAGCTACGCATGCCGACAGCATACTTCCCATCTAGGACTCCTTGCTCCTAAAGCAGGAGTAACGAGCTGAAAGGGATGATCATGCCGCACGTGACCTCGGCTGATGGCACCACGATCGGATACGACCTCCTGAGTGATGAAGGGCCCGCGCTGATACTCGTCGGCGGCGGTCTCGACGACGGCACCGAGAATGTCCCGCTGGGTGAGTGGCTGGCCAGTACGTTCTCCGTGGTCAATTACCGGCGCCGCGGCCGTGGGGACAGTGGCGACACGGCGCCGTACGCGATGGAACGCGAGATCGAGGATCTCGCGGCTGTTCTCGAGGTGGTCGGAGGTCGCGCCCACGTGTTCGCTGCGTCGTCGGGCGGGGCGCTCGCGCTGGAGGCAGCTGCCGCCGGGGTGCCTGTCGACAGAATCGCTGCTCATGAGGTGCCGTATCTCCTCGGTGACGAAATGGTCGCGAGCTGGCAGGCCTATGTCGACGGCGTCAGCGTCGCCTTGGATGCCGACGACCGCGACCAGGCGCTGCGACTGTTCATGAAGTTGGCCGGTTCCTCGGACGAAGACATCGCAGGAGCCGAAGCCGCTCCGGTCTGGCCGGCGCTGGTGGCACTCGCACCAACGCTGCGGTACGACGCTGCTTGCATCGGCGAGGGCCCGCCACCTACAGATCGGCTGGCGAAGGTGGCTCAGCCGGTGCTGCTGAGCACTGGCGCGACTCTGGATCCACTCGGCCGAACTGCCGGTTGACTTCTTCGGTGCCGCTGCCGATGCGATCGCCGCATGCTTGCCGGACGCACATCGACTCACCATCGAGGTCGCTGGACACACCGCTGATCCACTGGTCCTAGGCCCGTTCCTGTCGCGGTTCTACACGGGATAAGGCCAGCCTGCCTGTGACTCGGCTTCGATGCGGTGCATGGCTGCCGAGAAGCGGGGGACACGTCTGAGGTCGGCGCGGCCGGTGCTGTAGTCGGTGAGTTGGTGCCACTCGTTGTCTGTTGTGTAGTAGAGGTGTGGGCTGACAGCGCCCGGTGATTCGGCGTAGCCGCGGTTCGCCATCCTGGTCATTCCGAGCATGGCGTGGACCACCGTTGGATCCCGCATCACGTGCACGAGCAGCAGGTCCCGGGCGGGCATGGCGACCACGCAGCCGAACGGGGGATTCTCGACGTGGAGCGACTCGCGCAGAACTGTGTCGAAGACCAGCGCCCGGGAGGCCGTGAACATGCTGCCGCTGAGCATCGCGACCTGCGCGCCCTGGACGTCGACGTACTCGACCGTGTCTTGCAGCCGACGCAGGTTTGCCAGGCCGATCCGGGAGATGTCGGTCCAGGGGATGCCGAGGCTGTCGAGGTCGAAGTGCATCGCGACCGATCGGCCGGCATAGGTGGCCGGCGCGGTGCGAAGGCCGGGGACGAACTCTGGCACCCGGCCGGCCCACTCGGGGTTGATGGTCGACGCGTCGACCAGGCGAAGGTAGAGCTCGTTGTCCAGATCCTCCGGAATCGCCGGCGGACGGCCGCCGGGCGCCATCTGATCGAAGTGCACCGCCACGGCTTCGCGCCATCGCTGTCGTGGCAACCCGCCGACGGCGCGGGCGAGATTCGCGAGCCCGGCGACCATGCCGTCATCCACCGGAACTCCGTCGGGTCCGACCGGCAGCAGCGCACCCGACCCGTCGTACCGCATCGGGAAACCGCGAGCCGCGGTCGCCTCCTCCGCCAGGTGCACCAGACGGTCCACCTGAGTCATCGTCAACGGCAGCAGAACCGGGTGCGGCTGGTCCCCGTCCGTGCACAGCTTGCCGCCCACGCGGCTCTTGATCTTCCTGCCAGCGCTCATCGAGCACCTCCTTTACCCAAGAACATATGGGCGCCGGACCGCCGAAAACCGACGACTTCGCAATCTGTGGATAACTCTGGCCTTCAGCCGCGGCGGGTCCATTGTTCTAGGACTACGAGGGTTTTGGTGCTGGCTATGGCTTCGGCGGAGCGGAGGGAGCTGACTACTCGGCGGAGGTCTTCGACGCCTTCTACCTGGATGCGGACGAGGGCGTCGGGGTCGCCGGCCAGGGTGAGGACTTCTTTGACTTCGGGGATCTGGGCGACGAACTCCATGATCTGGGCGAGGTCGAGGTCGTCGGCGAAGTGCAGCTCGGTCATGGCTTCGATGCCGGTGGCGATGCGGCCGTGGTTGATCTGCACGGTGTAGCGCTCGATGACGCCGAGCTTCTCGAGGCGGGCGATCCGGCGCTGGACCGGCGCGACGGTGAGGCCGACGGCGGTCGCGATCTCGCGGAGCGGGCGGCGGGCGTTCTCGCGCAGGAGGTCGAGGATCGCGCGGTCGGTGGAGTCGAGGGTCGCCGGTTCGGGCACGCAACGAACTCTACCTTGTACGGCGGATCTGTTGCGCGCCAGCACGACGGATCATGCCAATGATTGCGGATCGTCGCCAAACTCGACGGCGACCCTTGTGACCGGGCCCACCAGACCCGCAGGCTCGTGGGAACCGCCGCGGACCCCCTGGAGAGCCGATGACCACCATCGCCCCGGCCGAGATCACGCCTGTGCGGCTCGCCGCGCCGCCGTACGACCTCGGCGATCGTTTCCGGCCGTCCGGTCCGCCGACGCTGCTGACCGGCGTACAGGCGATCGCGCGGCTGCTCGTCGAGCACCGTGCGCTCGATCGGCGCCGCGGGCTGCGGACGGCGTCCTTCGTCTCGGGCTACCAGGGCAGTCCGCTCGGTGGGCTCGACAAGCTGCTGGCGGATCTGCAGGACGTCATGGACGAGAACGACATCCGGTTCGTCCCCGGCCTCAATGAGGAGCTCGCCGCGACCTCGGTGTGGGGCAGCCAGATCGAGCTGCCGCTCGGCGCCGGCACCCACGACGGTGTCACGGGCTTCTGGTACGGCAAGGGTCCGGGCGTCGACCGCGCCACCGACGCACTGCGTCACGCCAACATGTACGGCGTCAATCCGCGCGGAGGCGCCGTACTGCTGGTCGGTGACGACCCGGCCTCGAAGTCGTCGACCGTGCCCGCGGTGAGCGAGCGATCCCTTGCTGCGCTGGGTATCCCGGTCCTCTTCCCGCGCAACGCGGCCGAGATCGTCACGCTCGGTCTGCACGCGATCGAGATGTCGCGGACGACAGGCTGCGTCGTCGCGCTGAAGATCGTGGCAGATGTCGCCGACGGCGCCTGGGCGGTCGGTGACGACACGGGCAAGGTCACCCCGGTCGTGCCCACGATCGAGTGGGAAGGCAAGCCCTACACCTACAAGCAGCGCCCGATGGTCCTTCGCCCCGACGCGATCGTGGGCGCCGAGGCGGACATGGTCGGCCCCCGCACCGAACTCGTCCGCCAGTACGCCGTCACGAACGGGCTCGATGTCGTCGACATCGACCCGCTGGACGCACGGGTCGGATTCGTTGCCTCGGGCAGCTGTTACGACTCGATGCGCCAGGCAATGACCGATCTCGGGGTCACTCCGGAAGCACTCATCCAGGCAGGAGTCCGGGTACTGCGACTCGGCCTGATGAGCCCGGTTGCCCACGGCACCATCCGCTCGTTCGCCGAGGGGCTCGACCGGATCGTCGTCATCGAGGACAAGACCTCGTTCGTCGAGACGCAGATCCGCGACATCCTCTACGGGACACCGAACGCGCCGCAGATCCTCGGCAAGCGCGATACCGCCGGCCGCACGCTGATCCCGGCCGACGGCGAGCTCACCTCGGGCCGTCTGCTCGCGCCGATGCGGCACCTGCTCGCCGACCTGGTCGCGATCACACCGCCCGCCCCGAAGCGGATCCCGCTCCCGCTGCTGTCGACCAGCAGGTCGGCGTACTTCTGCAGCGGCTGCCCGCACAACCGCTCCACCGGACTCCCCGAGGGGTCGATGGGCGGCGGCGGTATCGGCTGCCACGCCATGGTCACCATCTCGGACCGGGAGGACAGTGCGGTCACCGGTGTCACCCAGATGGGCGGCGAGGGTGCGCAGTGGATCGGCCAGGCCTGGTTCACCGATGCCGGACACATCTTCCAGAACGTCGGCGACGGCACGTTCTTCCACTCCGGCCAGCTCGCCGTACAGGCGTGTATCGCCGCTGGGGTGAACATCACCTACAAGGTGCTCTACAACGACGTGGTCGCGATGACCGGTGCGCAGGACGCAGAGGGTGCGCTCAGCGTGCCGCAGTTGACCCACAAGCTGCACACCGAAGGTGTCAAGAAGATCGTCGTCTGTGCAGATGAGCCGGAGCGGCACCGTCGTCGCGACCTCGCGCCTGGAACCCTGCTGTGGAACCGCGATCGCCTCGACGAGGCCCAGCGGATGCTGCGGGAGATCCCCGGCGTGACAGTGCTGATCTACGACCAGCACTGCGCCGCCGACGCTCGCCGTCAGCGCAAGCGTGGCAGCCTGCCCACCCGCACGCAGCGCGTCGTCATCAACGAGGCGGTCTGCGAGGGCTGCGGTGACTGTGGTGTGAAGAGCAACTGCCTGTCGGTGCAGCCGGTCGAGACCGAGTACGGTCGCAAGACCCGTATCGAGCAGACCTCGTGCAACACCGACTACAGCTGCCTCGACGGCGACTGCCCGTCGTTCGTGACGGTCGAGACAGCGCCCCGGCGCTCTGCCCCGAAAACCGCTAAGCGCAAGGCCTTCCCGAAGCCGCCGCGGGTCGCTCCGAGCAGCGCCGAAGAGCGAGTCACCAGCACCCAGAACGTCTTCCTGGCCGGCATCGGCGGTACCGGCATCGTCACGGTCAACCAGGTGCTCGCTACTGCCGCGTTGAGGGCCGGGTACGCCGCTGAGTCGCTCGACCAGACGGGATTGAGCCAGAAGGCGGGACCGGTCACCGGTCATCTGCGGTTCGCCGACGGCGACCTGGAGCCGGCCAACCGCCTCACGCCCGGTTCCGCGGACTGCTTCCTCGGTTTCGACCTGCTCACTCTCGCCGAGGACCGGAACCTTGCCTACGGCAACGTTGCCTCGACCCGGACCGTCGTCTCGACCAGCCGCACCGCAACCGGCGCGATGGTGTACGACCCGGCCGTCCAGCACCCGGAGGAGGCTGGTCTGCTGGAGCGGGTCCGCACTGCCGGGGCCGAGCTGTTCGACTTCGACGCGCTTGAGGCGGCCGACCGCATCTTCGGCAACACGATCGCCGCGAACTTCCTGCTCGTCGGTGCCGCCTACCAGACCGGCGCCCTGCGGCTCCCGGCCGCGGCCATCGAGGAAGCCATCGAGATCAACGGCACCGCGGTCGCGTCCAACATCGCAGCGTTCCGCTGGGGTCGGGTCGCGGTCACCGACCCCACAGCCTTCGCCGCCGCGGGCGCGGCCCCAGCCCGGCAGGTGGCGCGCGACGTACCGGCTTCGGTTGCTGCCGCTGGTCTGCAGGGTGAGCTGCACCGCCTGGTCGCTCAGCGTGCTACCGACCTGGTTGGCTACCAGAACGTCAAGCTGGCCAACTCGTACGTCGCCGTCGTGGCGCAGGTCGCGGCCGCCGAGCAGGCGGTCACCACGGATACACGGTTCAGTGAGGCCGTGGCCCGCAACCTGTTCAAGCTGATGGCGTACAAGGACGAGTACGAGGTCGCCCGCCTGCTGACCGACCCGGAGTTCCTCGGCTCCACCGGCGAGGCGTTCCCGGGTGGCGTGGTCTCCTTCAAGTTGCATCCGCCAGTACTGCGGGCGATGGGCCGCACGAAGAAGATCTCGTTCGGCCCCAAGTCCCACGGCACGCTCCGCGCACTGGCCCGGCTGAAGTCGCTCCGCGGAACCCGGGCCGACCTCTTCGGCTACGCCCACCTGCGCAAGCTCGAGCGGTCACTCCGCGACCACTACCGCGCGCTCGTACTCGACCTGGCTGCCGAGCTGGACCAGGCGTCGTACGACCGCGCAGTGCAACTCGCCGAGCTGCCCGACCTGGTCCGCGGCTACGAGTCGGTCAAGCTCCGCAACGTCGACCGCTACACCGAGGCGCTCCGGCAGTTGGGCGTCGAACTGCCTGCCTAAACCGATAGCCGGCGGGCCTTCACCGTCCCGTCTTGGTAGTGGAGCTCCTTGCCGTCGATCACCTTGACGCTGTCGTGGCCGGCGGCGGTGAGGACCTCCCAGTGACCGTCATCGAGGCCGACGTCGGCGACGACCTCGGCCGGCGTCGGGAAATGTACGTCGGCATGGGCTTCGTGACGGGACTTGTCCGGGAACTCGAGATGGCCCTCGATGAGCAGCACGCCTCCGACAGCGACCGCCGCGGCCGCCTCCCGGAGGATCTGCTCCCGCGGCATCTCGATCGTCGAGTGCAGGAACTGCGCCGACACCAGGTCGAAGGTCCCGTCCGGGAACGTCTTGCCGAGCTCGTGCTGCTGCCACTCGATCCGGTCCTCGACACCGGCCTCCTTGGCGTGCTCCTTCCCCCGGCCGAGCGCGATCGGCGAGACGTCGACGGCCGTCACCTGCCATCCCTGCTGAGCCAGCCAAATGGCGTCGCCGCCTTCCCCCGAACCGAGATCGAGCGCCCGCCCAGGCGTCAGGCCGGCCACCTCGGCCACCAGCGCGGCGTTCGGCTTCCCACTCCAGATCCGCGTGCTCTCGGCGTACCGCGCATCCCAATGCTCTTCTGCTGTCGTCATAGGAACAGCCTCCTTCGTGGAAGCGAGATTGACAAACTCCCTTGCCATTCCAGCAACCCCAGCCACAACGTCCGAAGCTCCGGAGGCGGGCCCTCCGATCCTTCGGACGTTAGCTCGGGGTTGCGCGTAACGTCCGAACAACCGGAGGCGGGCCCTCCGATCCTTCGGACGTTGCGGGTACGGCGGTCTGGTGCCCGGGGCGGTGGG
>NZ_SMKA01000277.1 GCF_004348455.1 Kribbella albertanoniae
GTGCTGGGGGC
Organism: Kribbella albertanoniae; assembly: GCF_004348455.1. Taxonomy (GTDB): domain Bacteria; phylum Actinomycetota; class Actinomycetes; order Propionibacteriales; family Kribbellaceae; genus Kribbella; species Kribbella albertanoniae. The sequence continues at coordinate 12 of NZ_SMKA01000277.1, forward strand.
GGGGTGGCTAGGCCGTTGCGGATTTGGGTTAGGAGGCGGTGTTCTACTGCTTCCAGTTCGGCTATGCGGGTGCGGATCTCTTGCTCCTCGGCCCGGGCTTCGGTGAGGAGGTGGTCGGCTTCGGCTTTGGCGGTTTGGCGGAGGTGGTCGGCGGTGCGTTGGCTGGCGCTGAGGACGCTGAGTTCGTAGCGGCGGAGTTCGCCAGACAGGTCGCCCGGGTCGCGCTGGGCTTCGAACAACGCTGCGGCTGGTTGGGGGATGGCGTCGGGGAGGGTGTCTTCGAGGGCGGCGATCTGCTGGTCGACGCGGGTGAACAGGTCGGCGACGTCGGTACGCATCTGGCGGATGGTGGTCGCCGCCGCCTGGACGCGTTCGTTGGCCTCGCGTTCGCGTTCGCGGGCGGTTCGTTCGGCCGAGGTGATCACGTCGAGGGCAACCACCGCGGCCCGCTCAGCCGGGTCGTCCGGCGCGTGCGCGCCACCAGTTGCCGGTACGACGCCTGGGCCAGCAGCACCGGGAGCCGCAGCGGCCGCCAGGTCAGCGGAACCAGGCGCCGCGGCGGCGGAGAGGTCGGCTGCGTCTTCGTCGGTCATGGCGACGGTGCGGCGAAGCGGGACCTCGCGGATGAAGAGCACCGCGAGCAGGCTGACGACTGCCGACGCGGCCGCGATGATGAAGATCCGCCCGGTCGCGTCACCGTAGGCGCGCCGAACGATCTCCGCGACCGGTGCAGGCAACGCATTCACGTCCAGCACCGAACCACCACCGGAGCTGGGCGGTGGTGCGCCGACGGCCGCGAGGTTGCGGGTGATCAGGTCGGTGACCCGGTTCGCCAGGACCGCGCCGAGGACGGAGACGCCCACCGCGCCGCCGAGGCTGCGGAAGAACGTGACGGTCGCACTCGATGCACCGACCTGGCTGACATCGACGGTGTTCTGTACGGCGAGCACCAGGTTCTGCATCATCATGCCCATGCCGATTCCCATGGCGAGCATCCCGAGACCGACGTACCAATAGGCACTCTCGTGGTCGATCGTGCCGAGCAGCCCGAGCCCAGCGGTGAGGAACAGTCCGCCGATCACCAGGTACCGCTTCCACTTTCCGTAACGCGTGATCAGCTGACCCGACCCGACCGATCCGAAGAACGACCCGAGCATCATCGGGATCGTCAGCAGACCGGCTTCGGTCGCGCTGTACCCGCGCGCAACCTGGAAGTACTGCCCCAAGAACACCGCGCTACCGAACATCGCGATCCCGACCGCCAGGCTGGCCAGGATCGCCAACGCCGTCGTCCGTTCCCGAACAACCGCGACCGGGACGAGCGGGTCACGCGCGTGAGTTTCGACGATGACCGCCAGGATGCCGAGCAACGCCGTACCGCCGAGGTAGGCACCGGTCTGCCACGACCACCATGCGAAGTGCTGCCCGGCGAACGACACCCAGATCAGCGGCAGGCTGGCTGCGCCGGCGATCAGTACGGCGCCGAGGTAGTCGAGCCGGATCGGGCGCTTGAGCACCGGCAACGTCAGGTACCGCTGCAGCACGATCATGCTCACGACCGCCAACGGCACGCACACGTAGAAACACCAGCGCCACCCGAGCCACGAGGTGTCGACGATGACGCCACCAACCAGCGGACCGGACACAGTCGCGACCGCCATCACCGCACCCATGTAGCCGGAGTACCGGCCGCGGTCGCGGGGTGGGATCGCAGCACCGATGATCGCCTGGGCCAACGCCATCAACCCGCCCATCGCAAGCCCCTGCAGGACGCGGGCACCGATCAGGAACGGCACGTTGTGTGCCATACCGGCCAGCGCCGAGCCGACCACGAACATGATGATCGCGAGCTGCACCAGCAGCTTCTTGTTCATCAGGTCGGACAGCTTGCCCCAGACCGGCGTCGACACGGTCATCGCGAGCAGGCTCGCGGTGACCACCCAGGTGTACTGCGTCTGCGAGCCCTCGAGGTCCGCGATGATCGTCGGCAACGCGTTGCTGACGATGGTCGAGCTGAGCACGGCGGTGAAGAGCGCCGCGAGCAGACCGACGAGGATCTCCAAGATCTGCCGATGGGTGAGCTCAGAGTCCGCAGGGGCTGGTACGGCGGCCGGCGCGTACTGGGACCGGTAGCGAGTGATCGGGGCCGTTGCCTCGGTCCGGGTGGCTGACATCGGGTTCCGTTCGTCCGCGGGGTCGCTTCGGCCGGGGGCAGTGGATCAGCACTGTCCCCCGGGGCGGAAAGCGGCCGGCGTTTCCTCACCCAGCCAGGTATTTGGTTGCAACTACCAACGATAAACCCGCAGCGTCAGCAACTCGTCACCGGGAGTCCATCAGCCCTTTTGAGACGACCCCTGCCCCGGATGGCGTTTGCCACGTACGATCCGGTGCTTGTCGGGTCAACGACAACAAGCCACCCCGGCGGTGCTGTCAGGGCCCGCCGGGGTACCTCTTCAGCGGAAGGCCGCGGCCACGGCGTCGAGGCAGTCCGGTGACTGTCCTGCCCGCGTCACCAACTGGCCGGGCACACTCATCGGCGGCGCGATCGGTCCCATCCAGACCGGCCCCTCGGGCGGTTCGCACGCAGCCCCGTAGACGACCGTCCAGGCCGGCGTACCGACCGACATCTCGACCACCACGTCCTCGAGGTTGTGCACCGGCCGGCCGAGGACAGGTTCGAACCCGGCCTCCCGGCAGGCCGCGACCACCTGGTCCTGCAGCGACGCATCCGGCGGCAACCGCAACGGCAGCTCTGCCAGGTCAGCCAGCTTCACGCCGTCCTCGGACCGGTACGCCGCCGGTGCCAGCACCGAGAGTGGTTCACGCCAGAGCTCGACCGCGATCAGGTCCGCCGCAGCCACCTCGCCGCGCACGAACGCCAGATCGAGTTCGCCCGTCCGCAACGCCGCCAGATGCTCATCCCGCACGCCCGTAACCAGCGTCACCTCGCCTTCGCTCGCGAGTACGGCGATGCCGCGCTCAAGGCGATCCCGCGTCCCCGGCGCTGTTCCGATCCGGATCAGCGAGCCGCGACCGGACAGAAGTTCCACAGCAACCTCCGTGGTGCGATCGGCCGCCGCCAGCACCGCGCGAGCTTCACGCAGCAGGCGCTCGCCGTCGTTCGTCAGCCGGACGTGCCGCGACGACCGGTCGAGCAGCAGCAGACCGAACTCACGTTCCAGCCGGGCCACCTGCTGACTGACCGCCGGCTGCACGATCCCGAGCCGCTCGGCCGCCTTGCCGAAGTGCAGTTCCTCGGCGACCGTCACGAAGTACCGCAGTTGCCGCAGCTCCATCGGCCACCCCCGGCGATCACGATTCCTTATTGCTGTACAGCGTAGTTGGGTCTGGGTCGACGGACCCGCAGGTCCTTGACTGGTGGACATGAGAATCGGACTGTGGATCGACGAAGAAGGCCTCCGGATCGACCAGGTCGGAGCGGCCGCGAAAGCGGCTGAGGACAACGGCATCGACCGGATCTGGTTCAGCCAACGGACCGGGTGGGACGCGCTCACGCTGGTCGCCGGAGCGGCGGCGTACACATCGACGATCGGGTTCGCGGTCGGCGTCGTACCGGTGTATCCGCGGCATCCGATCGCCCTCGCGGCACAGGCGCTCAGCGTGCAGGCACTCACCGGCAATCGCTTGCTGCTCGGAGTCGGATCGAGTCACCCGCTGATCATCGAGGGCATGCACGGGCTGTCGATGGAACGTCCGGCCGACTACATGCGCGAGTACGTCGAGGCGCTCGCGGGACTGCTTACCGGCGAACCGTCGGACTATCAGGGCCGGCGGATCACCGCCCGCGGGCAACTAGCGATCGCGGGAGCCGAAGCGCCGCAGGTCATCGTCGCCGCGCTCGGACCGCGGATGCTCGAACTGGCCGGCGAGCTGACGGCCGGTACGACGACCAGCTGGGCCGGGCCGGAGCTGATCGAGTCCTACATCCGGCCCACGATCGACAAGGCAGCGGCCGGGCGACCCCGGCCGGAGGTGATGGCGGCCGCGACGGTTGCTGTCACTGACGATCCGGACGCGACCCGCTCCTGGATCCGAGCACGATTCGGGATGGCCGGGGAGATGCCGTCGTACCGGGCGGTGATGGATCGCGGCGGTGTGGCCGGTCCGGAGGACACCGCCGTACTGGGCGACGAGGCGACGGTTGCGCGGGAGATCGAGCGATTCGCCGCGGCCGGGGCGACCGAGTTCATCCTCTGCCCGGTCGGCACACCCGCAGAGCAGGAAAGGACGATCCGTTTCGCCCACGACTACGCGCGGCAGTCGACGTAAGGGTGCAGCAGGTCTTCCAGGCCGATGCGGTGCAGGAGCTCGGAGCGGACTCGGTCGGCGACTGCGTTGACGACGATCGCGCCGTCGTCGGACGGGTCGTAGCTCGCGCGGAACGGGCGCTTGCCCTTCTCGGTGTCGACCACCGACACGATCAATCGCGCGACCTCGGCGACGTCGGACCACTCCGGCTCCAGCTCCGCCAGTCGCTGACCGACGTGCTCCATCAGACCGGCGTACTTCGTCTCGTACGCCGCAACCACGTCCGTGTCAGCGGGCGAACCGCTGTGCAGGAAGTGGTTCGTGCCATGCGTGAAAGCACCCGGTACGACGATCGTCGTCTCGATCCCGAATCGCGCCAGCTCCAACGCGTAGCTCTGGGCGAGCGCATCCATCCCGGCCTTCGCGGCGAAGTACGGCGCCAAGTACGGCGGGGTGCCGCCACGCGTACTCGAGCTGCCAACCCACACCACCAGCCCGTCCCGCTGAGCCCGCATCACCGGCAGCGCCGCCCGATTGAGTCGCTGGGTACCGACCACGTTCGTGTCGTAGAGATCCAGCACCTGCTCCGGAGTGAACGCCTCGGCCGGCCCAGTCACCATGTGCCCGGCGTTGTGAATCAGTACGTCGATCCGCCGCTCGGCACCGACCACCATGTCCACGGCCTGCTGCACCGAGGTCTCCGAGCTGACGTCCAACTCGACCGGCCGCAACCCCGGCGAGTATGCGGCGGCGTCGGCCGCAGCAGCCGCGTTCCGGCCGGCGAGGTCGCGCATTCCGGCGTACACGGTGTGACCGGCGTCGGTGAGAGCGCGGGCAGTGAGGGCACCGAAGCCACTTGATGCACCGCTGATCAGGACGATCATGCTGCCGAACCTCCGTTGGCGTAGATGACCTGGCCGTTGATCCAGCGCGCGGGGCCGGCCAGGAAGGCGATGATCTCGGCGATGTCGGACGGCTGGCCGAGGCGCTCGAGCGGCGGCTCGGCGGCGATCCGGTCGATCAGTTCCTGCGGCTTGCCGTCGAGGAACAGCGGGGTCGCGGTCGGGCCGGGGGCGACGGCGTTCACGGTGATGTCGCGGCCGCGTAGCTCGCGGGCCAGGATCAGCGTGATCGCCTCGACGCCGCCCTTGCTCGCGGCGTACGCCGAGTAGCCGGGGCGGGCCAGCCGGGTCAGCGAGCTGGAGATGTTGACGATCGCGCCACCGTTGCGGACCCGGCGGCTTGCCTGCTGGTCGACCACGAACGTGCCGCGCAGGTTGGTCCGGATGATGTCGTCGAAGACGTCCAGGTCGAGCTCGGCCAGGGGCGCGAGCGGCATGATGCCGGCCGCGTTGACGATCACGTCGACCCCGCCGAACTCCTGCTCGGCCCGATCGAACAGCGCGGCGACCGCGTTCTCGTCGGCAACATCAGCCTGTACGGCGATCGCCCGGCCACCGTCGGCCTCGACCTCCTTGACCGCCAGTTCGGCGCGGTCCTTGTTCCCGGCGTAGCCGATCACCACCGCGTACCCGTCGCGGCCGAGGCGGGCGGCGGCCTCCCGGCCGATCCCGCTGGATCCGCCGGTCACGATCGCGACCCTGCTGTTCTCACTCATCGTCGTTGCCTTTCGAGACTGTCGTTGCGTGCTGACAGTTCGATCGTGCTCCGGACGATGGATCAAGTCCAACGACTCAAGTCGATAGCAGGATCAATCCTGTTGATGCATCTGCGCACCCAGCGAGGTCCCCGGCGGCTGCTTGAGATGCGTGCTCACCAGCCCGAGCAGCGCCCGCAGGGCCGCGGTCGGCTTCCGCTTCCGCAGGGTCGCCATGTAGAGCGACCACTCGAAGGTCTCGTCCACGATCGGTACGACGCGGATCGCGTCCAGCCCGGCGACGGCGTACTCGGGGAGGATCCCGAGACCGACCCCCTGTGCCAGGAACTGAACGCCGTTCTCGATTCCGAGCGCCTCGACCACCACCTGGCGCTCGATCCCGGCCGCCTCGAAGGTCTGGTCGATCAGCGTCCGCGTCCCGAATCCCGGCGGGAAGTCGACGAACTCCTCGTCGGCGAGGTCCGCCACCCGGACGGATCGCCGCCGAGCCAGCCGGTGGCCGACCGGGACGGCCAGCACCTGCGGCACCCGCAGCAGCTCCCAGGTGGTCAGCTCGCGCGGCACGCTGCCCTGCGGTACGCCAAGAAACCCGACGTCGATATCGCCGTTACGCAACGCGATCATGATCCCGGCGGATCCTTCGGCGTTCACTCTGAGTTGCAGTTCGACATTCGGATAGCGACCCCGGAACTCGGCGGCCGCTGCCGGTAGATCGATCAAACCCAGCCCAGGCAGCAATCCGACCCGCACGGATCCACGCAGGCCGGCTCCGAGTTCGTCGACGACGTCCCGGGCGCCCTGCACGGCATCCATCACCGCGAGCGCCTCGGGCAGCAACGCCGTACCGGCTTCGGTCAGGACCACGCGCTGCGCGTTCCGCTCGAAGAGGGTGACCTTCAAGTCCCGTTCAAGGGCCGCAATCGCAGCACTCACTGCACTTTGGACGACGTGCAGCCGGCGGGCGGCCAGCGTGAAGCTGCGCTCGTGCGCCACTGCCACGAAGTACTCCAGCTGCCGCAGTTCCACTCCGGCAGTGTGTCACTCGGCCGGACGGACCGCCTCGCGGTCTACCCAGACCAGGTGGCCGTGGTGGCTGACCAGGACCTCGTCGGCACGGCGGCCGAGCTCGTGACCGGCGACCCAGCGGCCGCCGACGCGGATCTGGACGTCACCCGTCGTAGGGGCGTCGGTAGGTGCGGAGGAACCTTTGGCCGGGGAAGAGGCGAGAGGCATAGCGACCTGACTTCGTGACAGGGGCGGAGACCGGTGGTGGCAGCGACAAGACTACAACCGCATTGTGACGCGGCGTTAGCTGTAATTCGGATTGATCACGAACAGCAGGCGGTAGCCCCCGAGGAGATGCATAACAGGGCCCGAGTGGGGTAGGAATGAGGTGCAAGGTCCTGACCGTGGTCCAGACATGTGCCGCGCCGTGACTCACGTCGCGAGGTCAGAACATGAACACCACCGCAGTCACCAGCAGCGCCCGCCATCGTGCAGATGAGCGCGACAGCGAGGCGCAGGCCCTGCTGAGCCGCCGGGCCGCCAGCACAGACGAAAACCTTCGCCAGGAGCTGCTCGATCAGGCGATCGAGCTGCATCTCGGCGTTGCCCACAGCATCGCGTCGCGGTTCCGCAACCGGGGCGTCGAGGCCGACGATCTCGACCAGGTCGCGTACCTCGGTCTGGTCAAGGCCGCCCGGAGTTTCGATCCCTCGGCGGGTACGCCGTTCCTCGCGTACGCCGTCCCGACCATCCGCGGCGAGGTGAAACGGTACTTTCGGGACTGCTCCTGGACCGTCCGGATCCCGCGCCGCCTGCAAGAGCTGCAGGGCTCGATCGCCTCGGTCCGCCCGCAGCTGATCCAGGATCTGCACCGGGAGCCGACGCACGCCGAGCTCGCCGCCGAAATAGGGGCCGAAGTCAACGAAGTGGAGGACGCGATCGCCGCCGACGGCTGCTTCTCCGTGCTCTCCCTGGACCGTCCGCTGGACGGTGACTCCGCGACCCGGCTCGGGGAGACGATCGCCGACGAGGACACGGCGTTCGAGCAGACCGAAGCGGTCGCCGTACTGGCGCCTGCCCTGACCATGCTGAAGCCGCGGGAGCGGCGGATTCTGGAGTTGCGGTTCGTCGAGGGGCAGACCCAGGCGGATATCGGGGCCGAGATCGGGGTCAGCCAGATGCAGGTCTCCCGCCTGCTCCGCGGCATCCTCGACCGGCTCCGGGACCGGCTCGAACCCCCTGCGGCAGCCGCCGCTTGAGCCACCGGCCGATCTTCGTGGTGCAGCTGCACGACGCGCGGAGACTGCACTACGACGTTCGGCTGGAGGTGGACGGCGTCCTGAAGTCGTGGGCGGTCCCGCGTGGACCGTCCCTGGATCCGGTGGTGAAGCGGCTCGCGGTCTTCACCACCGATCACGATCTGGAGTACGCGTCGTACGAGGGTGTGCACGCGGACAGCAAGTACGGCAGCGGCGCCGTCATCGTCTGGGATGCCGGCGTCTATACGAACCTGACCCCGGGGAGTGCTGCCGAGGCGATCGAACATGGTCATCTCAAGGTGCGGTTGCACGGGGTGAAACTGGTTGGCGCGTGGGCGTTCACCCGGACCGGAGCGGATTGGCTGCTGGTGAAGGTCCGAGATGAGGACGCCGATCCATCGCGCGATCTGACGGTGACCGAGCCGCGGTCGGTGCTCAGTGGTCTAACCATCGAGGAGATGGCCGCCTCAGGTGGTTAGCCGTCAAGAGACCTGACCGGTTCTGGCCAGCCGTCTACCTTGACCGGTTACAGGGCGCGATTGACACTGCATGCGTAGTTCTGACCTTCCTTGCCGCCCGGAGGACATGAATGCGCAAGATTGCCGTTGCCCTCTCCACCATCGCCCTGACCGCGCTGCTACCGCTGCCGGCCCAAGCGGCGCCACCTCCGATCTGGACGCACAACTCGTCCGACCGGCTGTTCCCCTACGCCACCCGTCCGGCCGGGGCCCCGACCTCGATCGACCTGTACGCCGCGCGCAACGAGACCGAGGCCGCCCAGATCGCGGTCCGTCCGACCGCGTCCACGTCTGGCGTCTCGATCGCCGCGAGCAATCTGACCGGCCCGGGCGGCGCGATCCTCTCGGACATCACGGTACGTCGGGAGTACCTGCACCCGAACGTCTTCCAGGCTCCCGATGCCGAGCGCGAAGGCACCGGTTCTGCCTACTACGACGCGCTGGTCGAGAACACTCCGCGGACCCTGGCCGCCAACGTCACCCAGCCATACCACTACAGCGTGCGCGTCCCCACCGGCGCGACACCCGGGCTCTACACCGGTACGGCGACCGTCCGGAGCAGCGACGGGGATACCGTCGTACCGGTCCGGGTGACCGTCGCGTCGGCCACTCTGCCGCCGACGAACCAGTCGAAGTTCAAGCTGAACAACTGGACGACCTCGGCCGGCTGGGACTACACCGGCACGATCCAGGCGATCCCGCTGCAGTACAACGTGCAGATGTTCGACGAGAACTGGTGGCGGGTGATCGAGGCGATGGCCCGCAACCACGCCAGGCACCGCAACAACGTGGTCTTCGCCGACTTCCAGGCACTGCTGATCCCGAACACGACGATCGATGCTGCTGGCAACTACACGTTCGGCTGGGAAGCCTTCGACCGGTTCATCCAGATCTACCGGGACGCCGGTGCGCTGCAGTGGATCCACACGCCGCACCTGCTGATGACCAGCGACCCCGGGGCCGGTCTGCCGAACCGGCTCGAGATGCTGAAGCGTTCGGCGAACGGATCCACCCAGATGGTCCCGGTGAACTCGGGTTCCGCGGAGGCGACGGCGTACCTGAACAAGTTGTTCCCGGCGCTCAAGCAGCACCTGGACGCCAAGGGTCTGACCGACATCTTCTACATGAGCGCGAACGACGAGACGACGCGGACCGAGGACACCAACGCGGCGAACTGGATGTACGAGATCTACCGCAAGTACTTCCCGAACCCGAAGCTGAACGAGGCCGAACTGGCCGTTCTGAACCCGACCGCGAACGTCACCGCGAACACGCCGATCCTCAACCTGTACGAAGAGAACGTCGGTGTCTTCCAGACCAAGCGCCTGGCCGGCAACGAGCTGTGGATCTACAACTGCATCGGGCCGCGCGGTCCGTACCTGAACCGGTTCCTGATGTCCCATCTGGCGAAGACCCGGCTGACGCCCTTGCTGGCCTGGAAGGCGGACGCGGTCGGCTACCTGCACTGGGGGTGGAACTACTGGTTCGGAACGCTGGGGCAGAAGTTCGACACCTTCGACGGGGCGCAGAACGGGGACAACTTCATCGTCCGTCCGAACGCGCCGGCGTACGACGTCTACGACAGCATTCGTAGTGAGGCGCAGCTGGATGGAGTCGAGGACTACGAGCTGTTCACTCAGCTCGCCGTCTCCAAGCCCGTGCTCGCTCGTGCGTTGGCGAACTCGTTGCTGACGAACTCGTTCACTCTCGACAAGTCGGGGGCTGCGGTCGACGCCGTACATCGTCAGGTCCTGGATGCTTTGGCTTCGGGCGGGCCGGACCAGGTCTACCCGTATTCTGACGATTTCAGTGCTGGATCGCAGTCGTGGCAGGCCAACGCTGGCACGTGGTCGGTGTCGGGTGGTGCTTTGACGCAGACGAACACTGACAACTGGAACTACGTTGCTGGTCTTGAGGGACGCGCGTACGGCGATGTGGCAGCGAGCGTCGATCTGCAGATCCGTGGCGTGAACCCCAATGGTGGCAACACGAACTGGGCCGGGCTGGTGGTGCGCAACCTGAACCCGACCGACTTCGAGAGCGGCTATCTCGTGGCCCAGCGCAACAATGGCGAGGTCTTCGTCTTCAAGGCTGGCGCGACGCTGGGTAAGGCACAGGTCCCCGGATACGCGCCTGGCGCCGTCAACCGGCTGCGCGTCGTTGCACGCGGCAACAAGATTGTCGTGTACGGCGGGACCGGTACGGCGCCGGTGCTGACGGTCACGGACTCGTCGTTCACCGCCGGCGGGGTCGGCCTGGCGAGTGGCGGGGTGAACGTGGCCTTCGACAACGTCCGGCTGAATCCGGAGGTGAACCCGGCCGAAGGTGGTGCGGTATCCGTCTCCTCGTCGTACGACAGTGACGGCTGGCGAGGGATCGCGGCCGTTGACGGTCGCCGTACGTCGGACGCCAGCTCGATGGGATGGACGTCGGCCGCGGCCTTGAGTGCGACCGACGCGCAGACGTTCAAGGTGGATCTCGGTGCTGCTCGCTCACTCGGCCGGGTGGATCTGTATCCGCGGGCGGACGGGGCCAACGTGGGTGTTGGGTTCCCGGTCGACTACGACGTACAGGTGTCAGCTGATGGGGTTAGCTGGACGACCGTTGCCTCGCGAACGAACCAGCCGCGGCCGACCGGCGTACAGTCTGTGGACTTTGCTGCGCAGAACGTGCGGTACGTGCAGGTGATCGGTCGTCGGCTGGCGCAGGATCCGTTCGGTACGTACCGGATGCAGCTGGCCGAGCTCGAGGTTGCCGGTGGCAACTTCGCGGCCGGTCGACCGGTGAGTTCGTCGACCTCGTCGGAGTTCACTGGTGAGGGCTGGCTGCGCGCGAACCTGACCGACGGCGCCCGCCAGTCGCGGCTGTGGAACTCGATGGGGTGGACCAGCGAATCCGTACCTGCCAACTCACCGCAGTGGGTCCGGGTGGACCTGGGCGGGCCTTCTCGTGTTGCGAAGGTCGATCTGTACGCACGGTCCGACGGATCCAACACGGGTGCCGGATTCCCGGTCGACTACGCCATCGAGACCTCGACGGACGGGGTGAACTTCGTGGAGGTCGCGCGCGGGACCGACGTACCGCAGCCGGGGTCAGAGGCCGTGACGCACACCTTCCCGACGACCACAGCCCGGTACGTCCAGGTCCGCGCGACCGAACTCCGAGCGTCCGCTGACACGCGGATGCAGCTCGCCGAACTGGAAGTCCGTTAGAACGTGTCGATATGGATGACCTCGTCGAGTGACTGCCGCGGCGCAGGCTTGAACGTGTCACCCGTGTAATACGCAGTCGGAAGCAGCACGGACTGCCGGATCTCCTCCGGCAGTCCGAGCAGCTCCTGAATCTCCTTCTCATAAACCATGTGCAGCGTCGTCCACGCCGTCCCAAGCCCGCGCGCCCGCGCCGCCAAGCAGTAGCTCCAAGCGGCCGGCAGGATCGACCCCCAAGTCCCCGCCTGATTCCCAGCCGGCAACTTGCTCACCGTGAGGCACGGAATCACCAGCACAGGCACCTGCCCCATCCGCTCCCCCAAGTACGCCACGCTGTCC
>NZ_SMKA01000278.1 GCF_004348455.1 Kribbella albertanoniae
TTGGTGGCTAGGGTGTCGTGGGGGTTGGCGAGGGCGCAGCGGTCCAGGGAGAGGCAGCCGCAGCCTACGCAGTCCTGGAAGTCGTCGCGGAGTTGCTCGAGGTGGAGGATGCGGCGGTCCAGTTCGGCTTGCCAGCATTCGGAGATGCGTGCCCAGTCCTTGCGGGTGGGGGTGCGGTTCTCGGGGAGGAGGGCGAGGATCGCGGCGACCTCGGACAGTGGGATGCCGACGCGCTGGGCGATCCGGATCATCGCGACGCGGCGGAGGGTGTCGCGTTTGTAGCGGCGTTGGTTGCCGGCGGTCCGGCGGCTGATGATGAGGTTCTGGCGTTCGTAGAAATGCAGTGCGGAGATCGCCACTCCACTGCGCTGCGCCAGCTGCCCGACCGTCAGCTCACCTGGCTCGACGTCCACGACTCCACCCACAGCTCCGCCCTCCAACAACTACCTCAACCTAGATCGAGGCTAGCTGACGAAGGCGCGCGCGATCGGCCAGGCTCCCGGTGATGTGTTGGACAGCACGGTGCAGGTGGTGCCGGTGTGCGGGTCGTGGGTGGACTTGAACGACTCGCCGGCGTCGTACCCGACCAGCGTCACGTCGTCGGTCGTCCCATCCAGCCAGAATCCGAGACCGTACCGCCGGGATCCCTCCGGTACGTCGCAGCGCGGCCGCACCACCTCTTCTACCGACGAGACGATGTCGCCGGCGAACAGCGCCCGCCAGAACGTCGAGATGTCAGCGGCCGTGGTGTGGATGCCACCATCACCGGTCGACAGCACCGGCAGGTGGAACACGTTCGTCCGATCCACTCCGTCTATCGGCAGATACCCGACAGCCGCATCAGCAGGCAGTTCGTCGGAGCGCAGGAAATCGGTCCGGGTCATCCCCGCCGGCCGCAGCACCCGCTCTCGGACCAGGTCGTGGTACCCAACGCCGCTCGCCCGCTCAGCCAGCAGCGCGAGGACAACGAACCCACCGTTGCAGTAGCCGAACCGCTCACCCGCCTGAAACTTGGTGGGATGTCCGTCCAGTAGCGGCAGGAACGCCTCGGTCGTCGCCAGGTCGTGAGCCGCGCCGATGAAGTAGTCGGTGATCTCGGCGTCGACCTCTTCGTCCAGGTAGTCACCGATACCGGACGTGTGCGTGAGCAGGTGCTCGATCGTCACGTCGTCCGCGATCAGCGGCAGGTCCTTACCGAGCAGCGACCGGGCCGTGGTGCTCAACTCCAGCGCACCCTCACGCACCAGCGAGATCACGGCCAGCGCAGTGAATCCCTTGCTACCACTCGCGATCCCGAACCTGGTGTCCAGCGTGTTCGGTACGCCGTACGCCCGATTGGCCAGCCCGTACGCCTGCGCGAATTCGACCTGTCCGCCCCGATCGATCTGGACGACACCGGAGAACCCGGTCTCCTGAGCAATCTTGTCGATCTCCCCCAGCGTCATTTCCGCAGGTTAACCCCAGGCCGTCCCCGCTAACGACCGATTAAGGAACCAATGCATCCGAGGCCACGATTCGCCGCCCGATACTCGCGGACATTAGGGCAGCCGCAGCACACAGGCCGCCGGCCAGATACCAAGCGAGGTTGTAGCTGCCCTGGAGATCCCGGATCGCACCGGCGCCGACGGCTGCCAGCGCGGCACCGACCTGGTGCGAGGCGAACACCCATCCGAACACGATCGGCCCGTCAACGCCGAACCACTCCCGGCACAGCGCGACGGTCGGCGGCACGGTCGCCACCCAGTCCAGTCCGTAGAAGATGATGAAGACCCAGACGCTCGGTTGGGCGGTCGGACCGAGCAGGGACGGAAGTACCAGCAGGGACAGGCCGCGCAGCGAGTAGTAGGCGATCAGCAGGTACCGCGGATCCCAGCGGTCGGTGAGCCAGCCGGACAAGATCGTGCCGGCGACGTCGAAGATGCCGACCAGGGCGAGCAGCGAGGCCGCCGTGGTGATCGGCATCCCGTGATCGTGCGCAGCGGTGACGAAGTGTGTCCCGATCAGACCGTTCGTCGACGCACCACAGATCGCGAATCCACCGGCCAGCATCCAGAACGCCGGCCGCCGCGCCGCCGTACGGAGTGCACTCAGCGCGCGCAGCGCACTGCTGCCGGTCGCTTCCACACGCTGCCCGGCAAGACTGCCCTCGGGGGCACCGTACGCGCGCAGACCGACATCGCTCGGGTAGTCACGCAGGAAGATCAGCACCAGCGGTACGACGGCCAGCGCCGTACCGGCTGCGACCAGAGCGGGCGTCCGCCAGCCGTAGTTCGTCGCGAGGTTCGCGATCAGCGGCAGGAAGACCAGCTGACCGGTAGCGCCGGCGGCGGTCAGTAGACCGGTGACCAGACCGCGGCGCTCGACGAACCAGCGCCCGGTGATCGTCGCCACGAAGGTCATCGACATCGAGCCGGTGCCGACACCGACGAGCAGTCCCCAGCACAGCAGCAGTTGCCAGGACGACTCCATGAAGATCGTCAGGCCGCTGCCCAGCGCGATCAGCACCAACGCTCCGCTGACAACTTTGCGCAGACCGAGGCGGTCCATCAGCGCGGCGGCGAACGGCGAGATCAGGCCGTACAGCAGCAGGTTGATCGAGACCGCAGACGAGATCGTCGCGTGCGACCAGCCGAACTCCTCGTGCAGCGGATCGAGCAGCACACTGGGCACGGACCGGAACCCGGCCGCGCCGATCAATGTCACGAACCCCACCGCAGCGACTGCCCAGGCCAGGTGCACCCGGGCAGGCTTCTTCGTCTCCACAGTCTGCGTCACCCGACTACCTTGCCGCCCCAGCGCCCGCCGTACTAGTGGCCGGAACGCCATCATGTGTCAAGATGTGGCCATGACGCATATCGTCGCTGTGCTGGCGCTGGAACCGGTGGTCGGGTTCGACATGACCATCCCGTCCACGGTCCTCGGTGCCGCGACCCGCGCCGATGGCACCCACCTGTACGACGTCCGCGTGTGCGGGGTCGATCGGGAGCCGGTCCGGGTGAGCGCCGGCTTCAGCATGATCCCGGATCACGGTCCCGAGGCGCTGGCCGCGGCGGACACCGTGATCATCCCGGGCACCTACATTCCGCAGCCCCGCTACGAGGGCACGCTGCCGGATGCACTCGCGGCAGCCCTCGCGACCATCCGGCCGGGCACGCGGATCGCGTCGATCTGTACTGGCGCTTTCGTGCTGGGCGCGGCCGGGCTTCTGGATGGCCGGCCTGCGACCACGCACTGGAAGCGGGCCGAGTTGTTCCGCGAGCGGTATCCCCAGGTCGAGCTGCGGGAGGAGCAGTTGTTCGTCGACGACGGCGACATCCTCACCTCGGCCGGGCTCGCCGCCGGGGTCGATCTCTGCCTCCACCTGATCCGCCGCGACTTCGGCAGCGATGTCGCCAACCGTGCGGCCCGGGCCTGTGTAGTCCCGCCGTGGCGTGATGGCGGGCAGTCGCAGTTCATCGAGCGCGCCGTACCGGACGAGGGGACTGACGGTACGTCGCCCACCCGCGCCTGGACGTTACATCACCTCGACCGGGAGCTGAGCCTGCAGGCGATGGCCGCGCACGCCCGGATGAGCGTGCGGACCTTCAGCCGCCGGTTCAAGGCCGAGACCGGGCAGTCGCCGGGCACGTGGCTGATGCAGCAGCGCATCCGGCACGCCTGCCACCTGCTGGAGACCACCGACCTGTCCGTCGACCGCATCGCCACCGCAGCCGGTCTCGGTACGGCGGCCTCCCTGCGGCACCACCTGCGCTCCGAGCTCGGTGTGTCCCCGCTCGCCTACCGCAAAACCTTCCGCGCCAGCTAACCCCCTACAGCTCGACCAGCTCGTGCGGCCGCTGGTTCATCGGCTCGACACCGTCCGCGGTGACCACGACGATGTCCTCGATCCGCGCACCCCACCGACCTGGCTGGTAGATCCCCGGCTCGATGCTGAACGCCATCCCCGGCTCGAGCAGCACCTCGTTCCCAGCGACGATGTACGGCTCCTCGTGCACATCCAGCCCGATCCCATGCCCGGTCCGATGGATGAAGTACTCGCCGAACCCAGCCGCCGCGATCACCTCTCGCGCAGCCGCATCGATCGACTCGGCCGTCACACCCGGCCGCACTGCATCCACCGCGGCCTGCTGCGCCTCCTGCAGTACGGCGTACGTCGCGGCAACGTCCGCATCACGCGGAGTCCCGACGGCATACGTCCGGGTCGAGTCCGAGAAGTACCCCTCCGGAACCGGCCCACCGATATCCACCACCACGACATCACCGGACTCGATCACCCGATCCGACACCGAATGGTGCGGGCTCGCGCCGTTCGGCCCGCTACCGACGATGACGAAGTCGGCCATCGTGTGCCCCTCCTCGACGATCGCGGCCGCGATATCCGCGCCGACCTCGGCCTCGGTCCGCCCCGGCCGCAACCACTCACCGACCCGCGCATGCACCCGGTCGATCGCTGCCCCAGCCGTCCGTAACGCGTCGATCTCGGCCGCGTCCTTCCGCATCCGCAGCTCCCGCACGATCGGACCGGCCAGCACCTGCTCTGCCTTCGGCAATGCCGACCGCAGCGCGAGCACATGCAGCGCCGGCGTGAAGTCGCTGACCGCAACCCGGTCCGCACCACTCAACCGGTCGGCTGCCAACGCATACGCATCATCACCGTCCACCCAGGTGACGACCTCGATCCCGAGCTCGTCCAGCGGCACGCCGGCATACCCCGGAGCCTCCAGCTTCGGCACCACCAACGCCGGTACGCCGTCGGCCGGGATCACCAACGTGGTCAGCCGCTCGAACGACCCGCCGCCCTGACCTATCAGGTACCGCAGGTCGGAGCCCGGGGCAATCAACAGTCCGGTACCGGCAGCCGCCGTACGGGCACGCTCCACGCGGGAACGCAGAACAGCGGCATCAGGGGTAGGGCCTAACGGCACACGACTCGACATGAACTGACTATAGGCACGGCCCTCCGACAGAACGCGAGCCCAATTACCAGGAACCAACGCTTCCGCCACCGCCGCCGCCACCTGAGGAGCCGCCGCTGAAGCCTGATGAGCTGCCGCCTCCACCGCCGCTGCTGGACGGGGTGGGCGGCGGCTGGAAGGTTTGCGCGACTGTCGAGCTCACGTGGCCTGCGGTCCAACCGGACGAGTAGTAGGACGGGCCGACGTACCAGTAGGGGTCCGGGGTCAGTTGGCCGGCGTCGACGAGTTTGCGGCAGACCTTCTGCCAGCGATCGGCCAGGCCGAAGGCGATCGCCCAGGGCAGGTACTTGCTGAAGATGTCTTCGCCCTCCTCGAAGCGCAGCTGCTCCGCCTCGGCGGTGGCCAGGTACTTGCGGAAGCCGATCACCTGATCGGTGACGGCGCGACCGGCCGGGGTGCGCTGGCCGCGGGCCCGGATCCGCACCCAGGTGGCGATCGCGATGATCACGGCCAGGACCGGTATGCCGATCACCACCGCCCGGCCGAATCCACCGGTCGACGCGCCGGTCGCCGTAGCGGCGGCTCCAGCGATCACCCAGATAATGATCACGACAATGCAGCCGAAGGCTCTGTGTGGTTTGAAGACCGAGCCTCCGCGGCTGCCGAGCTTGGACGGCAGCCGGGTGTACCACTCCCGCTGCGCCACCTGGTCGCGCAACGCGTCCAGCATCGCCAGGGCGGTCTGCGCCATCGAGGTGTCCCCGACCGGTCGCCGTTCCAGCGTGACCGAGGCACCCGGCACCAGGCCCGGGAACATGCCCTGCAGCAACGCCTGCTCGTGCGGCGCGGTGGCGACGCCGCCGTCCAGGAGGACGGCTCGGCGCTCGGTGCCGTCGTTCTCGATCCGGACGCCGCCGCGGACCGCCAGGTCGATCAGCGTCGCGGCGACCTCGGTGGTGTTTGCCTTCGCGTCGATCAGCAGACCGGCCTCGGCGACCGGGATCCGCGGTGGCGAGAACGCGACCGGAATCTGGTCGTCGTCAAGAGTGTTCTTCTCCGGTACGGCGGCGGTCCCGCCCGGCGGGAAGGTCCCCGGCGGCATCCCGGCGAACCGCTGGTCCTTGTTACCGGTCTTCGCGTAGATCACGGCGACGACCAGCGCGAACAGGCTGACCACGCCCGAGCCGATCAGCGCCGGGATGTTCAGGCCGTTGCGCTGCAGCCAGCCCGGCGGGTCGACCACGATCGGGGTGTCGTTCCGTACGACGCCGGCCTTGATCCCGGCCACGATCGTCAACTTCTCACCCAGCGCGAGCCCCGTCACGCCGAAGACTCCCTTGCCGGCCACGACCGACTTCCGTGGGCACTTCTCGGTCGATCCGCCGCGACCGGTGAAACAGTCCACCTTCTGCACGCCCTCCGGGACCGTGACGTTCACAGTCACCTGCCTGATCGGCGCTTCCCGCTCCGAACCGATCGCATCCCAGTACAGCTCACTGTGGTCGTCGAAGTGCCGCAGCGCCCCGCGGACGTCGTACGTGATCACGTACGTCGCGTCCTGGCCGGAGATGATCTTGTCCTCTTCGCCGATCCTGATCCGGAGGATCTGGTCGCGGTCACCGTTCTTCTTGGTCGTGTCGGTGTCGAACGCGTCCGGCGCCTTGGTCGGGCTGTCGACCTCGATGTTCGAGACCTCGTACTTCTGGTCCTTCGACCGGTCGTCCAGCCAGGGCTCGCGGATCACCAGGTCGCGGTAGATCCCGTGCCGGCCGTAGCTGCCGAAGTGGTAGTTGATCGTCTCCTTCACGTGCAGTACGCCGTCGCTCCCGACGGTGTAGTCGATCGTGAAGGCCCGCACCTCGTCCCCGGCCGCCGCCGACGCGGGCAGCGCGAAGCCGGCCAGAGCCAGTGTGGTGACGAGCAGGCTGATGACGACCCCGAGTGCCCTCCGCATGCCCGCGACACTATCGAGCGCCGGGGTCGGGCAGTGGGAGGCCGCCCGATGGGCTTGTGCAAAGGGACCGTAAGGGGAATGGTGGATGACCCAGGAGGAAACGTCATGGCAGACAAGACGCATACCGCCCTGGGCGCCGGCGCCGCGCCCGCTGTGGACAGCCCGGCCGCCCTTCGTAACGTGGTGCTCGTCGGACCGTCCGGTTCCGGCAAGACCACCCTCGTCGAGGCCCTGCTGGTGGCCTCCGGCGTCCTGACCAGACCCGGCACCGTCCTGGACGGAACGACGGTCTGCGATTTCGACGACGCCGAGGCCCGGCAGCAGCGGTCGGTCGGGCTCGCACTCGCCTCGCTGCCGTACAACGGCATCAAGCTGAACCTGATCGACACCCCCGGGTACGCCGATTTCGTCGGCGAACTGCGGGCCGGACTGCGGGCGGCCGATTGCGCGCTGTTCGTGATCGCGGCCAACGAAGGTGTCGACGAGCCGACCCGTGCGGTCTGGCAGGAGTGCGACCAGGTCGGGATGCCGCGGGCCGTCGTGATCACCAAACTCGACCACGCCCGGGCGAATTTCGCCAACGCGCTGGCCGCGGCCCAGGGCACCTTCGGTGACAAGGTGCTGCCGCTCTACCTGCCGACCGACGACGGGCTGGTCGGGCTGCTGTCCACCCCGGACCCGTCGTACGAGGATCTTCGCGGCACTCTGATCGAGGGGATCATCGAGGAGTCCGAGGACGAGTCGCTGATGGAGCGCTACCTCGGTGGCGAGGAGATCGACCAGAAGGTGCTGATCGAGGATCTCGAGCGTGCGGTCGCGCGTGGCTCGTTCTTCCCGGTCATGCCGGTCTGCAGCGGCTCCGGGGCCGGCCTGCACGAACTGCTCGAGGTCGCGACCAGCGGGTTCCCGTCGCCGCCCGAGCATCCGCTGCCCGAGGTGTTCAACCCGCACGGCGTCCCACGCAAGGGACTGACCTGCGATCCGAGCGGTCCGCTGCTCGCCGAGGTGGTGAAGACGACCTCGGACCCGTACGTCGGCAGGGTGAGCCTGGTGCGGGTGTTCTCCGGCACCATCAGGCCCGACACGACGGTTCACGTGTCGGGCCATTTCACGTCCTTCTTCGGCGACGGAAGTTCGCATCAGGACCACGACGAGGACGAGCGGATCGGCACGCTGTCGTTCCCGCAGGGCAAGCAGCAGCGCCCGGCCGGCACGGTGATCGCGGGCGACCTGTGCGCGATCGGGCGGCTGACGCGCGCGGAGACCGGCGACACGTTGTCGGACAAGGCGGACCCGCTGCTGCTCAAGCCGTGGACGATGCCCGAGCCACTGCTGCCAATCGCGATCCAGGCGCATGCGAAGACCGACGAGGACAAACTCGGTGCCGGTCTGCAGCGACTGGCCGCCGAGGATCCGACCCTGCGGATCGAGCAGAACCCGGAGACCCACCAGATCGTGCTGTGGTGCATGGGCGAGGCGCACGCGGACGTCGTACTGGATGCGTTGTCGAACCGGTACGGCGTGACGGTGGACACCGTGGAGTTGCGGGTGCCGCTGCGGGAGACGTTCGGTGGCAAGGCCAAGGGGCATGGGCGGCATGTGAAGCAGTCCGGTGGCCATGGTCAGTACGCCGTCTGCGATATCGAGGTGGAGCCGCTGCCTGGTGGGTCGGAGTTCGAGTTCGTCGACAAGGTGGTCGGAGGCGCCGTACCGCGGCAGTTCATTCCGAGTGTGGAGAAGGGCGTGCGGGCGCAGATGGAGAAGGGCTGCGCGGCTGGATTCCCGATGGTGAACATCCGGGTCACGTTGCTCGATGGCAAGTCGCACAGCGTGGACTCGTCGGACATGGCGTTCCAGATGGCCGGTGGGCTCGCGTTGCGCGAAGCCGCGGCCGCGACCAAGGTGAGTTTGCTCGAACCGGTCGACCTGGTGTCGGTGCTGGTTCCGGACGAGCTGGTCGGTCCGGTGATGAGCGATCTGTCGGGGCGGCGTGGGCGGTTGCTGGGGACGGACAAGGTCGGCGACGACCGCACGCTGGTGAAGGCCGAGGTGCCGCAGGTGGAGATCGCCCGCTACACGATCGACCTGCGCTCGCTGTCCCACGGCGCAGCAACGTTCAGCCGGCAGTTCGCCCGCTACGAACCGATGCCGGACTCCGTCGCCTCCAAGGTGAAGGGTTAGCCCTTGGTGCCTTTGGTGTCGCGGTTGAGGCGGCGGCGGACGTCGCGGGACTTCAGGTACGACGCGACGTCGTCGTACCGCTCACTCTGGTTCGCGAACTCGATGTAGGAGCGCACGCGGTGCAGCCAGTCCAGGGTGGACGGCTTCACCGTGCTCAGGACGTCGGCGAGGTGGTGCATGGCCAGCGGTGGTTCGCCGCCTCCTGCCAGCGCTTCGTCGATCACGCGGTCGACGCCACGCTCGATCAGGGCGCGCAGGTCGGCGCCGCTGAACATCGGCGTCTGGCCGGCGATCGCCTTCAGGTCCAGGCCGTCGGCCGGGACGTCCTTCACCAGCACGGACAGGATGTCGGCGCGGGCCGGCTCATCCGGCGGTGGCACGAAGATCACCCGGTCGAAGCGGCCGGGGCGCAGCATCGCCTCGTCCACGTCCCACGGCGCATTGGTTGCCGCGAGCACCAATAGGCCGTCGTTCTCGGAGCCGATCGCATCCAGTTCCTGGAGCAGTACGTCGACCAGCCGGCGCGCCTCGGAACCACCGTGCTTGTGCCGGGCGAAGGCCAGTGCGTCGAGCTCGTCGAGGAACAGCACGCACGGCGCGTTGGCACGGGCGCGCTCGAAGGCGGCGTGCAGGTTGCGCTCGGAGACACCGAGGTACGGGTCCATCACGTCTTCGATGCGGACGTTGATGAACGGCAGCCCGCACTCCCCCGCGGTCGCCCGGGCCAGCAGCGTCTTGCCGCAACCGGGCGGGCCGTAGAGCAGCACGCCGCCGCCGGACTTGCGGCCGTACTTCTCGTACAGCTCGGGCCGGCTGAGCGGCAGGACGACCATGCGGTGGATGACCCGCTTGATCTCCTCCATCCCACCGACCTGGTCGAAGGTGGTGGTCTCCTTCAAGGTGTCGGCCGCGAACGGCGTGTCCTCCGTCTCCGGACCGACCTTGATCTTCACGCCGCTGCGCTCGGAGATCATCTCGTCGACAAGCTGCTGCAGGCGGCCGGTGCCCTCGACGACACCCTTCTGGCGGGCCGTCTCCAGCAGACTGCGCAGCAGTGCGAGGCGTCCGTTGGCCGCGGCCAGCTCCCCTACCGGCACCAGTTGGTCCTCGGGCAAACCGTCCTTGTCCAGCAGTACGACGTACTGGTCGAGCGCCTCTTCGGTGTGCTCGGCGCCCACCAGCGACTCCGCGAGAACGAGCCTCAGCAGAACGTCGTCCGGATTGGCGTCGACAGCCTTGCGGAGGGCGTCGATCCGTTCGTTACTCACGATCCCCATCCTCGGTTGACCCAGCGGCGGAGTAGGGGCGGCGCCACCCAGGAGTAGATGCAGAACCCCAGCCAGGCCATCGCGAACACGAACGACAGCGGCCGGAGGCCGGCCAGCTTGAGGCCGTAGATGATCCCGACCGCGGCGATCCAGACGACCAGCGGGTTGAAGCGCTGGAACGGACGCAGCGGCGCCATCAACGGGTGATTCATCAGCTTGGCCTCGCGAGCGGCCTCACTGAGGTCCCGGTCGCCGGGCTGTGAAGCGGCGGCCGAGGCGAGCGAGTTGTACCCCGAACGCGAGTCGCCGGTCAGCATCGACGCCGTACCGTGCAGTGCCCGCGCGTGCGGGTCCTCGGGATCGTGCGACAGCGCCTCGGTGCTGTGCTTGCGCATGTCGCGGTCGTTGCCAAGCGCAAACGCAACCTCGGCCCGGGCCGCCGACACGACCGCGCTCTCAGGCGCATGCGACGCGGCCCGCTCGACCAGCGCGCTCGCCTTCTCAGCCTGCCCGGCTGTCAGACACACGCGGGCATAGCCGATCAGCAGATCAGGATCGTTCGGGTCCAGGCTAAGACCTTGCAGGTACGCCGCCTCGGCCTCGGGCAGCCGCCCTTCGGCGCGCAACGCCGACCCGAGAACCTGCAGCAGCGGCAGGAACGGACCGTGCAACGCCAGCCCGTCCTTCAGTACGTCGATCGCTTCCGCATTCCGATCGAGTTGGTGCAAAGCGGCCCCGCGGAACAGGTAGGCGCGGAAGTCCACGGCCGCGTCACCCCAGAGTCCCTGGAGCTCGTCCAGGGTCCGCTCGGGATGACCGATCTGCAGCCAATGACCAGCCATCTGCAGGCGGGCCTCGGTCGGCTCGTTCACAGCATCACCACCAGGGCGAGAAGGAGTGCCTCGACGATTGCACACACGACGACCAGGATCGGTCCCAGCACCCACATCGAGTGGTAGTCGGTGCCGCGCAACTGGAACGCCCGATCCATCGGCCGCTGCCACCGCATCTGCACCAGAATGCACAGCACCGCAACGATCCGAACCACAATCCGCAGACTCTGCGTCCGCTCACCGTCGTCGTTCAACAGCGCGTAAAGCGCGATCACAGCCGTCAGCCCGACGACGCCGGTGCCGATGATCATCCAGCGCTTCCCGCGATCGAGCCCGAGCCGGCGCGCATTCAGTGAAGCGATGATCGTCGCAGCGATCACCCCGCCGAAGAACGCCACATACGCCTGCGAGTTCAACCGCCACGGCCGCACCTTCGGGTCGACGCGCTCCCCGATAGTCGGCCTGAGTAGCTCGTCACTCATGAACTCGCCACCACGGCAATCATCAGCTCGGTGAACACACCGATCGCCACCATCCCCAGATTGCCGGCGCCGAATCCCATTCCGTACTCCCTGCCGCTCAGCTGGAACACCCGATCACTCGGCCGCTGTAACCGCCACTGGAGGTAGTAGCAGAGCACCGCGACGATCCGCATCGGCAGCAGCGACTGCCACGACAGGCCGCCACCCGGGTTCAACAGCCCTGCCGCGAAGAACTCGACAACCACTCCAGCCAGCCCGATCAGCACAATCAGCCCGCGCTTGGCGTCACTCAAACCCAGCCGCCGGCTGTTCACGAACGCCAGCCAGGTGATCGGCAGCACCCCACCGAGCACCGCGATATACGCGAATCTCAGCAACGGCCAAGGACGATCCGCCGGATCCATCGCCGCACTCGAGCGCAGTACATCGTCCGGCATCGGGCTCCTCGGGGTGACAGCTTCGGCGAGCGCAGTGTATAGCCTGTCCGAATGAGCGAGAACTGCCTCTTCTGCGGGATCGTGGCCGGAACCATCCCCTCGACCCAGGTCGGCGAGAACGACCGCGCGATCGCCTTCATGG
>NZ_SMKA01000279.1 GCF_004348455.1 Kribbella albertanoniae
TGGCTGTTCGTCATCTGGCACTGCTGGCAAAACAGCACCGCCTACAACCCCGATCAGCACAACGCCCTCCAACGCGTCCTCAACCCCACCGAACAGAAGGCGGGTTGACACAGGGCTTCTGATGGGGGAACCCAGGAGATGGTTCGGTGCCGGAACCCGAATCGCGGTGGCTCGGCAGCGAAATGGGTCAGCCCGTGAAATGGGGGAGCGGGAGCCGGATCGGTAACGGCTGCGTCGAAGGGCCTACCGAATAGCCCGAACGTGGATAGGGTTGGCAGATGGAATGGTTGCGCGAGAACCTGTGGGTCGCCTGGCTGTCGATTGCCGGCGTACTGGCTCTGGCCGAGCTTGCCTCGCTCGACTTCACCTTGCTGATGCTGGCGGCCGGTGCGTTCACCGCGGCCGGCGTGGCCGCGGTCTTCCCCGGACTGCTCTGGTTGCAGATCGTCGTCGGCCTGGTGACCGCCGCCGCGATGCTGGCCGCGATCCGGCCGATGATCGTCCGCAAGATTCACGACGGCAAAGAGCTGAAGACCGGCTCGGCCCATGTCATCGGGCGGACCGGCACGGTGGTGAAGGAGATCCACCCCGACGGAGGTGGCTCGATCCGGCTCGGCGGTGAGCTCTGGACGGCCCGCCCGTACGACGACGTGTCGACGATCAAGCCCGGGACCCGGGTCGAGGTGATGTCGATCGACGGAGCGACCGCGGTCGTCTATCCGATCCCCGAGCAGGTGCGCCACGAGCTCGACACGCACCCCGGGCTGAACGACCCCGAGCCGGGCTCGCAACCGCCCCAGTCGCCCTCGCAGTAGGCTCGAAAACAAGCACGTCGAGCAGATTGCTCGAACAGGCAACGACGCGCCGGGAACCGGAGCGCCGGTTGCCCCGTCGATAGGAAAGACTGTCCGTGCCTTGCGGGTTCTGTCGAGTTGGAGGGTCCAGTGATCGGCTTCCTTGTGGTGCTGGCGATCGTCGCCGTTCTGGTGATCGTCACCCTGGCCAAATCAGTACGGGTGGTGCAGCAGCAGACCGTCGGGATCGTCGAGCGGTTCGGTAAGTACAAGACCGGTTTGCAGCCGGGCCTGAACCTGCTGACCCCGTTCGTCGACAAGGTCCGCTACACCATCGACATGCGCGAGCAGGTCGTCTCGTTCCCGCCGCAGGGCGTGATCACCGAGGACAACCTGATGGTGTCGATCGACTCCGTCATCTACTTCCAGGTGAACGACCCGGTCCGGGCGACGTACGAGATCTCGAACTACATCCAGGCCATCGAGCAGCTGACCATGACCACGCTGCGAAACATCATCGGTGGGATGGACCTGGAGCAGACGCTGACCTCGCGTGAGGAGATCAACGAGAAGCTCCGGTACGTCCTCGACGAAGCGACCGGCAAGTGGGGGATCCGGGTGAACCGGGTCGAGCTGCGGTCGATCGACCCGCCGCCCTCGATCCAGGACTCGATGGAGAAGCAGATGCGCGCGGACCGCGACAAGCGCGCCGCGATCCTGACCGCCGAGGGTATGCGGCAGTCGGCCGTCCTGTCGGCCGAGGGCCAGAAGCAGTCCGCGATCCTGACCGCCCAGGGTGACAAGGAGTCCCGCATCCTGCGCGCGCAGGCCGAGCGGGAGGCCCGGATCCTGAAGGCACAGGGTGAGGCGCAGGCCATCACCACGGTCTTCAACGCGATCCACGCCGGCAAGCCGGACCAGGGTCTGCTCGCGTATCAGTACCTGCAGATGCTGCCGTCGATCGCCCAGGGCGACTCGAACAAGCTCTGGATCATCCCGAGCGAGATCGGCAAGGCGATGGAGGGTCTCGGCAGTGCCGTCGGCCAGATCGCCGGCATCCCGCAGAAGGCCGAGGGCAACTGGCAGGCGCCGGAGATCTCCGACGCCGCGGCCAGCCCCGAGGTCGAGGGCGGTGTCCAGGACAAGGCGGTCGCCGAGGCCGACAACGCCGTACAAGAGGCCATCGCTGCAGCGCAGAGCGCCGCGGTCAGTGGCCGGACGGCTCCGGCTCCCGCGCCGTCGACCAGCCCCGAGCACACCCTGCCGCAGTCAGAACCGCCGCTGGAACGCTGAAAAATCGCAACCCCACAGGGGCGTCCTCATCGCGAGGGCGGCCCTGTGGTCGTTCATCCCCCGGACCGCGCGCCGTACCGGCCGTCTCGTTGCGTAGAGTCGGGCAACGATGACATGGTTCGAGGCGCTGTTCGTCCTGGTGGCGGGGATAGGCGCGGGCACGATCAACGCCGTGGTGGGGTCAGGCACACTGCTGACTTTCCCCGCCCTGCTGGCTATTGGCATTCCACCCGTGCTCGCGAACGTGAGCAACAGCGTCGGTCTCGCGCCCGGTACGGCGGCCGGCGCGATCGGCTACCGCCGTGAGCTCGAGGGCCAGCGCGGCCGGATGATCCGGCTGGTGCCCGCCTCACTGGTCGGCGGTGTCCTCGGGGGAGTGCTGCTGCTCACGACGCCCGAGTCCGCGTTCCATGCCGTCGTACCGGTCCTGATTCTGCTCGGCTGTGTGCTGGTCGCCTTCCAGCCGTGGTTGCGGAAGTGGATCAGCGTCCCGTCGCACACCCATCGCGGCGCCTGGTGGGTGATCCCCGCAGTCTTCGCCACCGGCGTGTACGGCGGGTATTTCGGTGCTGCTCAGGGTGTCCTGCTGATGGCGATCCTCGGGCTCGGCCTGGATCCGGACCTGCAGCGGATGAACGGTCTGAAGAACGTGCTGGCCACGGTCGTGAACACGGTGGCCGCGATCCTGTTCATCATCGTCGCCGACGTGAACTGGCTGGCCGCGGCGCTGATCGCGGTCGGATCCACGATCGGTGGTTTCCTCGGCGCCCGCTACGGCCGCAAGCTGCCCCCGCTCGCTCTCCGCGGGCTGATCATCTGTATCGGCATCGCGGCCATCGTCACGATGCTGTTCTAGCGGCGAGGCCGTCCAGCAGCAGGTCGAGTCCGTAGTTGAACTGCTTGTCGCCACCGGTGGTCCGGGAGAGCTCGGGCGCCAACTCGACCACGGTCGGGAAGTCGCGCGAGGACAGCGACTCCATCGAGGCACGCAGCCGGCGGAGTGCATCTGGGTCGAGCTTCTCGTGGGCCATCTGGATCTCCCACGTCGTTGCCCCGAGCACATAGGTGAACAGCGTCGTGTGCGTCCGGGCAGCGATCTCCGGCTCGAACCCGGCCGACCGCAACACGCTCAGCAGACCCTCGGCGACCCGGGCGGTCTCGTGCCCGCTCAGCGGCCGGCTCGCGAGTAGTTGCGCGAGGCAAGGATGCTGGAGCATCAGGATGCGCAGGTCCCGGCAGACCGACCGGACCTGATCCGGCCAGGGCAGGTCGTCCGGTGGCGGCGGCATCAAACCCATCAGGTGATCGCGGATGGCGTCGTACAGATCGTCCTTGTTCCGGAAGTAGGTGTAGAGGGCCATCGGCCCGACACCGAGCTCGGCCGCGACCCCGCGCAGGCTGAATCCGTCGGCGCCCTTGGCCTCCATCAGCTCCAGGGCGGTCCGGACGACCAGCTCCGAGTTGAGTGTGTTGCGGGGTGTGCGCGGCATGTGACGTAGCTCCCTTCGATGTCGCTAACGTACAGTGTATAGTACAACGTATGCGAGCAATCGAGATCACTGAATTCGGTGGACCTGAGGTCCTCAAGGTCGGCGACGTTCCGGATCCGGTCGCCGGTGACGGCCAGGTGCTGATCACCGTCGATCACGCCGGGATCAACTACGCCGACACCCATCAGGTGGAGAACAGCTACCTGCAGGCGTCCAAGCTGCCGATGATTCCGGGCGGTGAGGTGGTCGGTCACACGGCCGACGGCCGCCGGGTCGTTGCGCTGGTCGGCTCCGGTGGGTACGCCGAGAAGGCTGTTGCCCACGCGCCGTACGCCTGGGATGTCCCCGAGGGCGTCACCGACGGGCAGGCGCTCGCGCTGGTGCTGCAGGGCACGACGGCCTGGCACCTGCTGAAGACTTCAACGCACTTCCAGCCTGGTGAGTCCGTGCTGGTGCACGCCGGTGCCGGCGGCGTCGGATCGCTCGCGATCCAGCTGGCCAAGCACTGGGGCGCCGGTCGCGTGATCGCCACCGCCTCGTCGGACGAGAAGCGCAAGCAGGCGCTGGAGCTCGGCGCCGACGCGGCCATCGACGGTACGCCGGAGGGCCTGAAGGACCGCATCATCGAGGCGAACGGCGGGAAGCCCGTCGACATCGTGCTCGAGATGGTCGGCGGACCGACGTTCGACGAGTCGTTCGCGGCGCTGGCCAAGTTCGGCCGCCTGGTCACCTTCGGTGCCGCCTCTCGCGAGGCCGCCGCTCCGATCGAGTCGGGCCGGTTGATGAAGGGCTCCAAGACCGTCGTCGGCTTCTGGCTGGCGGACTGCTTCGGCGACCCGCGGCTGCTGGGTGAGCCGCTGACCGAGCTGTTCGGCCTGGTCGCCGACGGCGCCCTGCGCCCGATCGTCGGCGGCGAGTACAAGCTGTCCGAGGTCGCCACCGCTCACGAAGACATGCGGGCCCGCCGGACTGTCGGCAAGCTCGTCCTTGACCCCACGCACTGAGATCCCGGAGGAGAACAAATATGACCACCCCGGTCGAGAAGGTTCTGTACACCGCCAAGGCCACCGCAACCGGCGGTCGTGACGGCAAGGTGGCGAGCAGCGACGGCAAGCTCGACGTCGTCGTGGCCCCGCCGGCCGAGCTCGGTGGTACCGGCAACGGCACCAACCCGGAGCAGCTGTTCGCGGCCGGTTACGCCGCCTGTTTCCAGAGCGCGATGACGACGGTCGCCCGCCGGCTCCGCGTGGACGTCACCGGCTCGGTCGTCACCGCCGAGGTCGGTCTCGGCGCGATCGCCGGCGGTGCCTACGGCCTGCAGGTCGCGCTGGTCGTCAGCCTGCCCGGCCTCGAGCAGGACGTCGCCCAGGACCTGGTCGAGAAGGCCCACCAGGTCTGCCCGTACTCCAACGCCACCCGCGGCAACATCGTCGTGGACCTCAAGCTGGCCTGAACCTGGCCTGACTGAACTTGGGCTGACCCCGCCCTGGTCAGTCCAGCCGCGCCAGGGCCTCTTTCAGGAGGCCCTCGGTCGCGGAGGCGGGTGCGGCCGCGATCGTGAGCCCCTCCATGATCGCGGCGTACTCGTCGACCTCGTCCAGCTTGTCGAGGTAGAGCGCGCTCGCCGCGTGCTCGATGTAGACGATGTCCGGCAGGTCCCCGTCGGGGAACCGCAGAATGCTGAACGCACCACCCGCGCCCGGGTAGCCGACACTGCTGAACGGCATGATCTGCAAGGTGATGTTGGGCTCCCGAGCCGCCGTCATCAGATGCTCGATCTGAGCCCGCAGGATGGCGGCACCACCGACCGGCCGGTGCAGCACCGACTCGTCGATGACCACCCACAGCCGGGCCGGGGTCGTCCGGGTGAGGATCTGCTGCCGGGTCACCCGCAGCGCCACCCGCTGGGCGACTTCCTCGTTCGGCTGATAGGACTTGCCCAGCTGTACGACGGCTCGCGCGTACTCCTCGGTCTGCAGCAGCCCGGGGACGAACATCACCTCGTACGTCCGGATCAGCGTCGCCGCGACCTCCAGACCGACGTAGTTGGTGAACCACGACGGCATCACGTCGCCGTACCGTGACCACCAGCCGGGGTTGTTCGCGGCACGCGCCAGCTCCATCAGCCGGAAGCGCTCGTCGGCGTCGCTCATCCCGTAGAGGTCGAGCAGGTCGTTGACGTCACGTTCCTTGAAGCCGACCCGGCCGAGCTCCATCCGGCTGACCTTCGACTCCGAGGCGCGGATCTGCCAGCCCGCGTCGGCGCGACTGATCCCGGCCTGCTCCCGCATCCTCCGGAGCTGCCCGCCCAGCATGATCCGCAGCGCCGTCGGCCCACCGTCACCACTGCCGCCGCCGGTCACTGTCACCCCATCACCCGCCACACGCGTCCACTCACCCATTTCAGCCCGCGATGCTACTCCGTGTCCACGGGCCAGGCCCCTTCGCCGCTCCGGGAAGCGAGATCAGCTTTGCGCGAGGGCGAGCACGGTGGCGGTCGGCAGCTTGGCCAGCTCGGCACCGTCGATCAGGATCTTGGACGCGCGGACCCCGCTCCCGATCACCACGAGACCGGCTGCGACAACCGCCTCGTCGATTAGCACCGGCCACTCCGCGGGCAGTCCGATCGGCGTGATCCCGCCGTACTCCATCCCCGTCGTACCGACCGCATCGTCCTGTGCGGCGAACGAGATCTTCCGGACGCCGAGGTGTTTGCGGATCACCCCGTTCACATCGGCGCGGTCGTCGGCGAGCACCAGCACTGCGGCGTACGACGAGTCGCCGCCGCGCTTGCCGAGCACGATCACGCAGTTGGCCGACGCGGCCATCGGTACGTCGTACTCCGCGCAGAAGGCGGCCGTATCGGCCAGGCCCGGATCGATCGCCGCCGCGTACGCCGGGAGGTCGCCGACCGCATCCCGCGTCGGCCCGGCCAACAGCTCCGGTACGGCGGCGGCCGGCTGCCAGTCGAGTTTGCCGAGAACTGGCGCCGTCACTGCGCGTCCACGAGGTCGGCGTACTCGGTGTGCTTGGCCAGGAAGTCCTGGTAGTAAGGGCAGGCGGGCTTGACCCGCAGGCCGAGCGCGCGGGCGTCGTCGAGCGACTGCACCGCGATCCGGCCGGCCACTCCGCGACCGCGGAAGTCGGGCAGCGTCTCGGCGTGCAGGAAGCTGATCACCCCAGGGTGCAGTGCGTAGTCCACGAAGCCCATCAGGTTGCCGTCGGCGTCGAGTGCCTCGTACCGGCTGCGCTCCTTGGCGTCCACCACGCTGATCTCGTTCTCCATACCGGCCACTGTAGGTCGGGTTTGGAATTCCGCGCCCCTGGGGTACGGGCTCCGATGGGCGTGTCCCAGCCAGGGACGCCGGGCTCGGGAGGAGCAGGGATGAGCAGCGAGCACGCGTTGGACGAAGGCAGAGCGATACCCAGTCTCGTGCCGGCCCGGATGGACCGATTGCCGTGGACACGTTTCCACTGGATGATCGTCGTCGGTCTCGGCGTCTCGTGGATCCTCGACGGTCTCGAGATCCAGCTGGTCTCGCTGGTCGGCAACACCCTGAAAGAGGGTGCGACCCTCGGGCTGACCACCGCCGAGGTCGGGTTGCTGGCCTCGATCTACCTCGCGGGTGAGGTGGTCGGTGCCTTGTTCTTCGGCCGGATGACCGACAAGTGGGGCCGCCGCAGCCTGTTCATCATCACGCTGCTGGTCTACCTGATCGCATCCGGCGCGGCCGGTCTGACCTGGGACTTCTGGTCGCTGGCGTTCTGCCGGTTCATCGCGGGGATGGGGATCGGCGGTGAGTACGCCGCGATCAACTCAGCGATCGACGAGCTGATCCCGTCGAAGTACCGCGGCCGCGTCGACATCGGCATCAACGGCACCTACTGGGCCGGTGCGCTGATCGGGTCGGCGGTTGGTCTGGTCTTCCTGAACACCGCCATCATCCCGATCGAGTGGGGCTGGCGGCTGTGCTTCCTGGTCGGTCCGGTGATGGGTCTGGTGATCATCTACCTGCGCCGGCACATCCCGGAGAGCCCGCGCTGGCTGATGACGCATGGCAAGGTCGCCGAGGCCGAGGCGACCGTCGACCGGATCGAGGACACCGTTCGCGCCCAGGGCGGTCAGCTGCGCGAGGTGAGCCCGGAGGAGGCCATCAACGTCGTCGACTACCCGCCGGTGACGTACCGCGAGATCGCGCGGGTGATGCTGCGCGACTACCGCAGCCGTTCGTTCCTCGGCTTCTCGATGATGGTCACGCAGGCCTTCCTCTACAACGCGATCTTCTTCACCTACGCGCTGGTGCTGAAGTCGTACTTCGGGCTGAGCGACTCCGGGGTCGCGCTGTACTTCTTCCCGTTCGCGATCGGAAACCTGGCCGGCCCACTGCTGCTCGGGCACTGGTTCGACACGATCGGCCGGCGGAAGATGATCTTCGCGACGTACTCGATCGCCGGTGTCGTCCTGTTCATCACCGCCTTGCTGTTCAACGCAGGTGCACTGAACGCGACCACGCTGACGCTGATGTGGTGCGTGGTGTTCTTCTTCGCCTCGGCCGGTGCCTCGTCGGCGTACCTGACCGTCAGCGAGATCTTTCCGATCGAGCTGCGCGGCCAGGCGATCTCGTTCTTCTTCGCGATCTCGCAGCTCACTGGTGGAGTTGTGGCCCCGTTCCTGTTCGCGTCGCTGATCGGTGAGGGCGAGAACCCGGCCCGCGGTCCGCTGGCAGTTGGTTATGTCATCGGCGCGGTGATCATGGTGATCGGTGGTGTGATCGCCTGGTTCTTCGGGGTCGATGCCGAGGGACAGTCGCTGGAGAACATCGCCAAACCGCTGTCGGCCCGCGAGGGCGGCACCCGGTTCCAGGGGCCGTCCCCGCGGCTGCCAAGT
Source organism: Kribbella albertanoniae (assembly GCF_004348455.1). Lineage (GTDB taxonomy): Bacteria > Actinomycetota > Actinomycetes > Propionibacteriales > Kribbellaceae > Kribbella > Kribbella albertanoniae. The sequence continues at coordinate 8,466 of NZ_SMKA01000279.1, forward strand.
ACCGATGCGCAGGGTCGCCGGATCACTCCGGTCAAACCCGAGGCGCAGCAGGGCAGGGACGAGCCTCCCGTCAGTTGAGCGCGCGGCGGATGGCGTCCATCACGTCGGATGCCATCCGCTTGCTCACCTCGGCACCCGCCACCAGGCCGGATCCGTGGAAAGTACCGCGGTAGTGGTGCAGCTCGGTGCTGACACCGGCCTCGAGGAGCCGCTGGGCGTAGATGATTCCCTCGTCACGCAGCGGGTCGAACTCGCAGACCGACACGAACGCGGGTGGTAGTCCGGACAAGTCCTCGGCCCGGGACGGAGCGGCGTACTGGAGTCCGAGGGTTTCCGGCGTACCGGAGAGGTAGTACTTCCAGCTGTACTCGGCGGACGGCCGGTTCCAGAGCGGGGTGTCGACGAACGCCCGCATCGACGGTGTCTCCAGCCGGTCGTCGAGCTCTGGGACTTCCAGGAGCTGGAAGCAGATCGCCGGGCCCTTGCGGTCGCGGGCGAGCAGCACGACGGCGGCGGTCAGGCCACCGCCCGCACTCGCGCCGCCGACCGCGATCCGGTCCGGATCGACACCGAGCTCGGTCGTGTTCGCGGCCAGCCATTCGAGGGTCGCGTAGCAGTCCTCGAGCCCTGCCGGGAACGGGTGCTCCGGCGCGAGCCGGTAGTCGGGGGAGACGACCACGGCACCGGCCGCGGCCGCGATGTCGACCGAGAACTGTTCGGTCAGCTCAGGGTCACCCAGTACGAACCCGCCGCCGTGGATGCTGAGGAATCCGGGCCGCAGGCCGTCCAGCCCGGTCGGCGTGTACACCTTCGTGCGGATGTCGTAACCGTCGTGACCGGGGATCGTGACCTCGCGGATCTCGATCCCGTCCGGTACGACGACCGGTGGGATCAGGTTCTGGACCTCCCCGGTCCGCTCCCGGATCAGGGACAGGTCGCTGAGGTCGATCTCCGGAAGCATCGCCAGCCAGGGCGTCAGTTCCGGGTCGATCGCGTACTTCGTCATCGTGGTGCCTTTCTGCTCGCCGACCCTCCGAGCATGCTGGGCCAGCCTGCCACGGCGCAGCCGCCGGGTGGCGGAGATCCGGGGCCCGCAGTCCGCCGTTCGGCGTAACCTCACTGTATGAAGGGCCTGTTGCTGCGACTGTCGTCGCTGGACGCCGACGCGGAGAGCGCCGTCCGCGTGATCGGCTTCTTCGACGCGCTGATGACCGACCGGGCCGAGCTCGCGACGTTGCTCCGCAGTACGGCGGCGCTCGCGGAATGCCCCGTCGGCGTCGACGCGCCCGGCCGCGGTCTCGTCCTGCGCGCCGACCCGACCGGGACCATCGACCTCGGCGAACCGCCGCCCGGCGCCGACCTCCGCGAGTACGCCGACGCCCGCTTCTGGCTCGCCCGCCCGGAGACTGCGCTCCCGCTCGACGAAATCGTGCTGGAGCGCTTCGCGTTGGCCGGCTCGTTGTTGCTGGACCGAACGGTCAGCAGCCTCCCCGCCGTCGGCGACCCCGCCCTGGTCCAACTGGTCGTCTCCGCCACCGCCGGCATCGCCGAACGCTCCCGAGCCCTCCACCTACTGGGCATCACCCCGACGAGCACCCTCCGCGTCGCCGTCTCAGCCGCCATGGGCAGCTCCGACTCCCCGCCCGGTCCTTCCCCACCCACCTCGCGGGTGATCTCCGGTCCGGTGGGCGAGCACCTGGTGAGCCTTTGGACCGACTCCCATGCGGAGGCGGCTCCCGGCGTACGGACTGGGGTTGGTTGTCTTGTGCCGGCTATCCGGGCGGCCGACTCCTGGCGGGATGCGTGTACGGCCTTCCGGCTCAGCTCGCCCGAGGCTCCCGTCGTACGGTCCGATGATCTGGGCGGGTTGCTGGTGGTGGTCGAGCGGCTGCGGCCCGAGGACATCGCGGCCTCGCCTGATGTCGCCGCCTTGGACCGGATCGCGGCCGAGCCGGGCGGTGACGATCTGCTGGCGATCCTGCGCGCGTACGCGGTCACGGACTCGGTCCGGAAGGCGGCCGCGCTCGTCTTCCGGCACCACAGCACGGTCGCGTACCGGCTCGAGCACGCCGAGGCCATCCTCGGCTTTCCGTTCAGCAGTGCGGTCGGCCGCTTCCGCCTGCAGATCGCCCTGACGATGCGGGCCTTAGGATCAACTACGTGGCAGGACTCCTGATCGCTGGTACGACGTCCGACGCCGGCAAGACGACCGTGGTGACCGGACTGTGCCGCTGGCTCGCTCGCCAGGGTGTCCGGGTGGCGCCGTACAAGGCCCAGAACATGTCGAACAACTCGATGGTCTGCGCCGATGGGACCGAGATCGGCCGAGCCCAGTGGATCCAGGCGATCGCTGCCGGCGCCGAGCCGGAGGCCGCGATGAACCCGGTACTGCTCAAACCCGGCAGCGACCGCCGCAGCCACGTCGTCCTGATGGGCCAGCCATGGGGCGAACTCTCCGCCCGCGGCTTCCTCACCGAACGCGCCGAACTCGCAAAGGCCGCCTTCGCCGCGTACGACGACCTGGCCTCCCGCTACGACGTCGTGATCGCCGAGGGCGCCGGCAGCCCGACCGAGATCAACCTGCGCCAGTCGGACTACGTGAACATGGGCCTGGCCCAGCACATCAAGTCGCCCGTGGTCGTGGTCGGTGACATCGATCGCGGGGGAGTGTTCGCCTCGATGTTCGGCACGGTCGCGCTGCTCGACGCGGCTGACCAGGCGCTGATCAGCGGGTTCCTGGTGAACAAGTTCCGCGGTGACGTCTCGCTCCTCCAGCCCGGTATCGAGATGCTCACCTCGGTCACCGGGCGCCCGACGTACGGGATCCTCCCGTGGCTGCCCGAGCTCTGGCTGGACTCGGAGGACGCACTCGACATCCCCGTACGACGGACTGCCGCGAGCGCGGATGTCGTCTCGATCGCGGTCGTCCGCTTCCCGCGGATCAGCAACTTCACCGACCTCGACGCCCTCGCGGCCGAACCCACGAACAGCGTCTTCTTCACCACGAGCCCAGCCGAGATTCGCGACGCCGACCTCGTCGTACTCCCCGGCTCCCGCGCCACTGTCTCCGACCTTGAGTGGATGCGGTCCCTCGGCCTAGACAACGCAGTAGCCGCCCGCGCCGCCAAGGGCCGGCCGATCCTCGGGATCTGCGGCGGCTACCAACTCCTCGGCGGCGCCATCACCGACCCCCACGGCATCGAGGGCGGCGGCAACCACACCGGCCTAGGTTTGTTGCCAGTAGCAACCGAATTCGCGCGCGCCAAAACTCTGGCCCGCCCCACACCCACGGCGTACGAGATCCACCACGGCGTTGTCACCGTGAACTCTGACGCCGACCCCTTCCCCGGCGGCTGCCGCACCGGCAACACCTGGGGCACCATCTGGCACGGCCTTCTCGACGACGACTCCACCCGCCACGCCTTCCTCACCGAAATCGCCACCCTCACCAACAAGCCGGCCCCCGACGGCACCACGTCCTTCACCACCCTGCGCGAATCCCGCCTCAACCGCCTCGCCGACGCCATCGAAGAACACGTAGACACCGCAGCCCTCCTCCACCTCATCGAGTCCGGCC
>NZ_SMKA01000027.1 GCF_004348455.1 Kribbella albertanoniae
TAGCGGGGTGGCTCGGGCGGGGGCGTGGGAGCCGGCTCCGGGGCGTTCGGCCGGGAGCCCCGGGCACGGGTCGCCTTCCTGCGTGGTTTCTGCCGGCCACTGCCGGAATCGGACGACATTATGTCGTTGTTCCCTTCACTGTCTCGCCCCCAAGACGTGCCTCATCTACCGTCGCGCCCGGCTTGGTGGAACGAGCCGGACGTTGCGACAAGGACGGATCTACCCGCCAGGACCGGCCGGAAATCGGCCGGACGTTGTGGCATTCGGACAACGTCCGCTCCACTGTCGGTGCCTTCGACACAATGACAACCCTGTACGACGGCCGCGGCTAACTGCGGCCGAAGTCCTGCACCCAGCTTCCGGGACCCCAGTCGGACTTCACGCGTCCGGGGTCGTAACCGACGCCGAGCAGGTTGAACTTGCAGTTCAGGATGTTCGCCCGGTGACCGTCGCTCTTCATCCAGGCCGCGACCACCTTCTGGGCGGTCGGATATCCGGCGGCGATGTTCTCGCCCCAGCTGCCACCGTCGTACCCGGCGGCGCGCATCCGGTCGCCCGGGTCCTGCCCCTCCGGGTTGGTGTGGTCCATGTAGTGCCGACGGACCATGTCCGACGCATGCCGACCGGCCGCTTCGACGAGAGCGCTGTTCAGCCGCAGCGGGCCGCAGCCGTTCTGCTGGCGGACCTGGTTGGTGAGCTCGAGCACCTCGCGCTCCTGCGCGTTCGTACCGCCGCCGTCGTTCGTGGGCGGCGGTTCGGGTGTGTTGCTCGGCGGCTTGCTGGTCTCGGTCTTCGTCGGGGTCGAGGTCGGCTTCGGCTTGCCTGGCGTGCCGGGCTTACCTTCGGTCGTCCGCGGCTTGCCCGGGGTGACGATGACCGTGGTCACGCCGGTGGTCGGCGCACTCGGTGTCGTCAACGGGCTCGAGGGCGAACCACTCGGGGGGACTGCCGGCGTACTCGGCGTCGAGGTCGTCGACGTGCCGTTCGCGCCGGAGCCGATCACGGCGGCGGTGACCTTGCCGTCGGCCAGTGTCTTGGTGACGGTCTTCAGCGGCTCGTTGTGTGCACCGTCGACGAGCGAACCGCCGGAGTCGTCCCGGGTGTCCTCGGAGACGTTCAGTACCTTCGTCGCGTCGCTCACGGTCGAGTTGTCCCGCGACATCAGATAGATCACCGGGCCGATGGCAACGAGCACCGACAACGCGCTGGCGATCGGGCCGACGAGGCCCCGCTTCTGCTTCTGGGCGCGTCGGGTACCGCGGTGCCGCCGGGGGGTTGGCGCATCCGTCATGGGTGGGCGAATCCTCTTCGTGTGCGTCGTTCCGAGTACTGCGTCGTTCCCGCGGTTCCTTCCAGGTCCCCCCTGGTCACCGAACAGCGACCTTAACCGATACGGCGGGTCACCGTTACAGTTCCGCGACCCGACTTAACCTTTCCTGAAGGTTTATCGACCCATTGCCCTCAGCCACCGAAGTCCTGGACCCAGGAGCCCTTGCCCCATTCGGGTTTCACCTGTCCGGAGTCGTAGCCGACACCGAGCATCGTGTAGCTGCAGTTGAGGATGTTGGCCCGGTGCCCAGGACTGTTCATCCAGCCCTTCACCACCGCCGCCGGGCTGGTGTAACCGACAGCGATGTTCTCGGCCATCGCACCGCCCGTGAACCCGGCCGCCTTCATCCGGGCGAACGGCGTACGACCGTCCTGGCTGTTGTGCGCGAAGTAGTGGTTGACCACCATGTCGGACGCGTGCGCCTCGGCCGCCTTGGTCAACGCGCTGTTCGTCCGCAGCGCCCCGCAGCCGGCCTTCTTCCGCTCGGCGTTGGTCAAGGTCAGCACCTGAGCTTCGGGACTGCCGGAAGCCGTCGTCGTGGTCGACGTCGTCGACTTCGAGGCCCTCGGTGTCGCGGTGTGGCTCGGCGCGGTCGTGGGCTTCCGCGTGCCTTCGCGGCTCGGCACCGTACTGGATCTGGCCGGCGTTGGCGTTGGCGTCGGTGACTTGGTGACGGCTTTGGTGGGCGGGACAGTCGCTGTACGGCGTGGTGTCGCCGACGGACTGATCGGCCGGATCGGGGTCGGGGTGGCCGAGGCATCGTCGGTCGATGTGGGGATCGCGGTCAGCGGTTGCTCCTGGCCGGTCGCCTTCTGACCGCCGACATCCCGCAGTACGAACCACCCGATCCCTGTGAGCACGACCAGCGCGGACAGGGAAGCGAGCAGCGGACCGGCCACACGCGAGCGCGGCGACCGTCGGGGGTTCGTCATGGTGAGCAGCCTTGCCCACCCGATTGTTGCCTGACGCCTTCGGCGACCGGCCTTTACAGATGTCTGATAATCAACAGCGTGCAGTAACGACGTCGGCGATGACCTTCCAGCCCAGACTGCGATAGAGCCGGAGACCGTCGATCGATGCGATCAGGATCCCGCGCTTGGCGCCCTGGGCTGCGGCGGTTTCGACCAGGGAGGCCATCACCGCGCTACCGAGTCCGCGCCGCCGATGTGCGGGGTCGGTCTCGATCCGGTCCGCCACCGCGTCCGGCCCGACGACCGCCATCCGGCCGCTCGACACGACCCCACCGTGCAACGTGGCACGGGTGATGATCAGGTCGTCCTCGAGCTCGGTGTGCAGTGCGTACCGCTCATGCAGCTTCAGGGCAGGCTGCTCCGACAACTGGATCGTCATCAGCCAGTCCTGGTCGCGCTGCACCTCCAGACCGAGGTCCTCGAGCTGCTCGATCCGGGCTTCTTTGTCGTCGGTGGCCAGGGTGATCCAGCCGGCCCCGCGGCCACCGGGCGCGGCCAGGGCCAGCTCGGCGGCGCGCTCGACCCGTTCGGGTTTGTCGTCCGCGTCGAGGACGACGTACTCCATCGCGCGGTTCTCCTCACCCGCGCGGACGGTCAATATCCCGTCCAGGTCGTCCTCAACCGTCGTCCAGCCCCTCGAGACGGACCACCCGGCCTGCCAGCGGCGGACGAGTTCCTCACGATCTCTCACCAGTCGATTCAACCAGCCGAATGCCGAGACGGCGAGGGGAACGGTGTCGCCGGAGACAAACTCGCCGTCTCGAGATGGTCACGGACGGGGATCACCGGCCAGCAGATCGAAGACGTAGTCGTCGTCCCAGCGACCTTCCCGGCCGGGGGCAGCGGCCCGTGTGACACCGACCCGGTGGAAGCCGTTGGCTTCGGCAACATGCGCCGAGGCGGTGTTGTCGACCGCGGCGAGCAGCACCAGCCGCCGGCGTCCGAGACCGCCCTGCTCGATCGGTGTGAAGGCGTGCTCGATCACCAGTCGCACCGCCTTCGTCATCACCGACTTGCCGCGGCCGGCGGGGTGCATCCAGTACCCGATCTCGCCGTGGCCTTTGTCCATCCGGTTGAGCATGGCAAAGACGCTGACGTTGCCGATCACCTCGTCGGTGCCGGCATCGACGATCACCCACGACACGCCTTCACCCGAGGCCCGGCTCTCCTGGCGGCTCGTGATGAAACCCTCTGCGTGGTGCAACTCGTACGGCGAAGGTAGCCCGGCCAGCCAGTACTGCGTCCGCTCGTCGCTGCAGGCCTCCATCACCCGCTGGGCGTCTGTCAGCCGCGGGGCGCGCAGCCGGATTCCATCACCTTCCAGCTCAGGCACCTGCCACCAGTTGCCCTGCGGCTCCAGCTCGTCATCCCGGCCGACGGTTGCCACCCATTCGTCGTACCGGACACCACGCGCGAGCCCACCACCCGGTACGACGACCAGTCCGCGGAACCCGGCCTTCCAGGCGACCCGGCGGGACGCCCAGTTGCCGACGAAGGCCCGCCAGATCACCCGCGACCAGCCGAGATCGTCGAACGCGTGCCGGATCGCGAGTTTCGCCGCGCGCGTCATCACACCCCGGCCGCGAACCCACGGACCGACCGAGAACCCGATCTCGCCGACCCCGCCCTCACCGCCGTGCAGGCTGACCGACCCGGAGAACCGGCCGTCCACCTCGATCGCCCAGTGCCGGGTCCCGTGTTCCTCGCGCCAGCCGTTCGGTACGAGGTTGGTGAGGAAGAAGGCCGCGTCGTCTTGTGTATACGGCACCGGGATCACGGTCCAGCGCTGCATCTCCGGGTCCTGGCAGAGCTCGTAGACATCCTCTGCGTCGGCCGGGGTGTGGGCCCGCAGGGTGATCAGGTCGTCGCGCAGTTCCGGCACGTCCTCGGGAAATCGCATGCTTCAGGGTGACAAGCCGGGTACGCCTCGGCAACGCCATTTCCCTGACAGCGCGCCGAACTCCGTTTAGTCTGGGCACGTGAATGCAGCCGGAGCGGAGCCGCCACGCGGCCGGGGTGGACAGCTGGCCGCGCAACGACAGGCCACAATCGTTGCCGAGGTCAACAGTCGCGGCGCGATCACGGTCGCCGAGCTGGTCGAGCGCTTCGGCGTGTCGGACATGACGATCCGGCGCGATCTGGACGCGCTGGACTCCAGCGGACTGCTGCACAAGGTGCACGGCGGTGCGACCTCGGTCGGCCTCCGCAGCGCCCACGAGCCCGGGTTCGACGCCAAGCTGACCCAGGAGTCCGCCGCCAAACAGGCGATCGCCGCCGAGGCCGCCGGACGCGTCCAGCCCGACAGTGCGATCGGCATCGGCGCCGGTACGACGACCTACGCGCTCGCCCGGCAGCTGCTCCGGGTGGAGAACTTGACGGTTGTCACGAACTCGGCCCGGATCGCGGACGTCTTCCACGGCAACTCCCGCTCCGACCGCACCGTCGTACTGATCGGCGGTATCCGCACCCCCTCCGACGCCCTGGTCGGCCCGATCGCAACCGCCGCCCTCGGTTCGCTGCACCTCGACCTGCTCTTCCTCGGCGCCCACGGCGTCGACGCCGAGCACGGCCTCAGCACCCCGAACCTGATGGAAGCCGAAACCAACCGCTCCTTCATCGCCGCCAGCCGCGAGGTCGTCGTAGTAGCCGACCACACCAAGTGGGGCACCGTAGGCCTCAGCACCTTCGCCACCTGGGCCGACCTCGACGTCATAGTCACCGACGCCGGCCTCACCCCAGCCGCCCGCAAAGCCATGCGCGACACCGGCTGCGAACTAGTCATCACCTCCTGACCCGCCCACCCGGCCTCCCGCGCGGCCATTTGAACGGATAACCCCGCAGGTTGTCCCTTCTCCCCTGAAAATTTGGGGGGAGAACCAGCACATTGAAGGGATATCCGTCCGTGTTGCTGCAGGTCCGTCCACCGGGAGCGGGCGGGCCCGCAGCGAGGGGAGGCTCACTGCGGGCTGGGCGCGGTGTTGGATTAGGAGTGCGCCTTCAGGGTGTATTGGGGGCCGAAGATCTTTTCGGCTTGTTTGGGGCCGATGTTGCCGTCGGCGGCGGGGGTGCCTGGTTTGCACTTGTCGATCTGGATCTGCCACTTGGTGGCTTCGTTCTTGGTGTCGATGTCGTAGTTGCCGCTGAGGGCGAGGGTCCGGCCGTGAACCAGTTTGATGCGGTTCAGGACGAATTGCAGGCGTTTCACGCTGTCGGACTGCTTGACGCCGAACTTGAGTTTGTCGAGGAACACGTCGCCGGCAGCGAGCGGGTTCCGGTCCGCCGGTTTGCCGGTGTAGACCTGGTCGGGCGGGAAGATGCAGATCTCGTTCCCCGCGGTGCCCTTCGGTGCTTTCTCGTTCGGGCCGATGTTGATCAGGTAGTCGTAGCGGCCGGCAGCCGTTCGATGTCCCCACATCGCTGCCAGGTGCAGGTGCGGGCCGCTGGCATTGCCCGAGCGGCCCGACTTGCCGAGCGGATCGCCGGCCTTGACCTGCTCGCCTTTCTTCACCAGCAGACCCGGCGACAGGTGCTGGTACAGCACGCTGGCCTTCTTGCTGCCGTGCCTGATGCCCAGCAGCACCCAGTTCGAAGGCGCGCCCTGGACGCCCGGTTGCGATTTGTTCGGCACGCCGTCGTTGCAGGCAAGGACGATGCCGTCCTGGACCGCGAAGACCGTCGTACCGTTCGCCACCGGATAGTCGAAGGCGGCGTGCTTCCCGCCTTGTGAATAACGCCAGCCGGTTCCTACCTTGAGTTTTCCGGCAGGCAAAGGCAGCGCCATTGCCCTCACCCCACTTCCCCCAATTTGTGCTTCCCCTTAAGGGGAAAGTACGCCCGGAGTCGAGGGCTGCCCAGGCCTCAGAGCACATTCTGCACAATGAGGCAAGAGGTCAATCAGTTGATTCGTGACGCACCGTTCGACGGCGTTGCAGCGAGTGCACTGGGGGGAGTGAAACCCTTCTCCGCAAAGGCTTTCTCGATGGCAGCCAGTACGGCGTCGGCGTCGTCGGTGGCGGTCAGCGCGATGATGCAACCGCCGAAACCACCACCGGTCATCCGGGCCCCGAGCGCACCTGCGGCGAGCGCGGTGTCGACCGCGACGTCGAGCTCCGGAACGGTGATCTCGAAGTCGTCGCGCAGTGACGCATGCGATGCGGTGAACAGCGGCCCGACATCTCGCAGCCGGCCGGCCTTCATCAGCGCGATCGCGTCCTCGGTCCGCTTGATCTCGGTGACCACGTGCCGCACCCGGCGGCGATCCACCTCGTCGTCGAGGCGTGCCAGCGCATCGTCCAACGAGTCAAAGGCAACAGAACGCAACGCCGGTACGCCGAGTTGTGCCGCCGCGTTCTCGCAACTCTTCCGGCGTGCGGCGTACTCACCATCGGCGTGCCGGTGCGGTGCCTTCACATCGACCACGAGCAGCGTGAGACCGTCAGCCGAAGGGTCGAACGGGATCTGATCCAGCGAACCCGAGCGGATGTCGAAGGCCAGCGCGTGCCCGGCCGTGCAGCACATCGACGCGGTCTGATCCATCAGCCCGACCGGCGCACCGACGTACTGGTTCTCCGCGCGCTGCGCGAGCCGCGCGACCTCGGCCGGCTCGACCTCGATGTCGGACAGACCCAGCAAAGCAACAAACGTGGCGCACAACAGTGCCGCCGACGACGACAGACCCGCGCCGGTCGGGACGTCGGAATCGAAGAGCAGGTTCGCGCCACCGATCGGGTAGCCCGACTCGCGCAGGATCCAGGCCGCGCCGGCCGGGTACGCCGCCCAGTCGTCGACCGAGTGCGGTGCCAGTTCGTCGATCGCGAACTCGATGACCGAGTCGTGCCCGACGGACGACACCGCGATCCGGCCGTCGGTTCGCGGCGAAGCATGTACGACGACCTCAACCGGCAGGGCGATCGGCAGTACGACGCCGTCGTTGTAGTCGGTGTGCTCGCCGATCAGGTTGACCCGTCCGGGAGCACGCCAGGAGCCGGTGGCCGCCGTACCGAAGACTTCCTGAAAGCTCACGAGCCGTCCACCTTCCGCAGAGTCTCGGCCACGTCCTCCGGGCGGGTGTCGCTGATGAACGCGCCCACCCCGGACTCCGAGCCGGCCAGGTACTTGATCTTGTCGGCTGCCCGCCGGATGGACAGCACCTCGAGGTGAAGGTAGCCGAGCTCGCGGTCGATCCGGACCGGGGCCTGGTGCCAGGCGGCGATGTAGGGCAGCGGATCGCCGTACAGGCTGTCGAAGCGGTTCAGGACGTCGAGGTAGAGCTGGGCGAAGTCGTCGCGCTCACCGATCGAGAGGTCGTCGATCCCGGCCACCTGGCGGTGCGGGTACAGGTGCACCTCGACCGGCCAGCGCGCGGCCTCGGGGACGAACGCCGTCCAGTTGCCGTTCTCGGCGACGACCCGGGTGCCTTCCTTGCGCTCGGCAGCCAGTACGTCGGCAAACAGGTTGCTGCCGGCAACTTCCTGGTGCTCGCGGGCGCGCGCCATCAGCGTCCGGATCCGCGGCGGGAGGAACGGATAGCCGTAGATCTGGCCGTGCGGGTGGCTGAGCGTGACGCCGATCTCGCGGCCGCGGTTCTCGAACGGGAAGACGTACTCGATGTCGTCGCGGGCGCTGAGGTCGGCGTTCCGGTCGGCCCAGGCGTCCACGACCATCCGCGCCTGGCCCTGGGAGAGCTGGGTGAAGGAGCTGTTGTGGTCGCTGGTGAAGCAGAGCACCTCGGTCCGGCCGGGACCGGCGAACGAGGGGAACCGGTTCTCGAACACGGCCACGTTGTAGTCGTGGTCCGGGATCTCGGTCGGGTTGCCCGGCTTGCTGGCGCAGAGCGGGCACTGGTCGGCCGGCGGCAGGTAGGTCCGGGTGTTGCGGTGCGTCGCGTAGGTGATCACGTCACCGGTCAGCGGGTCGGTCCGCAGATCGACCTGGGGCTGCGGAGCGGGCAGGCCACGGGTGTCCTCGAGCGGAACCCGGGCCGGCAGGTCGGCCGGGTCGTAGTAGATCAGCTCTCGGCCGTCGGACAGGTGGGTGTCCGTCCGGCGCACACCGCGCGGTGTCTTCATCGTGTGACCTTCCCGGCCGCAGCACACGGACGGCCAGGAATCATCGTAAACCAACAAACTCGAACATGCATCGTGGAGCCTCCCGCCGGTACGCTGAGGAGATGGACGAAGACGCCCAACGCCCGCCCTCTCGACATACGACGAGAGGGCTTTAGGACCTCCCTGCCATGAACGAAACAGTTCTCAATATCGTCCTGATCCTGGTTTTCGTGCTGATCGGCGGGGTGTTCGCCGCCGCCGAGATGGCGCTCGTCTCCCTGCGCGAGTCGCAGGTGAAGGCCCTCGCCCACCGCGGTAAGCGGGGCGAGACGGTGGCCCGGGTGGCCGCCAACCCGAACCGGTTCCTCTCCGCCGTGCAGATCGGCGTGACCCTGATGGGCTTCCTGTCCGCCGCCTTCGGTGGCGCGACACTGGCCGACGCCCTCGCCCCGCACCTGCAGGACCTCGGCCTGCCCGAGGGCGTGGCCGCGACGGTCGCGCTGGTCCTGATCACGGTGCTGATCTCCTACGTCTCGATCGTGATCGGGGAGCTCGCGGCCAAGCGGCTCGCGCTGCAGCGGGCCGAGACGTTCGCGCTCGGCCTGGCCCCGCTGGTGGACCGGATCGCCTCCGGCGCCCGCCCGGTGATCTGGCTGCTCTCGAAGTCCACCGACCTCGTGGTCCGCGCCCTCGGCGGTGACCCGAACGCGAACCGCGAGGTGATGTCCGACGAGGAGCTGCGCGATGTGATCTCCGCGCACGAGTCGCTCGGTGAGGAGGAGCGGCGGATCGTCGACGACGTGTTCGAGGCCGGCAGCCGGCAGTTGCGCGAGCTGATGCTGCCCCGGACCGAGGTCGACTTCGTGGACGCGGAGATGCCGGCGTACAAGGCGGTCAAGTTCGCCTCCGACCGGCCGCACTCGCGCTACCCGGTGATGAACGGATCGGCCGACGACATCGTCGGCTTCGTGCATGTGCGGGACCTCTTCGATCCCGCGGTGGCGTCGCGCTCGGTGCGGGTCGGCGATCTGGCCCGCGAGGTGCTGATGCTGCCGGACACCGCCAAGCTGCTGCCGACGCTGACCGAGATGCGCCGCCGCAGCACTCACCTTGCGATCGTCCTCGACGAGTACGGCGGTACGGCGGGGATCGTCACGCTCGAGGACCTCGTCGAGGAGCTGATCGGCGATATCAAGGACGAGTACGACGAGGAGTCCACCGAGACCACGCGGTTCCGCAGCGGGGACATGGAGGTCGACGGTCTACTGAACCTGGACGACTTCGCCGACGAGACCGGTCTCGAGCTGCCCGACGGCCCGTACGAGACGGTCGGTGGGTTCCTCGCCGCCCAGCTCGGCAAGGTGCCCGCGGTCGGTGAGGAGGCCCAGGTCGACCATCACACGCTGACCGTCACCGAGATGGACGGCCGCCGGGTCGCCCGGGTCCGCGTGCACCGGGTCAGGCCGGCAGGGGAGCAGCCGGTTCCGGACGAGGCTCCAGCACCCGTCGGCGACTGAGGATCACGACGCCACCTACGACGTACCCGAGACCCTGGAAGACCAGGAGCGGGATGATGCCGACGACCTCGCCGAGTAGGCCGGCGGCGGCGATACCGAGCAGGACGGTGACGCCTTCGGCGGCCATGATGGCGCCGAAGATACGGCCGCGGGTGCCGTCGGTGGTCAGGCATTGCAGGGTGGTCATCATGCCGGCGACTGCGAAGGCGCCGGGCAGGCCGACGGCGATCATGCAGACGAAGGCCGGGATCAGGCTGTCGGAGAAGAGCGGATAGCAGAACAGGGTGAGGTCGATCAGGCCGAACGCCAGTGCGCCCACTCCCCACATGGTTGCCGCGGGCAACCGTGAGCCGACGGCCGCGGCGACCAGGCCGCCGACGATCCCGCCGATCGCCTGTGACGACACGATCAGGCCGTAGGCCTTGCCGTCACCGCCGAGTTCGGTGGAGACGAACGGCGCGAACAGGGTGCTCATCACCCCTTCGCCGAGCCCGGTCACCAGGCAGCACACGAACAGCAGCCGCATCCCCGAGCCGCTGACGCACAGCTTCAAGCCCTCGGTCCACTCCGCCTTCAGCCGTCGAATCGCGCCACCGGCGGCCTCGGTGATCGCGCGGATCCGCTCGGTCCGATGCCGTACGGCGGAGAGTAGGGCGACTGCGAGCAGGAACGTGGCCGCGTCGACAATCGCCAGCAGGGTCAGGCCGCCGGCCGCAGTCAGGACGCCACCGATCGCGGCGCCGATCAGCCGGGAGAGGTCGCGGATCTGGCTGTTCAACGCGTTCGCCGTGACGAGTTGTTTCGAGTCCACGAGAACCGGGATCAACGACTGCTCGGCCGGCTGGAAGAACTGCTGCAAACACGCTTGGGCGAGGACGACGCCGTACACGATCCAGATGGTGCCGGTGCCGCGAACTGCGAGCAGGGGAAGGAGAACGGCCGCGTTCAGGAGGTTCGCCACGTTCATCGTCTTGCGCTGATCCCAGCGGTCGACGAAGACCCCGGCGAGCGATCCGAGCAGGACAGTCGGGGCGAACGAGGCCAGCAGGAGACCACCGGAGGCCAGTGTCGATCCGGTCATCACGTAGATCTGGAAGGCGAGGCCGGTGCGGAGCAGCCAGTCGCCGGTGAGAGAGATCAGGCCGGCGCTGAGCACCAACCGGTAGTCGCGCTGCCGGGCCAGGACGCCCCACAGGTCCTTCATGCCGGCTCCTCGGGGTGCACGGTGACGATCTGGGTGATGGAGACGTATCGGCTGCCGACCGGGCGGGTCGACTCGTCGTCGATCGGGCGCTCCTCGACGTACCGCCCGATGAGGCTCTCGACCTGCTGGACAAGCTCGGCCAGTTCGGCGCCGGTCAGGTAGATCCCGGTGCGGCCGATCCCGGCGTGATCGCGCCAGATCGGCTCCTCGTCCTGACGTTGCTGCTGCCACTCAGCCAGTGACTCCAAGGCCCGCTCAGCGAGCAACTGCTCCAGTACGTCGGCCGCCGCCGCGCCCTCGGGGGTTCGGGCCGCATCCCGCCACGACTGCGACGTCGACACCAACCGCCACGGCCGCTCCCGGTTGTCCTTCCCCGGTGCCGGCTCGACGAAGTCGTACTTCGCCAACTGCCTCAAGTGATGCGAAGCCAGCGCCTGACTGATCCCCAGCCGCCGCGCCGCATCAGCCGCCGTCATCGGCCCTTCCCGCCCCAGCAGGTTCTGCAGATCCAGCCGCACCGGATGCGCCATCGCCCGGATCGCCAACGGATCATCCAGCAACCGGGTCCGCTTCTCCAAAGACATGCTTGGAATATCCGCCGTACCGATCCCAATGTCAAGCCATTGCTTGGATTCCACCTCGAGCACCGCCCAACCGTCGTACGAGCGGGCAAGTGGTTGATGGGTGCTCAAGGTGCTGCCTGCCCGCGACCTTGAGCACGGTTCGGTCGCCCGTGCGTGCGGATCGTGGTTGGTGGGTGCTCAAGGTGGTGCTGGTACGACGTTGGGCGCGGTTCAGTCGTCGTGCGGGCCGAGGAGTGGTTGAGGGGTGCTCAAGGTGGGGTTAGCCGGTGTGGTCTCGGATCCACTCGAGGGCGGGCTCGGCGCGGGTGAGGATCGAGGTGTGGTCGAGCGCGGGGTGTAGGTCGAGGGTGGGTAGCGAGAGGCGGGTGGCTAGCCAGTGGCTGTTGGTGGGTGGGGAGACGCGGTCGGCCAGGCCGTGGGTGAGGAGGACCGGGGCGTCGATCGCGGTGAGGATGAACTCGGCGGGGAGGGTGCTGGCGAAGGTGACTACGGCCTCGACGCGGTCGCCGACGAGGGCGGCAGTGCGGAGGGCTAGGGCGCCACCTTCGGCGTGGCCCATCAGGGCGAAGCCGTCGACACCGGCCGCGTCGACGACCGCGGCGAGATCGGCGGCGGTGGTGGTGGACAAGAGGTCGCAGGAGATCCAGCGGATCCCGAGCCACTCGCCGGCCTCGTACAGCCCGTCGATCGGGACACCCAGCGTCACGACGGCGAGCCGGCCGTCGTCACAGGGCGCGCTGTCGTACACGTGCAGCGCGCGCCCGTTCGTCAGCCGCAGGTCGGTCTCGAACATGTCACTCACACTAAGAAGAGGAATCCGCCCAGGTGAGCGATACATCCGAAGCCGACCCTTTCGGCCGGACAGTTCGTCCCTAACTGACCAAGCGGGTGTGGTTCGCCTCGTTCGCGAGGGCGGGGTCGAGGACGCCGAGGGCGAGCCAGGTGGCGCCGCTGACACCGTCACGGGCAGTGAGGATCTCTCCGGAAAACTGCTCGTGAAAGGTCTCCCGGAGGAGGCGACCGACCGGAGATTGTTCACCGGCGACACTGCCCGCGAGGATCAACGGGGTCGTGTCCTTCGTTGTCCTGATCCGGCCGACCGTCTCAATGAGCAGGTCGGCTGCGCGTTTCACCAAGGCGTGGGCGGTCTTGTCGCCTTGCTCGTACGTCGAGACCACCGTGCGGGCCAACTCGGCCATCAGCACGGGTGGACGGTTGTTCACCACCCGAATCACGTCGTTACGCACGATTTCGTACCCGTCACGCTGCGCAAAAATCGCCGAATCGTGGCCCGGCAGCAATTCCTGCAGGACTGATTCGCCGAGCAGGCCGAGCGGCTCCTCCAGATCGAAGGCGAGCAGCACACTGCGGACGGCTTCGCGGCCGAGCCAGAAGCCGGATCCCTCGTCGCCGAGCAGCCAGCCGTGCCCGCCCGCAGTCCGGACCAGTCGGTGGTCCTGGACCAGCCCGGCATTGCTTCCGGTGCCCGAAATCAGCACGTGTCCGTCCGGTTCCGGCGTACCGGAGGCGAAAGCGACCTCCAGATCACCGATGAACTGGGCCTCGGTGGCCAGCCCGGCACCGGACCAGGCCGCGTCGAACTGCGCCTTCACCTCCGGTACGGCGAGGGCCGAGCCGCCCGCCGCCCCGATCACGGCGGCCTCGACGCGGGCCGGATCGAGGCCGGTCAGCGCGGTGTGAAGAGCCTGTCCGAAGTTGGCCGCGGCCGTCGTCGGGTGGCTGGTGGGGTTTCCGCCGGCAGCGGCCCCTCGGCCGACTACGTTGCCCTCAGAGTCGGCGATCACGATCCGGGTCGAGGTGCCACCGAGGTCACCACCCAGGACCAGTGTCGAGGCTGGCATCAAGACCACTGAGTCCGCAGGTTCCGGCAGCGGGCGTTCTACCGACATACGCAATGCTCCAAACTGCTCGAAAGAGGCCTTAATGAACATTCATGGACAAGGTCACACAACGGTCCCGATCTGGGGGACGTAGCGGGATGAGCCTTGACTTTAGCTGCCACTTGAGAAAAGTTCTGTCCAGCAAAGCGCAAACTTGCGCACTTGTCGGCATCGAGAGTGTCGCGATGAACAGATTGTTGAGGGGTGGGGCCGAGTATGGCCAGCAGTGACCAGGGCGGACCGGGGGAGAACACCGCAGTGAGCGCGCAGAGTTTTGTTCACGCGCTGACGCCGATCCTCGCCGCCGTGACCGAGCAGATCGACGGCCCGATCCAGCAGGCGGCCGAACTGTTCGTCACCTCGCTGCGCGCGAACGGCGTCATCCAGGCCTTCGGCTCCGGTCACTCCGAGGCGCTCGCGATGGAGATCGCCGGCCGCGCCGGCGGACTGATCGCCACCAACCGGATCGCGCTGCGGGACCTCGTCCTGCTCGGCGGCGAGCCGGCCGAGCTGCTGCGCAGCGCCGAGCTGGAGCGCGACCCGTCGTACAGCCGCAAGCTCTACGAACTCTCGGCGGCCCGTGAGGGCGACCTCTTCGTCATCGCGTCGAACTCCGGGGTGAACGGCTCGATCGTCGAGCTCGCCAGCGTGGTCAAGGAACAAGGCCACCCGCTGATCGCGATCACCTCGTTGCAGCACACCGCCGGGGTGGATTCGCGCCACCCGTCCGGTAAGAAACTCATCGATTTCGCGGATGTCGTCCTCGACAACCATGCGCCGTACGGCGACTCCGTGCTGGACCTGCCCGGGGGTGGCAAGGTCTGTGCCGTGTCGTCCATCACGGCTGCGCTGATCGCGCAAATGCTGGTCGCAGAAGTTCTGCGCCGGCTCACCGAGGCAGGCGAGACCGCTCCGGTCTACCTGTCGGCCAACATCCCGGGCGGCGACGAGCACAACAGCGCCCTCGAAGCACAGTACGCCGGCCGGATCCGGCGTACTGCCTGAAACACTCTCGGAAGGCGGGACCCATGACCACTCCCAACCCCCTGTCGCGGCGGCTGTTCCTGCAGCGCGCGGCGGTCGGCACGCTGCTGGCCACCGGCGGCAGCACGCTGCTGGCGGCCTGCGCCGGCAGTGGCAGCAACGACAACGGTTCCAACACCGGTGGCGGCACGAAGTCCGCGGACAACCCGTTCGGTATGGCGGACAAGGCCACCGTCGAGGCCATCATCTTCAACGGTGGCTACGGGTACGACTACGTGACGTTCGCGGCGGACATCGCGCAGAAGAAGCACGCGGGCTCGACCTTCAAGGTTTCGCCGTCCACCCAGATCGCCCAGCAGCTGCAGCCGCGTTTCGTCGGTGGCAACCCGCCGGACCTGATCGACAACTCCGGCGCGAACCAGATCGGCTTCAACACGATCCTGGACCAGCTCGCACCGCTGGACGACGTCTTCGAAGCCAACAACTACGAGGGCACGAAGATCGCCGACACGCTGTACCCGGGCGCCAAGATCCCGGGCACGTTCGACGGCAAGTTCATCGCGATGAACTACGTGCTCACGCTGTACGGCCTGTGGTACTCCGACAGCCTGTTCAAGGAGAACGGCTGGGAGCCGCCGAAGACCTACGACGCGCTGCTCGACCTCGGCGCCAAGGCCAAGGCCAAGGGCAAGTACCTGTTCGTCTGGGGCAAGGAAGCCGCCACCTACTACCACACGATGGCCGTCGACGGCGCCATCAAGGAGGGTGGCGACGAGGTCCGGCTGGGGCTGGAGAACCTCAAGGAGAACGTCTGGTCGATGCCGCAGTTCCAGGGCATCTTCAAGGCCCTCGAGACCATGGTCAAGAACGGGTACTTCGTCCCCGGTGGCGCCGGCACCCAGTTCACCGCCGCGCAGGCGAAGTGGAGCAACGACCAGCAGGCCATCCTCTACCCCTCGGGTTCGTGGATCGAGAACGAGATGAAGAAGGCCACCAAGGCCGGCTTCAACATGAAGGGCATCCCGGAGCCGACGCTCACCGACGCCCCGAAGCTGCCGTACGAGTCGCTGCGGAGCGCGGCCGGTGAGCCGTTCATCGTCCCGGCCAAGGGCAAGAACCTTGCCGGCGGCAAGGAACTGCTGCGGGCGATGCTGTCCAAGGAGGCGGCGACCAACTTCGCCAAGACCCGGCTGGCGCCGACGATCGTCAAGGGCCTGGTGCCCGCGGACGGCTTCGGTTCGACCGCACTGCAGTCGCAGAGCGCGATGCTGGATGCCGCCGGCACCAACATCTTCGACTACCAGGTGTTCGGCCTGTACGGCATGAACACCGACCAGCTCGTCGTCTGGAACTCGTTCCTGTCCGGTCAGATCGACGCGGCGGGCCTGACCAAGGGCCTGCAGCAGATCACGGACAAGGTGCGCAACGACAGCTCCGTCAAGAAGATCCCGGTCACCAAGTGACCGTGACGCACGAGGCCGTGCCGGGAGGCGGACCCAAGCGGTCCGTCCCCCGGCGTCGCCGGCCGTTGACCTTCGACCGGGTCAGCTTCATGGTCGTGTTCCTCGGCCTGCCGCTGGCGGTGTTCGTGATCTTCGTGGTCTCGCCGTTCGCGCAGGCACTGTGGTACTCGATGACCGACTGGTCCGGCTTCAGCTCGGGGATGAACTTCGTCGGCTTCGACAACTACGTGAAGCTGTTCCACGACGACATCTTCCTCAAGGCCGTCCGCAACAACGTGCTGCTGGCGATCGTGGTCCCGATCGTCACGATCGTGCTGTCGCTGACCCTGGCGACCCTGGTCACGATCGGTGGCTCCGGGACCGGCACCATCCGCGGGCTGCGCAATGCGGGCTTCTACCGGATCATCTCGTTCTTCCCGTACGTCATTCCCGCGATCGTGATCGGCCTGATCTGGGCGCAGGTGTTCACCCCGAGCTCGGGGATCCTGGACGCGGCGCTGTCGAAGATCGGGCTGGAGCAGTTCAAGGACTACGCGTGGCTCGGGGAAGCCAAGACCGCGATGCCGGCCTCGATGTTCGTGATGATCTGGGGCGCCGTCGGCTTCTACATGGTGCTGTTCATCGCCGCCATCCGGGGGATCGACCCCGAGGTGTTCGAGGCGGCCCGGATCGACGGTGCGGGCCGGTTCCGGACCGCGATCTCGCTGACCGTGCCGCTGATTCGTGACAACGTGCAGACGGCCTACATCTATCTCGGGATCGCCGCCCTCGACGCCTTCGTCTACATGCAGGCGCTGAACCCCGGCGGTGGGCCGCAGAACTCGACCCTGGTCATGCCGCAGCAGTTGTTCACCACGGCCTTCAGCAAGGGACAGTTCGGTTACTCGACGGCGATGGGTGTGGTCCTGGCCGCGGTGACGATGCTGTTCGCGCTCGTGGTCTTCACGGTGAACGCACTGACCGGCGGACGTGACCAGCGGAAAGCGAAGGTAGGCCGATGACGACAACCACCGCCGAGCGGCCCGGCCTCGTGGCCCGGGTCCCGCAAGGGGCCAAGGAAGGTCGTGGGGTGGCGGCGACCGCCCACTTCGCGCTGATCCTGTGGTCGCTGCTGGTGATCCTGCCGTTGCTCTGGACCGTGCTGTCGTCGTTCAAGTCGACGCAGGAGGTCCTGGGCAACCCGCTGGCGCTGCCGGGCAAGCTGCACTTCGAGAACTACGTCAACGCCTGGACGACGGCCGGGATCGGCCGCTACTTCGTCAACACGGTGGTCGTCGTCGGTACCGCGCTGGTGCTGGTGATGGTCCTGGGTGCCATGTGCGCCTACGTGCTGGCCAGGTTCACCTTCCCCGGCAACCGGCTGATCTACTACTCGATGCTGGCCGGTCTGACCTTCCCGGTCTTCCTGGCGATCGTTCCGCTGTTCTTCGTGCTGAAGAACCTCTCGCTGCTGAACACGCTGCCAGGGTTGATCGTCACGTACGTCGCGTTCGCGCTGCCGTTCACCGTCTTCTTCCTGCACAGCTTCTTCAAGCAGCTACCGGGCGAGATCTACGAGGCGGCGCAGATCGACGGCGCCGGTGAGTGGCGGACGTTCTTCTCGGTGATGCTGCCGATGGCCCGTCCGGGGATGGCCTCGGTCGCCATCTTCAACTTCCTCGGGTTGTGGAACCAGTTCCTGCTTCCGGTCGCGCTGAACACCGACTCGAACAACTACGTGTTGTCGCAGGGGATGGCGTCGTTCGCATCCCAAGCCGGGTACGCGGTGGACTTCGGCGCGCTGTTCGCGGCCGTGGTGATCACGGTGGCGCCGGTGCTGGTGGTTTACATCATCTTCCAGCGTCAATTGCAGGTATCGGTCACCCAGGGCGGCGTGAAGTAGCCTGCCTGGATGCTGAAACGGCGGACAGTTCTCCAAGGAGCGCTCGCCGGCGCCGTACTGAGCGGATGCTCGACGGATACGCCGGTGAGCGTTCCTACTGTTGATCCGGGATCGTTGCCCCTCGACGTGGTGGCAGGAGCCGAGTACGGCGGGTTCGCGGCGGCGGCGTACCGGAAGAAGTATCCGAGTGCGTCGGTCACGTCGGTGGTGGATCCGTTGTTGCGGGACAAGGTGCTGACGCGGTTCCAGGCCGGTGGCCCGCCGGACGTCGTACTGAATGCCGGTGCCAAGCCGCTGGAGTTGCCGCGGCTGGTGGCGCAGGGGCAGCTCGCGGATCTGCGGGGTGTGCTGGATGCGCCGGCCTGGGACAACGATAAGGCGAAGGTCTCGGACGGGATCCTGCCGGGGATGCTGGAGTCCGGGCAGTACGACGGGACGCAGCGGACCATCAACTATGTCGCGACCGTGTACGGGCTCTGGTATTCGGCCGCATTGTTCCAGCGGCATGGGTGGGACGTGCCCCGGACCTGGCCGCAGTTGCTTGCCCTGGGCACCGAAATGAAGGGTGCCGGGCTCGGGGCGTTCGTGTACCCGGGCAACCATCCGTACTACGTGCTGGAGCTGGTGCTCACGCTGGCCGCGAAGGCCGGCGGGCATGACGTGGTGAAGCGGATCGACAACCTGGAGGACGGCGCCTGGCGCGACTCCGCCATGATCCGGGCGATCTCCGCTGTCGGTGAGCTGGTGAAGCGCGGGCTGCTCGCGCCGGGCAGTGCGAAGTACGACCACATCGCGGCCCAGAAACGGTTCCTGGCAAACAAAGCCGGGATGCTGCCGTGCGGGAACTGGCTCGAGAACGAGATGAGGGCATCGATCCCGGCCAACTTCGCGCTGACCATGTTCGCCGTACCGCCGCTGGACGGCTCAACCGCCTTGCCGCGTGGACTCCACGTCGCCGCGACCGCGCCGTACCTGGTGGCCGAGAAGGCGAAGAACAAGGCCGGTGGGCTGGAGTTCCTGCGGGCCGCGCTGTCGCGGGATGTCGCCGCGCAGGTGACCACGGAGGCCAACCAGCTCACGATCGTTCGTGGTGCGGCCGACGGGCTGGAGATCGGTACGGCGTTGCGCTCCGCCCGTGATCTGCTCGGTGCGGCCGGGGATCAGGCGATCACGTGGTACTTCGACAGCTGGTACCCGGCGTTCGCCACGGCCGCGGCCCAGGCGACCGGCGAGTTCCTGGCCGGCGGCGTACCGGTGTCCGACTGGAGCGGGAAGATCCAGCTGGCGGCCGACGAGTTGAAGAAGGACAAGGCAGTCACCAAGTATCACCGAGCGTGAATAGATTAGGTTAGGGCAACCTAAACGTTCACCCCCTGTGAGGTCCCGATGCGCAACCTGCTGCGCCCGCTCGTGCTGCTCGTCGTACCCCTGCTCGCCCTGACCGCCTGTGGCGCCGAAGCCAAGGAACCCGCGGCGGCCGACGGCCAGACGCAGGGTGGGGTCGAGGCGGGGGCGTACCCCGTCACGATCAAGAACAAGTACGGCGACGCCGTGATCAAGGAGTCGCCGAAGCGCGTCGTCGCGGTCGGCCTGATCGAACAGGACGCGCTGCTCGCGCTGGGCGTCGTACCGGTCGGCACCACCGAGTGGTTCGGCGAGAAGCCGGGTGCGCTGTTCCCCTGGGCCAAGGAGAAGCTCGGCAGCGGCGCGTTGCCGACGGTGCTGAGCGACAAGGACGGCATCCAGTTCGAGAAGCTGGCCGCATTGCAGCCGGACCTGATCGTCGGTCTGTACTCGTCGATCACCGCGGACGACTACAAGAAGCTGACGGCGATCGCGACGACGATCGCGCAGCCGGCCGACGGCAGCGCGGACTACAGCGTCACCTGGCAGACCGTCACCCGGACCATCGGGCAGGCCGTCGGCAAGCCGAAGGCGGCCGATGAGCTGGTCACGGGCGTCGAGAAGAAGTTCGAGGAGGCGCGCGCCGCGCACCCCGAGTTCAAGGGCAAGACCGGCCTGATGGCCTCGCCGTGGGAGGGCTACTTCGTCTACGGCCCACAGGACCCGCGCTCGAAGGTGCTCGCCGACCTTGGTCTCGTGATGCCGCCGGAGATGGACAAGCTGGTCGGTGACAAGTTCGGTGCCAACATCAGCGCCGAGAAGATCGGCCTGTTCGACCAGCAGGTCCTGGTCTGGTTCCCGGCCAAGGACGGGACCGCCAAGCTGAAGGCCGACCCGCTGCTGAAGAACCTCAAGGCCCGCACCGAGGCGCGGGAGATCTTCATCGAGGAGGACTACAACGACCTGTTCTACGGCGCGACCAGCTTCGTCTCGGTCCTCAGCCTCCCGATCGTCCTCGAGAAGCTGGTCCCCAAGCTCGCCGCCGCCCTCGACGGCAACCCCGCCACCAACGCCTAAGGCCAGACGACCTCGTCGAGGAAGTCCTCCACGGCCGTCGCCACTTGCCCCAGTACGGCGGCCGACGCCGCGAGCCGGCCCGGGACGTACATCCCGTGGCTGGCCTCCGGCACCTCCAGCACGTACGGCGTCAGTTCGCGCGCGACGGCGGAGTCCCACAAGGCGTCCGCCGTACCGCCGACGACCAGGAACGGCGCTGTCGCGCGACGCAGCCCGTCCACGACCCACGGATCGGTCAGGATCGGGCTCAGCCACACCGCCGGCAGGCCCCGGTCGGCGACGAGCGGACTGGCATAGCTGCCCAGCGATCGGCCGATGAGCAGGACCTCACCGTCGGTGACGGACAAGGCGCGTTCCACCTGTGGCACGACCCAGGGGCCGCGTTCCGCTTCGGTCAGCGTCAACGGACGGTCTGGCTCGTCCCACCAGATCCGGTGGATCTGCGCACCCCGCTGCTCCGCGGCATCTGCGGCGTACATGGGTAGTGGTGCGCTCGGGCCGTTCTGGCCGCCGGGGACGACCACAGCGGTGCGTGAACTCATAACGCGGACTGTATGACCCTCGGGGGTGACCCGGTGTGAACGAGGACCGGGGCGCTGGCAGAATCGGGGGTATGTCCCTTGCTGCGCCTGACCCCTCCGCAGCCGGAACCGAGCGGCGCCCCCGGGTGCTGTCCGGGATCCAGCCGACGGCGGACTCCTTCCACTTCGGCAACTACCTCGGGGCGGTGCGGCAGTGGGTGGCGCTGCAGGACGACCACGAGGCGTTCTACTGCGTGGTCGATCTGCACGCGATCACGGTGGAGTACGAGCCGAAGGCGCTGCGGGAGCGGACCCGGCGGTCGGTGGCCCAGCTGCTCGCGGCCGGGATCGATCCGGAGCGGTCGACGCTGTTCGTCCAGTCGCACGTGCCTGAGCACGCGCAGCTGGGCTGGGTGCTGGGGTGTATCACCGGGTTCGGTGAGGCCAGCCGGATGACGCAGTTCAAGGACAAGTCCGCGAAGGGTGGGGCCGACCGGGCGACCGTCGGCCTGTTCACGTACCCGATCCTGCAGGCCGCGGACATCCTGATCTACCAGGCCGACCGCGTCCCGGTCGGTGAGGACCAGCGCCAGCACCTGGAGCTGACCCGCGACCTCGCGGGCCGCTTCAACCACCGGTTCGGCAAGACCTTCCGGCTGCCCGAGCCGTACATCGTCAAGGAAACCGCCAAGATCGCGGACCTGCAGGACCCGACCGCGAAGATGAGCAAGTCGTCGTCCTCGCCGGCCGGGATCATCGACCTGCTCGACGACCCCAAGGTGAGCGCGAAGAAGATCCGTTCCGCGGTCACCGACTCCGGCCGCGACGTGATCTTCGACCCGGAGAACAAGGCCGGCGTGGCCAACCTGCTGACCATCTACTCGGCGCTGACCGGTAAGAAGATCAGCGAGCTCGAGGACGAGTACGCCGGTCGCGGGTACGGCGACTTCAAGAAGGACCTGGCCGAGGTCGTGGTCGAGTTCGTCACCCCGTTCCGCGAGAAGACGCTGGCCTACCTGGACGACAAGGCCCAGCTGGACGCGATCCTGGCGGCCGGCGCCGAGCGGGCCCGCGCGGTCACCGAGCGGACGCTGACCCGGGTCTACGACCGGCTCGGCTTCGTCCCCGGGGCAGGCAAGTAGTGGCGACGATCGGGGTTGCGATCCCGATCGCGGAACCGTTCGGCTCGGAGCTGCAGAAGTACCGGGCCGAGTTCGGCGATCCGATGGCCGCCTCGATCCCGACCCATGTGACGCTGCTGCCGCCGACCGAGATCGACGACGCGGCCCTGGCATCGATCGACGAGCACCTGCTCGAGGTGGCCGCCCGGTTCCCGAGCTTCCGGATCCGGCTCCGCGGTACGGCGACCTTCCGGCCGATCTCGCCGGTCGTGTTCGTACCGCTGGCCGAGGGCATCTCGTCGTGTGAGGTCCTGCAGTCCCAGGTCCGGTCGGGTCCGTTGGCGGTGGATCTCCGGTTCCCGTACCACCCGCATGTCACGGTGGCCCACGACTTGGAGAAGGACGCGCTCGACCGCGCGTACGACACCCTGTCGGAGTACGACTGCGCCTTCGACGTCACGGCCTTCGACCGTTACGAACACGGTGCCGACGGCGTGTGGCGCCCGCAGCGCTCATTTCCCCTGACAGGCTGAGCTACCTTTCCCTGGGTACAGGAGCGTCATGAACATCAAGGCTGTCTGGAGGCGCTTCGCGCGCACCCAGATCTGGCGGGCGTGGCAACGGTACGGCGATCGCCGGGGCAACCGGTTGGCCGGGGCAACGAGTTTCTTCGGCTTCCTGTCGTTGTTCCCGCTGATCGTCCTGGCCGCGGCCGTTACTGGTCCGCTACTGGGCAGCTCGGCGATCTCGGGATTGAAGAAGGCGCTGCAGGAGAACCTGCCCGGGATCGGCGACAAGATCGACATCGACTCGCTGATCGCCAACGCGGGCACGATCGGGCTGATCTCCGGCATCTCGCTGCTCTTCACCGGGCTCGGCTGGATCGACTCCCTGCGCGCGTCGATCCGCTCGATGCACGAGCTCGACGACCAGCCTGGTAACGCGATCCAGCTCAAGCTCGCGGATCTCGGTGCGCTGATCGGCCTCGGCGTGATCGGCGCGGTCGGTACCGGCGCGTCGTCGATCCTGACCGGGTTGTCGGAGCGGATCGTCGCCGCGGCCGACCTCGATGGCACCTGGCTCGCGAACTGGGGTCTCGACGCGATCAGCCTCGTCCTCGGCATCGCGGCCGGCGCGCTGCTCTTCCTCTACCTGCAGACCGCCTTGCCGCGGATCATCCTGCCCCGCAAGGTGATGCTGATCGCGGCCCTCGCGGGTGGCATCCTCTTCTACCTGGCCCAGAAGCTCGGCAACGTGTACGTGAAACACGTGCTCGGTTCCAACGCGGCGTACGGCGCCTTGGCCCTCCCGCTCGCGCTGCTGGTCTGGATCTACCTGATGACCCGCGTCATCATGCTGATCGCCGCGTGGACCAAGGAAGCCGGCCTCGACGCGATCGCCCGCGAGACCGACGACACCGCCCGCCTCCGCATCTCCGAAGCACCCCTCCCGGCCGGCATGTCCGTCGAAGAGCCCCTCCTGCTGGGCCCACCCGGCAAACGCTACAAAGTCGTCCCCATCCCCCAGAAGAAGGCCGACACAGTCGCCGTCGCCGCCGGCGCCGTACTAGGCATGGCCGTCACCACCATCGCCGTACAACTAGCCAAAGCAGCCCGCTCCACCCGCCGCTAAAACCCACAGCGTCCGAAGGAACGGAGGGCGTGGTCGGCGTGTCTTCGGACGTTAGTGGCGGCGTCTCCGCGGGCGCTTCAGGAAGAGGCCGAGGAGGAGGACTGGGGGTGCGGCCCAGAACCAGACGGGCGTGCTGACGAAGAACGAGTTGACCGTGCGGAGCTGTTTGTCCGTCGTACGGCGGCTTGGGGGGATCGGGCCGGCTGCCTGCGGCTGTCCGTCGGCGGGGCCGGTGGCTTCCTTCGGGGGTGCGACGGGCTTGACCAGGGAGCCGACCGGGCTGAGCTTGTCGTAGTTCTTGAACGTCCAGCTCAGCAGCTTGCTCGCGTCCTCGGTGATGCCGTGCGGGGCGTTCATCATCGTCACGACCAGGGTGTGACCGTCCCGCCGGGCCGCGCCGATGAACGTGTTCCGGGCGAGCGTGGTGTAGCCGGTCTTGATGCCGAGGGCGCCGTCGTACTTGAAGAGCAGTTTGTTCTGGTTCGCGACCTGGTAGGTGCCTTTGGTGGTCAGCGGGTAGTTCGTGAACTTCGTCTTCGCGTACTTCGCGAAGTCCGGCCGCCCGAGTCCCGCCTGGGCGAACAAAGCGAGGTCGTAGGCGCTGGAGTACTGACCGTCCGCATCGAGCCCGGTCGGGTCCGTGACAGTGGTGTCGAGCGCGCCGAGATCCTTGGCCTTGGCGTTCATCCGCTGGATGGTCCCCGCCGTACCGCCGTCGTCGTGCTCGCAGAGTGCGTGTACGGCGTCGTTGCCGGAGGCGAGGAACATGCCCTCGAAGAGCAGGTTGACCGAGTAGCGCAGCCCGGGGGAGATCCCGACCTTGCTGCCGACGATGTTCGCGTCGGCGTCCGTGCCGGTCACCTGATCGGTCTTCTTCAGCCGAGGTAGTAGCACCAGCGCGGTCAGCGCCTTGAGCGTGCTCGCGGGCCGCAACTTCGCGTGCGGCGCCTTCGCGGCCAGCACCTGGCCGGTGTCGATGTCGGCGACGACCCAGGCCGATGCCTGCACAGCCGGCGGCGTCGCACCGGCGGCGACCACCGTCGGCTTCGTCGTCATCAGCGCGCCGCCGACCGGTGCTTGCTCGGCGGCGGTCGCTGTCAGCGGCTGCGCGACCACCAAAGCGGTGGTCGCGCAGGCCGTCAGAAGCAAACGCATCGGCGGCAGCCTAGACGCCCAAAAGGGCAACCGTCATCTCGTGCCTCGTCAAGAAACGTTCGGCACCTCTAGCGGCGCCCCAGACGCCCGCTGGCTGCGTTGTCGTCGTCGCGAGATGCTCCGCATCGCGCTCCTCCTCCGCCTTGCCAGCGAACGACTGGACCACCGCTAGAGGCACCAACGTTCCTTGACGAGGCACAGGCCGCGTGTTCCGGTCAGGCCCGGTACGCCGTCCACATGTTGCTGATCCGGGTGCTCTGCCCGGGCGTGTACTGGTTGTAGCAAGAGTCGTACGAGTAGTCCATGTAGTTGTGGATCGGGTCCAGGCCAGACAGTGAGCAGGAGTCGCGGCCGGTCGGGCAACCGCTCGACGAGCTGCCCTGAGCCGGGGTGTCGGCAACCCCGTCGTTCGTGCTCGTGCAGCCACCCTGGAACGTGTGGTAGAGCCCGAACCAGTGCCCGGCCTCGTGCGTCGCGGTCTTGCCGAGGTTGAAGTTCGTCGCCGAACCACCCGGCAGGGACGTGTACTGCACGCGGATCCCGTCGATGCTCGGGTTGCTCGCGTAGTCCCACGGGAAGGTCGCGATCCCGAGGTAGGAGAAGTTGACCAGCCAGACGTTCAGCGCGTTCTTGCCACCCTTGCGGGTCTGCGCCCGGTACGTCGTGCTCTGGCCGTCCCGGTGCCACGTGTCGTTGTTGTACCGGTAGGTCCCGGCCAGCGTGAACGTGAACCCGGTGTTCGCGGCCTGGCTGGACTCACCACCGGCGAAGTTCTGGTTCAGCTCGGCGATCTGCTGGCTGATCTGGGTCGCGGTGACATCACCGGCACCACTGCTCGACCGCATCACGTGGATGTACACCGGCACGTTGGCTGCCGCGAGCTTCCCGGCCTTCGGGGCCAGCCCACGCGCCTGCTTGGCCTTCAGCAGCTCGGCGGTCCGGGCCTCGATCGACTTCTGCTCGGCCGCGGACATCTCCCGATGATCCTTCCCGAAGCCACCACGAGCAGCCGGTCCCTCGGCCGGCGTCAAACACGGGTTCGCGGTCTGATCAACCGGCAGCTGCGCGGTCGCCGTACCACCGAGCGGACTGAAAGCGAGCGCCCCACCGGCCAGCAACACGGCCAGGGCGCGGGGACGAGTAACGAAAGAGCGCATAAAGCGTCCTCCAGAGGCGGGCCGCTGGGCGGTGCGGCCGAATCCCCCGATTTTCCGCACCACCCCGCCAAGTGCCAACCAATTCCTGACCCCCCAGTGCCACGGCACCACCACGCCGCCGTACCGCTGATCACGGCCGCTCTGCATTGACAACAGGGCCGGGGCTTGAGTCAATGGATCGTTGGTAGACCATTGGAGTGAGGAGCGCTGTGAGCGGTCAGCTGGGTGTGCAGGAGCTTCGGGATCTGGTGGCCAAGGGGGAGGTCGACACCGTTCTGGTGGCGATCACGGATATGCAGGGGCGGTTGCAGGGGAAGCGGTGTGGGGGGCGGTACTTCGTGGAGGAGGTGCTGCGGCACGGGACCGAGGGGTGCAACTACCTGCTGGCGGTTGATGTCGACATGAACACTGTCGACGGGTACGCGATGTCTTCGTGGGCCAGTGGGTACGGCGATCTGGTGATGGCGCCGGATCTGGACACACTCAGGCTGGTGCCGTGGTTGGAGGGGACGGCCATGGTGCTGTGTGATGTGCAGTGGCTGGACGGTACGCCGGTTGTGGCCTCCCCGAGGCAGGTGCTCAGGAAGCAGTTGGAGCGGTTGGCGGCGCGGGGGATGGAGGCGTATGTCGGGACGGAGCTGGAGTTCATCGTCTTCGACGACACGTTCGAGGCGGCGTGGGACAAGCGCTACCAGGGCCTGACGCCGGGGAACCAGTACAACGTCGACTACTCACTCCTCGGTACGGCGCGCGTCGAGCCACTGCTCCGCGCGATCCGGAACGGGATGACCGGGGCCGGTCTGTACGTCGAGTCGGCGAAGGGGGAATGCAATCTCGGGCAGCACGAGATCGCGTTCCGGTACGACCAGGCCCTCAAGACGTGTGACAACCACTCGATCTACAAGACCGGGGCGAAGGAGATTGCCGCGCAGCACGGCAAGAGCCTGACGTTCATGGCCAAGTACGACGAGCGCGAGGGCAACTCGTGTCACATCCATCTGAGCTTCCGGTCGACCGACGGCGACGCCGTACTGGCGGGGGACCGCGAGAACGGGTTCTCCGAGGTGATGGAGCGCTTCATCGCCGGCCAACTCGCCTGCCTGCCGGAGTTCACGTATCTACTCGCGCCGAACATCAACTCCTACAAGCGATTCGTCGAAGG
Source organism: Kribbella albertanoniae (assembly GCF_004348455.1). Lineage (GTDB taxonomy): Bacteria > Actinomycetota > Actinomycetes > Propionibacteriales > Kribbellaceae > Kribbella > Kribbella albertanoniae. The sequence continues at coordinate 27,053 of NZ_SMKA01000027.1, forward strand.
CAGCTTCGCGCCGACCGCGGTCGCGTGGGGACTCGACAACCGCACGTGCTCGTTGCGCGTGGTCGGGCATGGCGAATCGCTGAGGGTGGAGAACCGTCTGCCCGGCGGTGACGTGAACCCGTATCTCGCCGTGGCCGCGATCATCGCCGCCGGCCTGCACGGGATCGAGAACGAGCTGGAGCTCGAACCGATGCTGGAGGGCAACGCCTACGAGTCCGACAAGGACCACGTGCCGTCGACCCTCAGAGAGGCCGCGGCCCTGTTCACCGGTTCGCGGATCGCGCGCGAGGCGTTCGGTGACGAGATGGTCGACCACTACACGAACGCGGCCCGCGTCGAGCTCGATGCGTACGACGCCGCTGTCACCGACTGGGAGCGGATCCGTGGCTTCGAGCGCCTCTGACCGGCCGCGGATCGGCATCACGACGTACCTCGAACCGGCCAGTTGGGGGATCTGGAAGCGCGACGCGGCCCTGCTTCCGCGCGTCTACCTGGACGCGGTGGTCGCGGCCGGCGGCGTACCGCTCCTGCTGCCCCCGGTCGGGACCGACCCGAGCGTCCTCGACCTGCTCGATGGCCTGATCATCGCGGGCGGCTGCGACGTCGACCCGGGCGCCTACAACGCCGTACCGCATCCTGAAACGGCTGATACCCGCCCCGGGCGCGACGACCACGAGTCCATCCTGATCCGTGCTGCCCTCGATGCTGAGTTGCCGCTGCTCGCGATCTGCCGCGGCCTGCAGATGCTCAACGTCACGCTCGGCGGCACGCTGCATCAGCACCTGCCCGAGATCGTCGCGAACGACGGGCATCGGCCGAGTCCCGCGGTCTTCGGGCGGACCGAGGTGAAGGTCGAGCCGGGTACGCTCACCGCGCAGATCCTCGGCGAGCACGCCGGCGGCGACTGCTATCACCATCAGGCGCTCGACGCCGTTGCGCCCACGCTGAAGGTCACCGCGCGGGCAGACGACGGGACGGTCGAGGCCGCCGAGGTGGACGGCCACGATTTCGCGCTCGGCGTGCAGTGGCATCCGGAGGAGAACCCCGAGGATCTGCGCTTGTTCATCGCGCTGATCGACGCATCCAGGAGACACCAGTCATGACGTACGACGTGATCAACCCGGCCACGGAGAAGGTCGTCCGCACGATCGAGCTCGCGACCGTCGAGCAGACCGACGCGGCGATCGCCAAGGCTCTTAAGGCCTTCGGGACCTGGCGGAACGTCACTCCGGCCGACCGCGGGCGGCTGCTCAGAAGGTTCGCCGACGCGGTCGACGGCGACCTCGAACACCTTGCAGCGCTGGAGGTTGAGAACGCCGGTCACACCATCGGCAACGCGCGCTGGGAGGCCGGCAACGTCCGCGACGTGCTCACCTACTACTCGGCCGCCCCGGAACGCCTGTTCGGCAAGCAGATTCCTGTTGCCGGCGGCATCGATGTCACCTTCCAGGAACCGCTCGGCGTCGTCGGCGTGATCGTCCCGTGGAACTTCCCGATGCCGATCGCCGGCTGGGGTTTCGCCCCGGCCCTTGCCGCAGGCAACACAGTCGTCCTCAAACCGGCCGAGCTCACCCCCCTGACCGCGATCCGCCTCGGTGAACTCGCGCTGGAAGCCGGCCTGCCGCCAGGCGTGCTGGAGATCATCCCCGGTGCCGGCACGGTCGTCGGGCAACGGTTCGTGACGCATCCCGCCGTACGGAAGGTCGTCTTCACCGGGTCGACCAAGGTCGGCAAGCAGATCATGGCCGGCTGCGCGGACCAGGTGAAGCGGGTGACGCTCGAGCTGGGCGGCAAGTCCGCCAACATCGTGTTCGCCGACGCGGATCTCGAGAAGGCCGCGGCCCAGGCGCCGTACGGCGTCTTCGACAACGCTGGCCAGGACTGCTGTGCCCGCTCGCGAATCCTGGTGGAGCGCTCGGTCCACGACCGCTTCCTCGAGCTGCTGGAGCCCGCGGTGAAGGCGTTCAAGGTCGGCGACCCGGCCGATCCGGCCACCGAGATGGGCCCCCTCATCTCGCGGCAACAGCACGACCGCGTCACGTCGTACGTCGAGAATCCGCTCTTCCAGGGCACTGCGCCGGAAGGCCCCGGCTACTGGTTCCCGCCGACCGTACTCGGCCATGTCGTACCCGACGAGATCTTCGGCCCAGTCGTCAGCGTGGTGCCGTTCGACGACGAGGCCGATGCGTTGAAGCAGGCGAACGACTCCGAGTACGGCCTGTCCGGCTCGATCTGGACCCGCGACGTCGGCCGCGCTCTCCGGGTCAGCCGGGGCGTCGAGGCCGGCAACCTGTCGGTCAACTCGCATTCGTCGGTGCGGTACTCGACACCGTTCGGCGGCTACAAGCAGTCCGGGCTCGGCCGCGAGCTCGGTCCGGACGCGCTGGCCGCGTTCACCGAAACCAAGAACATCTTCATCAGCACGGAGGACTGAATGACTGACGTCAAGGCGAGCCGCCTCGAGGGGCGCGTCGCGGTGGTGACCGGCGGTGCGAGCGGGATCGGTCTGGCGACAGTACGCCGGTTCGCGGCGGAAGGCGCCAAGGTCGTGATCGGTGATGTCGACCCGGCCGCCGGGAAGGTCGCCGCGGACGAGGTCGGTGGGCTGTTCGTCGCCACCGATGTCACCGACCAGGCCGCGGTGGAGAACCTGTTCCAGCAGGCCTTCGACACCTACGGCAGCGTCGACATCGCCTTCAACAACGCGGGGATTTCGCCGCCCGACGACAACTCGATCCTGGATACCGGGCTGGAGGCGTGGCGCCGGGTGCAGGAGGTCAACCTGACCTCGGTCTACCTGTGCTGCAAGGCGGCGATCCCGTACATGCGGCGCCAGGGCAAGGGGTCCATCATCAACACCGCGTCGTTCGTCGCGGTGATGGGTGCGGCGACCTCGCAGATCTCGTACTCGGCCTCGAAGGGCGGCGTGCTCGCGATGAGCCGGGAGCTCGGTGTCGAGTTCGCCCGCGAGGGAATCCGGGTCAACGCGCTCTGTCCGGGGCCGGTGAACACGCCGCTGCTGACCGAGTTGTTCGCCAAGGACCCGGAGCGGGCGCAGCGGCGGTTGGTGCACGTCCCGATGGGGCGGTTCGGTGAGCCGGACGAGATCGCGGCCGCGGTCGCGTTCCTGGCCAGCGACGACTCCTCGTTCATCACCGCCAACACGTTCCTCGTCGACGGCGGCATCTCCGGCGCCTACGTGACACCGCTCTAGGCTTCGACCATGGTCACGCCTGCAGACGACGCCGTGTTCCGGCCGGTCCGGACCGGGAACCCGTTCGAGGAAACGGTCGAACGGTTGCTGCAGGCAATCAAGCTGGGCGTGGTCCGGCCGGGCGACCGGCTGCCCGCCGAGCGGGACCTCGCCACCCGGCTGAACGTCAGCCGGGTCACGCTGCGGGAGGCGATCCACGCCCTCACCGAGGCCGGGTTCGTCGAATCCCGCCGCGGCCGGTACGGCGGTACGTTCGTGAACGCGCAGTTGCCGAAACCCCGCCGTACGCCGGCCAAACGGATCGCCCGCGAACTGGGCGACGGACTCGACGACGCCCTGATCCTGCGCGACGCCCTGGAGACCGGGGCCGCCGAAGCCGCCGCCGTACGGGCGTTGACGTCCGCCGAGGAAGACCATCTGCGGAAGTGCCTGGCCGACACCGCGGCCGCGAAACTCACCGACTACCGCCGCTTCGACTCCCGGCTGCATCTCGCGATCGCCGAGGTCACCGGCTCGGCCTCGCTGACGTCGGCGACCGCCGATGTACGGATGCGGCTGAACGAACTGCTCGACGCAATCCCTTTGCTGGAACGCAATATCGAGCACTCCAACGACCAGCACGCCGCGATCGTCGACGCCATTCTGGCCGGTGATCCGGAGCGGGCCCGGCAGGCGATGAAGGAACATCTCTCCGGCACCGCAACGCTTCTGCGTGCCTTTCTTGTCTGACTGCTTGACTCTGCCAAGTGAGCATGTCTCAATGTGTCAAAGGTCTGCCGGAAGACCATTGAGGAGGCCCTCGTGAGCCAGGACAATGCCGAATCCGCCCCGATGACCGATGACGAGCAGCGGCTGCATCAGCTCGGTTACGCGCAGGAACTCTCGCGGACGATGTCCGGGTTCTCGAACTTCGCGGTGTCGTTCACGATCATCTCGATCCTGTCCGGCTGCCTGACGCTGTACGGGTTCGGGATGAACACCGGCGGCCCGGCCATGATCGTCTGGGGCTGGCCGTTCGTCGGGCTGATGACGTTGTTCGTCGGACTGGCGATGGCCGAGGTCTGCTCGAGCTACCCGACCGCGGGTGGTCTGTACTACTGGGCGGCCAAGCTCGCGCCGTCCAACGGTGCGGCCTGGGCCTGGTTCACCGGCTGGTTCAACTTCCTCGGCCAGGTCGCAGTGACGGCGGGTATCGACTTCGGTGCCGCCTTCTTCCTGAACGCCTTCCTGGACCTGCAGTTCGGCTTCAGTGCGACACCCGGCCACACGATCCTGCTGTTCGGGATCATCCTGCTGGTGCACGCACTGCTGAACTCGCTGGGCGTGAAGCTGGTCGCCCGGCTGAACGACATCAGCGTCTGGTGGCACATCGTCGGCGTCCTGTTCATCGTCGGCGCGCTCGTGCTGCTGCCCGACAACCACCAGTCGGCCGGGTTCGTCTTCGGTCACTTCGTCAACAACACCGGTTGGGAATCGACCTTCTACGTCGGCATGCTCGGCCTGCTGCTCGCGCAGTACACCTTCACCGGGTACGACGCTTCCGCGCACATGACCGAGGAGACGCACGACGCGGCGCGCTCGGGTCCGCGTGGCATCGTGATGTCGATCCTGGTCTCGCTGGGTGCGGGTTGGGTACTGCTGATCGGCCTCACGTTCGCGATCCAGAGCTACGACGGCGCCCTTGAGAGCGGAACCGGCGTACCGCCTGCGCAGATCTTCATCGACGCGGTCGGCCTCACGATGGGCAAGGTCCTGCTGCTCGTGGTGATCGGTGCGCAGCTCTTCTGCGGGATGGCGTCGGTTACGGCCAACTCCCGGATGATCTACGCGTTCTCCCGCGACGGCGCGCTGCCCGGCTCGTCGTTCTGGCACAAGATCAACCCGAAGACCCGGACGCCAACCAACGCCATCTGGCTGGCCGCCGGCGGCGCCTTCGTCCTCGGCCTGCCGTACCTCTGGAACACCACCGCGTACACCGCCGTCACGTCGATCGCGGTCATCGGCCTCTACATCGCCTATGTCCTGCCGACCCTGCTCCGCCTCGCCCAAGGCAAGAACTTCAAACCCGGCCCCTGGTCGCTCGGCCGGTGGAGCCGCCCGATCGGCATCATCGCGATCATCTGGGTCGCCTTCATCACCGTCCTGTTCATGCTCCCGCAGGTCAGCCCGGTCACCGGTAGCACTTTCAACTACACCCCGATCGCCGTCCTGGTCGTCCTCGGCTTCGCCTCGGCGTACTGGTTCCTCTCCGCCCGCCGCTGGTTCACCGGACCCAAGGTCCAGGGCTCCGAAGCCGAACTAGCCGCCATCGAACGCGACCTGGACGTCATCTGACTCCAGTCCTGAACGTTTCAGGTTTGCCGGGGCGCCATCTGGTGCCCCGGCACGATCGTGCCGTGCTGACCGCTCTGAGACGGCAGGATCCGGTGACAGGATGGTGTCGAGACGGTTTCCTCATGTGACACGTGCCGTGTCGGGCGGTCTTTGCCTGTTTTAATCGGCACGGGTAATCCTTCGAGGAGTTGTGTGACTGACGACGAGCTGGTTGGCCGGAGCGGACTGGTCGAGCGTGCGAAGAAGCAGCTCGAGACCAGCGGCAGTGTGCTGCTCTACGGTCCGACCGGCATCGGCAAGTCGGCGATGGGGCGAGCGCTGGTCGCAGACCGGACCAAGGCCGGTTGCCGGGTTCTGAGCGCCGCTCCGTCACAGAGCGAAGCCGGACTGCCGTATGTCACGCTCCTCGACCTCCTCTCGAACCAGCTCGAGCTGGCCTGGCAGGTGCTGCCGGACCACCTCCGCCAGCCCCTAGAGGTGGCCCTGCTCAAGGCGAGCGCTCCGGACACAGTCCGCGATGAGCTGGCCGTCCGCCTCGCCGTACTGCATGTACTGCGTCGTCTGGCGGCGAATGGGCCCGTCCTGCTCGTGGTCGACGATATCCAGTGGGTGGATCCGTCCAGTCTCGAGGTGCTCACGTTCTGTGCCCGCCGACTGTCCGAAGGCGTGCACATGCTCGCCACCGAGCAGGTGGCCGACGGCGACCTCCCGGTGATGGCTGAGGCGTGCCCGGAGCCGGTGCTGCAGCTGGAGGTACCCCCGCTGACCGAGCCCGACGTACTGGGTCTGCTGCGTCAGCGCCTGTCCAGCCCTCTCCCAGTCCGTACGGCGCGTCGCATCTTCACCGCGAGCGCCGGCAACCCGTTCATGGCGCTGGAGCTCGGTCGGGCGGTGCTGCGGCACCCGCAGGGCGTCTCGCCGAACGACCCGCTGCCGGTGTCGAGCCGGCTCAAGACGCTGCTCGGCGACCGCCTCTCCGACCTGAGCCTCGGCGCCCACGAGCTGCTGCTCCACGCGGCATCGTCCCCGCGCCCGACGACCACTCAGCTCGCGCAGTCCCTCGACCGGCCGATCGAGACCGAGCTGGCCGAGGCTGAGGCACTCGGCCTGATCGACATCGCGTCCGAGCGGCTGCGGTTCTCCCACCCGCTTCTCCGGGAGTACGTGTACGCCGAAGCCACGTCGGCCGCCCGCCGCCAGGCGCACGCCCAGCTCGCCGCAGTGGTCGACGAACCGGTCGAGAACGCGACCCACCGCGCATTGGCCACCCAGGAGGCCGACGCCGACCTCGCGATCGCCATCGAGGAGGCGGCCGCCGTCGCCGCCGGCCGTGGTGCGCCTGGCGCCGCCGCGACCCTCTGGCGACTCGCGGCCGAGCGGACTCCGGGCAACCTGCCGGACGAGCGCGCTCGCCGCCTCACCAGGGCCTCGGACGACGCTGCAGCCGCCGGGCATCTGGCGGAATCCGCTGAGATGGCGCGCCTCGCCGTACAGGCTGCGACGCGTCCTGAGACCAAGGTTCCGGCGTTGCTGCTGCAGGTCGACGCGGCCTGGCCGGATCGCGAGTGCCGGGTCGGTCTGCTGGCCGACGCCTTCGAGGTTGCCCAGGGCGACGATCGGCTCGAGGCGCGGGTTCGGATCGGGCTCAGCAACAGCGCGTACTTCGATCGCCGGCTCGACGAGGCTCAGGAGCACGCGCGGGTGGCCGAGGCGCTGGCCAGGTCGTCCGGCGACACCGAGGCGTTGGTCGACGCGCTGAGCGCGAGCAGCTCGGTGCTGATGTCTCGCCGGGCCGACCAGAGCGCAGACTTCCTGCTGGCCCAGGCTGCTGAGCTGGCCCGCGACCTGCCGTTGACCAAGGCGGTCGTGATCGCCCGCCAGATGGCTGCGATGAGCGAGCTGTTCCGCGGCCGGACGGACGAGGCGATCACCGCGATCAGTGCCCTCGTCGAAGAGGTCCGCGACGGCGGCGCGATGCGCTGGCTGGCCTCGGTGCTGATCTCGGCCACCGCGATCTACGAGCGCAGCGGTCGTGGCCCCGAGGCGTTGAGCGCGGGCCACGAGTGCTACCAGCTGATGCAGGACATCGGCGAAGAGGCCGAGGTCGGGCTCATCATCGCCAGCCGCGCGGAGTGGGCAGGCGGTACGGCGGCAATGGCCCGCCAGCTCGCGGATGCGGCGCTCGAGGGTGTTCGGCTGGTCGGCAATGACGAGTGGACTGGCCCGGCCCTCGCCGTACAAGGCCTGGTCGGTGTGCTGACCGGTGACCCGCAGCGAGCCGTCGAGGCCTTCGACTCCATCGCGGATTCCGGTGAGGCCGCGATGCCGTTCGACCCCGCGATCATCCCGTGGCACGCGGACTATGCCGAGGCACTGGTCGCGGCTGGTCGGCTCGACGACGCGGCCGCCCTGATCGCCGAGATCCGCTCCCGCGCGGCGACCTTGGACCGCCCGATCGTGCTGATCGGGCTGGCGCGTTCGGAGGCGCTGCTGATCGCCAAGCAGGGCGATCCGGCCGCAGCCCTCGAGTTGCTGGAGCGGACGATCAGCAGCGCGGGCGACCGCGTGTACCCGCTGGATCTGGCCCGCTGCGAGCTGACCCGCGGCCGGGTCGCGCGGCAGGCCCGGCGTCGTTCGGTGGCGCGGACGGCGTTCCTGGACGCGATCGAGCAGTTCGAGACGTACGGCGCTCCCGCCTGGCGCGAGGTGGCCGAGACCGAGCTGGCCCGCCTGGACGTGCCGAGCCGGAGCCGGCAGCCGTCCGAGCTGACCGACAACGAGCAGCAGATCGTGGCGATGGTGCGCGACGGTTCGACGAACCGCGAGATCGCCGCCGCGCTCTACCTGTCGGTCAAGGCGGTCGAGTCCCAGCTGACCCGCCTCTACCGCCGCTTCGGAGTGGCGAATCGCACCCAACTGCTGCGCATGGTGGACCGCCCCGGCACGTGACCCGGCCGGGCACAATGGCTGGGTGAAACTCGAACGCAAGCACGCCTTCGTCCTGCTCGGCATCGCGATCTGGAACGTGGTGACGTACCTACGTTTCATCAAGGCGCTGATCGACACCGAGGACCGCCCGACCGGGTACTACGTCGCCCACACGATCCTGATCGTGGTGAACCTGGTGATCGCGGCCGTCCTCGGCACCTGGGGAGTCCGCGCCTACAAGGCGGCCAAGGTCACCTCGTCGTGAAGGTCTACATCAGCGCGGACATGGAGGGCATCACCGGCCTGGTCGATGCCGAGGACGTGCAGCCGCCGGGCCGCGACTACGAGCGCGGCCGGGTGATGATGACCGAGGACGTGAACGCGGCCATCCGTGGCGCCTACGCGGCCGGGGCGACCGCCGTACTGGTGAATGACGCACACGGCCCGATGCGCAACCTGCTGCCGGACCTTCTCGACCCGCGCGCCGTGTTGATCAAGGGCCGGCCGAAGCCGATGGGCATGATCGAAGGGCTGACCTCGTCGTACGACGCCGTCCTGTGTGTCGGCTTCCACGCCCGCGCGGGCATCCTCGGCGTACTCAGCCACAGCTTCATGGGCCACGAGATCGAGGACATCTGGCTCGACGACCAGGTCACCGGCGAAATAGGCCTCTTCGAGGCGACCGCCGCGTCGTACGGCGTCCCGCTGGTCCTGCTCACCGGCGACGACACCGCCTGCGCCGAGGCAACAGCCTGGAACGGCGCCATCCACACGGTCCCGGTCAAATTCGCCAAGGACCGCTTCGCCGCCGAGCTCGTCCCGGTCGCCGAGGCTCGCGCCGCCATCTCAGCCGGTGCCGCCGAAGCCCTCCGCTCACTGCCGACTGTTGCCGCAGGCCCCGATCCCCGCACCCTCAGCGTCCGCTGGCAGTCCGCCTCGGTGGCCTCCCACCTGACCGCCATCCCCGGCGTCACCCGCCGCGACGACCGCACCGTGACGGTCACGGACGACATGCTCCAGCTCTACCGCCTCTTCAACCTCTTCCTCCGCGTAGCCACCGCAGTCACCTCGAACCCGCCGTACTGCTAACGCTTGAGCAGCAGCCGCACCGCAGGGGACAGTTCGAGCCCGAGGGCCAACCGTTGCCAGGCCTGCGAGAACGAGGACATCGACGTACTGGTCTGAAAGTTCCTGCGCAGGGTGAAGGCGACGGTCGAGAGCAGCGCCTGGCCGACCAGGAACAACACGCTGCCCACCACCGTGCCCGCGATCGAACCCCCCGCGAACTGCCCGTACAGAATCATCAGCAGGCCGATCAGCCACGCCACAAAACCCACTGTGTACGCCGCCGCGAGCAGCCGCGCGTTCTTCTCTTTCGACCAGTCCATCCGGTCAGTATGACGGTCCGCACCTAGCGCGGCTCGAAGTAGTTCCAGGTCGTTCCGCGGTCGGTGGAGAAGGCGACCTTGGTCGTCATGGGTTCGATCGTGAGGCCGTAAAGCAGATTGCTGTTGCCGGTGAAGTTGGTCAGGTCGGGTGCGTCGTTGAGGCGTTGGACCTGGCGGCCGGTGACGGTGTACAGCCCTCGGGTGGGATCACCGGGTAGCTGGCCGAGCAACAGGACGGTGCCGTCGTCGAGGGTGACCGGTCCGGCGCTGTGTCCGCCGGGCTTGGTAAAGAGCCGCCAGCTCTGTCCGGCATCGGTGGACACCTTCAGGTTCGCGATCGACACGAAGGTGTTGCCGGTGAGCGGGGTGAGCGAGGTGGCCGCGGTGGTCCGTCCGTTCGGGCTGACGGCCAGGTTCCCCGGGCTGCTCTCGACATCGACGGGCTCGGACCGCCAGCTGATTCCGCGGTTGTCGGTCCAGGCGACCTTGATCCGCGTCCGGCCGCTGAGTGTCCACCAGCGGCCGGTCTTGTCGCGGACGGGTGCGGACGGGGACAGGATCTCGTCCATCGGGGGTGTTGTGAGCGGACGGAGGGTCGAGTCCTTGAGGTTGAGCACCTGCAGACTTTCTGGGCCGAACTTGTCGGTCAGGACCTCATCTGTCGCGAACGTCTGTGTCGGCGCGACATAGCGCAGCAGCGTCCGCACCAGTCCGCGATTGGTGAGCCGGGCCAGGGACTGTTCGGGCCGATCGCCTGCAGGGGACATCGGCTCCCGCCCGGAGACCGCGACCGGCTCGTTGCCGACCTGCAGGAGGACGTACGGCTGGGTTTTCACCGGCAGGTACCACGACCGACCGTTCCGGCTCAGGACGGCGCCGTACCGGCAGCTCCCCCTGCAGTCGGCCCAACTCGCTGCCCACTGGTTCTCCGAGATCATGAGGGTGCCCTGCAGCTGAGCATCGGCGCTCTGCACCAGAGCCCGGCCCTCCTCTTCCGGGGAGGCCGCCGGTTCCGCGGAACCGCCGGGCAGGACGACCAGTGACACGATGGTCGCGACTATCCCGATCACCCCGGCAGTGGCGAAGGCCGTCTTGCGACGCCGGCGCCTGGTCGCGCGGCGGGCCAGTTTGTCGAAGGGCGGTGCGTCGATCGCCTGCTGGACCGACTGGGCCAGGTCTCTCAGATCAGACATGGTCGACCTCCTCGGCGAACTCACGAATCAGGGGAGCGAGGCGGATGCGGCCGCGGGACAGCCTGGCTTTGACGGTGCCTTCCGGTACGCCGAGCTGCACCGCGATCTCGCGGACCGGCAGATCGACAATGTGGTACAGCGTGATCACCTCGCGCTGGTCCCACGGCAGACGGCGCAAAGCGTCGACCAGGGTGACGTGGTCGGGGGTGAGCCCGGGAACCGAGTCGCCCGGCGGACCTGTCCGGCTCATGATCCGGTGAAAGGTGCTGGTCCGGCGGAAGCGGCTTCGGGCGATGTTCAAGGCGACCATCCGGAGCCAGGCCTCAGGGTTCTCGAGTTGGTTGAAGCGCCGTGGTTTCTCGATCGCCCGCACAAAGGCCTCCTGTACGGCGTCCTCAGCCTCGGGCAGACTGCCGCACAACGCGTAGAGCTGGCCGACCAGACGGCGATAGCAACCGTCGTAGATCTCGAGCAGGCTCTCCATCCGGCATGTCCCCCCAATCAGCGCTCAGCCTCTGCCTGCAGGACTCCCGGCTGGCAGCCGCTGGTTGCTGAATGTGACTCAGCTCACACAAGCTTATCGGCGGGCGAAAGCTGCCGGGGTGACGCCGAGGAGTTTGCGGAAGTGGCGGTTGAGGTGTGATTGGTCGTAGAAGCCGGCCAGCACCGCCACCTCGGCCGGTGGGCGTCCGTCCAGTAGGTAGCGGCGGGCCAGGTCGATCCGGCGGCCGATCAGGTACCGGTGTGGCGGCATGCCGAATTCGCGGCTGAACGCTCGGACCAGATGGACCGGATGCGCTTGCACGACCCTGGATGCCTCGTCGAGCGTGATCCCGGCGGGCACGTTGGCGTCCAGTAGGTCGCGGAGCTTCCTGGCGGCGCCGGGGTCGCGCTGGTCCGGCGGGCCGGTGACCTTTCGCTGAAGATGTTGCCGCAGCCGCTCCTCGATCAGGGTCAGCCGGCTCTGCGCCTCCAAGTCGTCGTCGCCGTCCACCAGGACCCCATGCAATTGGTGGATCCGGTGGCGTAGCGCTGCGTCGGCGTACTCGGGCTGGTCGACCGCCGCGCCGATCAGGTCGACGCCCAACCGGTCGGTCTCCAGGTAGAGGACGCGCTTGCGGAAGCCGTCCGGTTGCACCGATCGCCCGTCGTGCGGGACGTGGGGCGGCAGCAGCGACACCTGTGCCTGGGCCAGACCGTGCTCGCGGTGGTCCAGGTCGTACCGGACGGCGCCTTCGTCGACGATCAGAACCGTCCAGGCGTCGTGGGTGTGACTGGGATAGGCATGCGACGGGAAGTGCGCGTGCAGGACCTCGACGACGCCGCTGAGTGCGGGCCGCCACGCCTTCACGCTCGGTTTCACACTGACGAACATACGCTTCCCGCCGTACGGGCTAAGAACGTACAAGACGCCGCGCCCGGCCCAGGTCGACGATGGGCGGGTGGACAACGAACCGATTCGCTTCGAGACCAAGATCGCCGTACTGCTGCGGGAAGATCTGCCGACCTGGCAGCGGCTGAACGTGACCGCGTTCTTGGTGAGCGGGATTGCGGGGACGCATCCTGAGGTGGTGGGCGAGGCCTACGAGGACGCGGACGGGGTGCGTTACCTGCCGATGTTCCGGCAGCCGGTGCTGGTCTTCGAGGGGACGAAGGAGTTCCTGGCGACCGCTCATCAGCGCGCGTTGCAGCGCGGCGTCGAGCATTCGGTCTTCACTCAGGATCTGTTTGCTACTGGCAACGATCGTGACAATCGCGCCGCGGTGAAAGCGGTGACCACCGCGGCGCTCGACCTGGTCGGTCTTGCCTGTTACGGGCCCAGGAACGCCGTCGACAAGATCCTCAAGGGTGCCCAAATGCACCCCTGAGTCAGACGCGGCGGAAGATGAGCGCTCGCTTCACTTCCTGGATCGCCTTGGTGACCTCGATGCCTCGGGGGCAGGCGTCGGTGCAGTTGAAGGTGGTTCGGCAGCGCCAGACGCCTTCTTTGTCGTTCAGGATCTCGAGGCGCTGTTCGGTGCCTTCGTCGCGGCTGTCGAAGATGAAGCGGTGCGCGCCGACGATGGCCTGGGGGCCGAAGTACTGGCCGTCGGACCAGAAGACCGGGCAGGACGTCGTACAGGCGGCGCAGAGGATGCACTTGGTGGTGTCGTCGAAGCGCTCCCGGTCCTCCTGGGACTGGATCCGCTCGCGGGTCGGCTCGTGGCCGCTGGTGACCAGGAACGGCATCACCGAGCGGTAGGCGTCGAAGAAGGGTTCCATGTCGACGACCAGGTCCTTGAGCACCGGCAGGCCCTTGATGGGCTCGACGGTGATCTCCTTCTCCGGGTTCAGGTCCTTGATCAGCGTCTTGCAGGCCAGCCGGTTGCGGCCGTTGATCCGCATCGCGTCGGAGCCGCAGACACCGTGGGCGCAGGAACGGCGGAAGGTCAGCGTGCCGTCCTGTTCCCACTTGATCTTGTGGAGTGCGTCGAGCACCCGGTCGCCGGGCAGCAGCGTGACCGAGTAGGTCTTCCACTCCGACTCGTCGAGCACCTCGGGGTTGTACCGAAGGATCTTGACCTTGACGTCCATCAGTACTTCCGCTCCATCGGCTTGTAGCGAGTCTGGACGACCGGCTTGTAGTCCAGCCGGATGTTGATGTTGCCCTCGGCATCGACTTCGCGGTACGCCATCGTGTGCCGCATGAAGTTCACGTCGTCACGCTTGTCGTAGTCCTCGCGGAAGTGCCCGCCACGGGATTCCTTACGAGCAAGGGCCGACACGACCAGTACTTCGGCCAGGTCGATCAGGAAGCCCAGCTCGACCGCCTCGAGCAGGTCGGTGTTGAACCGCTTGCCCTTGTCCTGGACAGAAACCTGGGCGAACCGCTCCTTCAGCCGCTCGATGTCGACGAGCGCCTGCTTGAGCGATCCTTCGGTCCGGTAGACCTGCGCGTTGATGTCCATCGTGGCCTGCAGGTCGGTCCGGATGGCGGCGACCCGCTCCTCGCCGCCGGCGTTCCGCATGCCCTCGATGAGGTCGACCACGAAGGTCTCCGGTGCGTCCGGAAGCTCCTCGAAGACGGCGGTCGCGGCGTACTCGGCGGCGGCGATCCCGGCCCGTCGGCCGAACACGTTGATGTCGAGCAGCGAGTTCGTCCCGAGCCGGTTCGCGCCGTGCACGGACACACACGCGACCTCACCCGCGGCGTACAGGCCGGGGATCACGTCGTCGTTGTTGGCCAGCGCCTCGCCCTTGATGTTGGTCGGGATGCCGCCCATCGCGTAGTGCGCGGTCGGGAAGACCGGGATCTGCTCTGTGTACGGCTCGACGCCCAGATAGGTCCGCGCGAACTCGGTGATGTCCGGCAGCTTGGCGTCGATGTGCGCCGGCTCGAGGTGGGTCAGGTCGAGCATCACGTACGCCTTGTCCGGCCCACAGCCGCGACCTTCACGCACCTCGTTCGCCATCGCGCGCGCCACCATGTCGCGTGGCGCGAGGTCCTTCACGGTCGGTGCGTACCGTTCCATGAAGCGTTCGTTGTCCGAGTTGCGCAGGATGCCGCCCTCACCACGAGCGGCCTCCGACAGCAGTACGCCGAGACCCGCGAGACCGGTCGGGTGGAACTGGAAGAACTCCATGTCCTCCAGCGGCAGCCCCTTGCGCCACACGATGCCCATCCCGTCGCCGGTGAGCGTGTGCGCGTTGGACGTCGTACGGAAAACCTTGCCGAAGCCGCCGGAGGCGAACACGATCGACTTGGCACTGAAGATGTGCAGCTCACCGGTGGCCAGTTCGTAGGCGACCACGCCGGTGGCCTTGCCGGCCACCATCAGCAGGTCGAGAACGTAGAACTCGTTGAAGAACTCGACGTTCTGCTTGATGCACTGCTGGTACAGCGTCTGCAGGATCATGTGGCCGGTCCGGTCCGCGGCGAAACAGGAACGCCGTACGACGGCCTCGCCGTGGTTGCGGGTGTGCCCACCGAAGAACCGCTGGTCGATCTTGCCCTCGGCGGTCCGGTTGAACGGCAGGCCCATCTTCTCCAGGTCGAGGACCGCGTCGACGGCCTCGCGGCACATCACCTCGGCCGCGTCCTGGTCGACCAGGAAGTCACCACCCTTGACCGTGTCGAAGGTGTGCCACTCCCAGTTGTCCTCCTCGACGTTGGCCAGTGCGGCGCACATGCCGCCCTGGGCCGCGCCGGTGTGCGACCGGGTCGGGTAGAGCTTGGTGAGCACCGCGGTCCGGGTCCGCTTGCTGGACTCCAGGGCCGCGCGCATCCCCGCACCGCCCGCACCGACGATCACTACGTCGTACTGGTGCCGCTGCATATCTGAACTGTCCTTACTTGCAGACCGACAGCGTGCTGTGCGGGTCTAGGCAGGGATCGAAGGTGAAGATGACCAGGGTGCCGAGGACGACGATCACGATCGACGCCGTGATCAGCAGTGCCTTCAGCCAGAACCGTGTCTGGTCCTTCTCGGCGTAGTCGTTGATGATCGTCCGCATCCCGTTGGTGCCGTGCAGCATCGCCAGCCACAGCATCAGCAGGTCCCAGACCTGCCACAGCGGGTTGGCCCACTTGCCGGCCACGAAGGCGAAGTCGAGGGCGGTGATGCCGCCGCCGAGCATCAGGTTCACGAACAGGTGGCCGAGGACCAGGACGACCAGGGCGAGCCCGGACAGCCGCATGAACAGCCAGCTGTAGAGCTCGAAGTTGGTCTGGCCCGATCGGTTCCGGCCGCCGCCCTTGACGGAACGGGCGTGGGTGCTGGACCGCGGCGCTGCAATGTCGCTCATCTCAGCCTCCGAAGACGTGTGTGAGGTGCCGGATCACGAACGGCACGAACAACACGACCCAGACCACGCCGACGCCGATCATCAGCTTGCGCTGGTTGCGCGGGCCCTTGGCCCAGAAGTCGACCAGGATCAGCCGGATGCCGTTGAACGCGTGGAACAGGATGGCCCCGACCAGTCCGACCTCCATCAGGCCGACGATCGGGTTCTTGTAGGTGCCGATGACCTCGTTGTAGGCCTCCGGCGACACCCGGACCAGAGCGGTGTCGAGCACGTGCACGAGCAGGAAGAAGAAGATTCCCACGCCGGTGATCCGGTGTGCGACCCATGACCACATGCCCTCCCGGCCACGGTAGAGCGTGCCGGCTGGTTTGCTGGGCAAACCGATCCTCCGATCGGATCTCGGATCGAGAGCCGTGCGGCTGCCGCGATTCGGCTCGGCCCGGCGATAACCCGGCCGGGTTCGATGGTAGTCCTGCTGGCTTGGCGCTTTTGTCCTGACAGGTGTGACATCGCTCTCCCGCGTGTCGTAGGCGGCCCTCAATTGGCCCCGGCAGCCGGGCAGCAGGTGGCCCTCGACCGGTGACCCCGCGGTGTTCTTGACTTCAACCAGGCTTTAACCGCGAGAGTCCGGGCAAAAAGCTATGGAGGGAGATCACGGTGAGTTTCTGGATCTGTGCAACCTGTGCGGTCGAGCACTCCGAGCAGGTGGAGGTGTGCGCGATCTGCGCCGACGAGCGGCAGTGGGTGCCGGCAGACGGTCAGCACTGGACCACGCTGGCGGAGCTGGCCGCGGCTGGGACGGAGGTCGCCATCGAGGCGGTCGAACCCGGCCTGTACGGCGTCACGTCCAAGCCGCCGGTCGGAATCGGTCAGCAGTCGATGCTGGTCACCACGTCCGAGGGCAACCTCCTGTGGGACCCGATCGGCTATCTCGACGATGACGCCGTACGGCGGATCCGCGAGCTCGGCGAAGTCGTCGGGATCGTTGCCAGCCACCCGCATATGTACGGCGTCCAGGTCGAGTGGAGCCACCGTCTAGGCAACGTACCGGTGTACGTGTCGGAGGCCGATGCGCACTGGGTCGCCCGGCAGGACGCGGTGATCCAGACCTGGTCCGGCGTACTCAACCCGTTGCCGGGAGTGACGCTTCTCCAGCCCGGCGGTCATTTCCCGGGGAGCGCGGTCGTGCACTGGGCAGATGGTGCCGAGGGCAAGGGTGTCGTGCTGTCCGGCGACACGATCTTCGCGAACCCCGACCGCACCTCGGTCAGCTTCATGCGCAGCTACCCGAACCGCATCCCGCTGTCCGGCGCGGTGGTCGACCGCGTGGCTCGCGCGCTCGACCCGTACGAGTTCGACCGCCTCTACAACAACTTCGGCTCGGTCATCCCGGTCGACGCCAAGGCCGTCGTACGGCGTTCTGCCGATCGCCACATGGCCTGGACCCGAGGCGACTACGACCACCTGACCTAACGTCCGAAAATCCGGAGGCGGGCCCTCCGATCCTTCGGACGTTACGCGCAGCACCTCGGTAACGTCCGAAAACTGGAGGCGGGCCCTCCGGTCCTTCGGACGTTGCGGGTTTAGGCGGCGATCCGCGCTTGGGCGAGGCGGGTGTGGAGGGCGAGCATGTGCCGGATGCAGGTGTCCCAGTCGTAGAGCTCGGCCCGGCGACGGGCCGCGGCTCGGCGGTTGGGGACCTGTGCCAGCTGCAGTACGGCGTCGGCCAGGGCGACCGGGTTGGCCTGGCCCCAGCGGCCGCAGGTCTCGTCGACCAGCTCGCGGGCACCGCCGGTGTTGGCCGTGACAACCGGCGTACCGGCGGCAAGAGCCTCCAGTACGGCGAGGCCGAACGTCTCGCCCGGGCAGACCGACAGCGCGATATCCGCCTCGGCCAGATGCCGGGCGAGGGTACGCCGACCATCGACGTACCCGTGAAACGTGATCGGCGCCGTACCCGCGATCTCGAGCAGTTCGTCGAGATGCGGACCGGTGCCGTAGACGTCCATCTGCAGCTTGACGCCGCGTCGGTGCAGCTCAGCAGCGGTGGCGACCGCGAGATGCGGGCTCTTCTCGCGGGACAGCCGACCGGCGTGCACGAGCTTCAGTACGCCGTCGTCGGCCGGCTTGCCGAGTGACGGGTGGAAGGTGTCCAGGTCGACGCCGAGCGGGATCCGGACCAGCGGCGTGGTCACGTCGTCGAACTCGGCCGCGGCGTACCGCGACGTCACCACGACCGCGTCGTACGTGCGACTGAGGATCTTGTAGAGCGCGGCCACGGTGGCGACCACATGCAGCTGGCTGGCCTTCACACCCTCGGCACGGCGCTGGACGCTCTCACCGGTCCAGCGGCTGGTGTACGTGGTGACCTCACCGAGCATCCGGCCCGGGCGCAGTACGTCGTGACCGCCCAGCTGACCGGGTCTCGCCGCCCCGAGGGCCAGCATCGCGTCCAGGCGCTCGTGGCTGAACAGGACGCTGCCGACATCGTTCTTGCGGGCCCAGCGAGCCACCGGGAGCAGGGTCGACTTGTCGGAGATCTCGACCGTGGTCGGCTGGAACTTCTTCAGTACGTCGATCACGTTCCACGGCGTGGTGATCAGCCGGTAGCCGCCACTCACCTTCGGCGCCTTCACCCGGACGACCGTGCCGGACTCGGTCTCCACGATCTCGTCCCGCTCGCCCGGGGTGATGACGATCCGGTCCGCGCCGGCATCGACGTACCCCTGACCGATGTGCTCGATCGCGGTCCGCATCCCGCCGGAGGTCGGTCCCACGAAATTGGCCAGCTGGGCGATCCGCAGGCTACTCATACTCAAGCCACCTGCCGTACGGCGGCGGCTTCGCGCAGGACCTGGGCGTAGTGCCGGTCGACCAGGTCGTCGACCACCGCCGGCCAGGTACGGGACTGGACTCGCTGGAGGCCGCTGGCTGCCATCCGGGCGCGGGCTTCCGGGTGGTCCAGCAGGGTCTTGACGGCGTCGCGGAGCGATCCGGCCTGACCTGGTTCGAAGAGCAGGCCGTTGACGCCGGGGTGGATCAGATCCAGCGGACCGCCTGCGGCCGGGCCGACAGTGGCGACGCCGGAAGCCTGCGCCTCCTGGATCGTCTGGCAGAACGTCTCGTGCTCACCGGTGTGCACGAATACGTCCAGCCCGGCGAAGATCGTGGCCAGGTCAGCACCCCGGCGCATCCCGAGGAAGGTTGCCTGGGGCAACGCATGCTCCAGGGACGCGCGGTCCGGGCCGTCGCCGACGATCACGATCTGGCAGCCCAGATCGGTCAGCTCGGCGAGTCGCCGTACCTTCTTCTCGGCTGCCAGACGACCGACGTACCCGACGATCGGCTTGCCGTCCGGGGAGATCTCGCGACGCCAGCTCTCGTCGCGGTGCTGCGGATCGAACAGTTCGAGATTCACACCGCGGCCCCAGTGATAGACCCGCGGTACGCCGCCCTGCACCAGCGCCTCGACCGACGCGGTGGAAGGTGCGAGCGTCCGGTCGGCGCGCGAGTGTGTCCGCCGTACCCAGCGCCAGATGCCACGGTCCGCAGCGGCGAACCAGGGGTACTGCCGGGCGAAGCCGGCGATATCGGTCTGGAAGATCGCAACCGTCGGCAGCCCGAGCCGGCGCGCGGCCCGCAGCCCGTAGGCGCCGATGATGAACGGCGAGGCCAGGTGCACCAGATCGGGCTGGAACTCGGCCATCGCCCGCTCGATCGACGGATCCGGCAGCCCGACCGGAAACTCCTTGTAGCCAGGCGTCCGGAAGCTCCGCGCCCGGATCACCTGCACGTCACCGTAACTGTCCGGGCCCGGTCCGGGCGCGATGATGAGCAGCTCGTGCCCGCGGGCCCGAAGCCGGTCGGCGACATGGCGAGCCGTGTTCGCCACGCCATTGATCTGCGGCAGGAAGGTCTCGGCAACCATCACGATTCGCACACTTCGGAGGTTCCCCACCGCGCATGAACCCTCGGCGACGTGTCCGTAACGCGTTGTGGATTCCCTGTCGACGCCTTCAAGGACGCTTGATGTCTGCCCGGTGACGAGCGAGCGGCTACCGGTTGCTCAGACACGAACTCTGGGCACCAGCAGACTCAACCGTCCGGCGTCAGCAGCCTGACCGACGGGAAGTACGTGCTGTAGCGAGCAGTGTCCCGGGTCAGGAGACGGTAGCCGGCCACCGCGGCATGGGCGCCGATGTAGAAGTCGGCCAGCGGGGATCGGCGGGATCCGCCGCGCCGGCGGTAGGCGACGTACGCCTTCCCGGCCAGGAAGCCGGCCTCGAACGGCAACGGCTCACGGCGGATGTAGCTCTGGTCGAGGGCGTCGTCCAGCTCCTCGATCGAGGTGAAGTCCACCGATACCTCGGCGTACACGATCGCGTTGATGACCAGCGGCCCCTCGTCGGCCGCCTCGGCGAGCGTCTGCTCCGACCAATCGGCCCACTGAGGATCGTTGGTGGTCAGGTCGAGAATCACGCAGGCGTCGACCAGTGTGACCGGACGGCGGACGACGCTGAGCTCAGTCCTCGCCACGCAGCAGTTCCATGATCTCGTCGGTGCTCATCCCACTGGAGCCGCGACCCCGCAGCCGCCCCGCGACCTGCCGCCCGACGGAACGGTTGTGCTCGGCTCTGGTGATCTGAACGATGTTGCCGCGGATGACGAAATCCACCTCGTCGCCCTCATGCAGGCCGAGGTGCTCGCGGACCTCGGTGGGAATCGTCACCTGCCCCTTGGCTCTGAGCTTCATCGCTGCCTCCACAGTAGGAATCCAACTAGTAGGAATCCTACCAGCCCCCGGTCGTGGCGTGCCCGATCTCACCTGGTTTGTGCATACCAGTGGAGGGGTGGTTCCGCCTACGGTGGGGAGATGAGTCATCGCAGTGAGTCCGGATTCGAGTTCGCGCCGGTGTACGACGCGGGCGCGCTGGACGGGTTCGACCCGGCGGAGAAGCTGGGGGAGCCGGGGAAGTTCCCGTTCACCCGGGGTGTGTATCCGACGATGTACACCCAGCGGCCGTGGACGATGCGCCAGTACGCCGGGTTCGGGACGGCCGCGGAGTCGAACCAGCGGTACCACCAGCTGATCGATGCCGGGACGATGGGGTTGTCGGTCGCCTTCGACCTGCCGACCCAGATGGGTTACGACTCCGACGCCACGATCGCGTCCGGCGAGGTCGGCAAGGTCGGGGTGGCGATCGACTCGATCGACGACATGCGGATCCTGTTCGACCGGATCCCGCTGGACCAGGTGTCCACCTCGATGACGATCAACGCGCCGGGGTCGGTGCTCCTGCTGTTGTACCAACTGGTCGCGGAGGAGCAGGGGGTCGCCGGTGAACAACTCACCGGGACGATCCAGAACGACGTACTGAAGGAATACATCGCGCGCGGGACGTACATCTACCCGCCGAAGGAGTCGCTGCGGCTGATCAGCGACATCTTCGCGTACTGCCAGGCGGAGCTGCCGCGCTGGAACACGATCTCGATCTCCGGCTACCACATGGCCGAGGCCGGGGCGACGCCCGCGCAGGAGATCGCGTTCACGCTCGCGGACGGGATCGAATACGTCCGTACGGCGGTCGCTGCCGGGCTCGACGTGGACACGTTCGCGCCGCGGTTGTCGTTCTTCTTCGTGGCCCGGACGACGCTGCTCGAAGAGGTCGCGAAGTTCCGCGCCGCCCGGCGGATCTGGGCGCGCGTGATGCGGGACGAGTTCGGCGCGAAGAACCCGAAGTCGCACATGCTGCGGTTCCACACGCAGACCGCCGGGGTGCAGCTGACCGCACAGCAGCCGGAAGTGAACCTCGTCCGGGTCGCCGTGCAGGGGCTGGCCGCCGTACTGGGTGGGACGCAGTCGCTACACACCAATTCGTACGACGAGGCGATCGCCCTGCCGACCGAGAAGGCCGCCCGGCTCGCGCTGCGCACGCAGCAGGTCCTCGCCTACGAGACCGACATCACCGCGACCGTTGACCCGTTCGCCGGCTCGTACGTCGTCGAGGCGCTGACCGACAAGGTCGAAGCCGAAGCGGTCGAGCTGATGAGCCAGGTCGAGGAGTACGGCGGTGCGGTGGCCGCGATCGAGAAGGGTTTCCAGAAGCAGGAGATCGAGCAGTCGGCGTACCGGATCTCGCTCGAGATCGACTCCGCCGAACGGGTGGTCGTCGGCATGAACAAGTTCAAGGTCGCCGAAGAAGAGCCCTACGAACCCCTCCGCGTGGACCCCGCCATCGAGGCCCAGCAGGTAGCCCGCCTGGCCACCCTCCGCGCCGAACGCGACCAGGTCGAGGTGGACGCAGCCCTGGCCGACCTGAAGAAGGCCGCCGAAGGCACCGACAACTGCCTCTACCCGATGAAACGAGCCCTCAAAGCCCGAGCCACCGTAGGCGAAGTCTGCAACACCCTCCGCGAAGTCTGGGGCGTCTACATCCCCGCCGACACCTTCTAGAGGACACCGGTCCGCGGCGACAGCCTTTTGCCGCCGCGGGGGCGCGCTGCGCTGTGCCCCGGTAGGTGGGTTGGGGCGGGGGCGGACGTGCACCACCGTCTAACCCCCACAAACGCTCGCCAACGAAGTGCCGCCAGGCGTGGCACGGCCGGTGCGGAGCGAGTTGGTGGGTGATGGGAGTCCGCGATGAGCCCTCGCTGTCCTGTGGCCCGGACACCCAGGCCATCACAATTGCGTGCTGGACGCGGTTCCACGCGGGAGCGCCGGGCGCGTCGGCAGTTGTGATGGCCTGGCGGTCCGCACCTGCGGCACTGACCAAGTGCCTCCGACCACGAAAGTCGGCTGGCTGTTGAGCGGGCAGACCCTGGGCGGCGTGGGTTGATCAGTGCGGGCGGTCCGCCGCGGGACGGATGACACGCCCGCCACGCACGACGATCGCGTTGGCCTGGACGGAGCGCTCCGCCTCGGCGATCTCGTCCTCGGTGATGACACCGTGATCGGCCTCGTAGTCCGCGATGACCGGTTGACGGCCTGCAGTCGGCGCTCGTGCGCGAGTCGCCGTAGACGAGCGCCGGCGGACAAACGCACGCTTCGGACGCGCTGGCCCGCACCCGCCACTCGCCCGCACTCGGGGCAATCACTTCCGGCGCAATCACCCGCCGGAGGCGGCGACGGAGCTGTCGCTGGGGAGCTCTCAGTCGAGGAGGGCGGCGGAGGTTAGCAACGTGGTGGCTAGGGAGATTGATTCTTCGGAGGGGTCGAAGGTGGGGGTGTGGAGGTCGCCGGTGGTGTCG
>NZ_SMKA01000280.1 GCF_004348455.1 Kribbella albertanoniae
CCCCCACCGCACAACCCCCACCACTACCCGTCCGTCGGTACACCACATCGCAAGCGGGTTCGGTGACGACTGCTATTGTTCGATGGTCGACGAACATCAAACGATGGAGTGAATGTGGTGGCACGGCGGTTTGACGGGCGGGTTGTAGTGGTGACCGGGGCCAGCTCGGGGATCGGTCGTGCGGTGGCGGTGCAGCTCGCCGAGGCGGGGGCTCAGGTGCTCGGCGTGGGGCGGCGGGCCGATCGGCTTGCGGAGGTTGCCGCGCTGCATCCCGGGATCGAGGCCCTGGTGGCCGACGTCCGAGAGGTGACTGCTCCGACGGCAATCGTGGATGCGGCGGTTGATCGGTGGGGCCGGGTGGATGCCTTGGTCAACAACGCCGGCGTGTTCATCGGGATGGCCCTGGAAGACCTGAGCGCTGCGGGTATCGAGGAGTTGATGGCGGTCAACGTCACCGCGCCGAGCCTGCTGGCGCACGCCGTACTGCCTCAGCTCGTCAAGCACGAGGGCGCGATCGTCAACGTCTCCAGCACCTTCGGCCATCGACCGATTCCGGGCGGCGCGCACTACGGCGCATCCAAAGCCGCCCTCGAGTCACTCACCCGCAGCTGGGCACTTGAGCTCGCGCCGCAGCGCGTGCGGGTCAACGCCGTCGCGCCCGGCCCGACCGAGTCCGAGGCGCTGCTGACCGCGGGCCTGAGCGAGGAGCAGGTCGACCAGGTCAAGGCCGCCGAAGCGAACCGCATCCCCCTCGGCCGCCGCGGCGAACCCGACGAGGTCGCGCACTGGATCGTGCAGCTCGCCGACCCGGCCACCAGCTGGGTCACCGGCCAGGTGCTCGCCGTCGACGGCGGCCTCGCCCTCACCTAGTCTGCCTCCGTGAAGCCCGCGAACCCCCACCCGGACGTCGACCAGCTGCACCTGACCGACGTGATGTCGGCCCTCAGCGACCCGCTCCGCGTAGGCATCGTGCGAGTCCTTGCCGACGGCAACGAACAGGCCTGGGGCGACCTCCGCGTCCCGGTCGGCAAGTCAACCCTCAGCCACCACCTCAAGGTCCTCCGCGCCGCCGGCCTCACCCGCACCCGCGAAGAAGGCACCCGCTGCTACGTCCGCCTCCGCACCGAAGACTTCGAAACCCGCTTCCCCGGCCTCCTGACCTCAGTCCTCCAAGCCGCCCACCAAGAAGACGTAGGCGCCCAAGTAACCCTCACCTAGCCGTCGTGCGCCATATCCACGAACCGCGAATAATGCCCCTGGAACGCCACCGTGATGTCGGCGGTCGGCCCGTTACGGTGCTTAGCCACAATGAAGTCCGCCTCACCCGGCCGCGTCGACTCCCGCTCGTACGCATCCTCACGGTGCAACAGGATCACCATGTCAGCATCCTGCTCAAGGCTGTTATGGGTGGCGATGCCTTCGGCCACGAAGTTGTGGGTGCCGAGGACGGTGGCGTCGTAGACCTCTTGCTCGCCAAGGCTTTCGACTGAGGTGATGGTGTCCCAGAAGATGTCGTTGGTGGCGAGGACCTCGAGGTCGGCGGAGTCCAGGACGTCGGCGACCTTCGCGAGGCGCTGACGGCTGGGAGCGTGCTTCCACAAGGTTGAGCCGGAGAACTGGGTGCCCATGGCTGCGGCGAACTCGCGGTGAGTGACCTTGCGGTCGGCGAGGACCTGGCGGACCTGGGACCAGACCTCCTTCGGCACCGTGTCGAGGTTGGTGTTGCCCTTCACGTCACGCAGCGCGGCGGCGACCTCGAGCACTTTCAGACCACGCAGGCCGTGGACACCGATCTCGTCGCAGAAGCGCAACTGGTTGGCCGCGCCGTAGATGTGCAGGTGGTAGCCGTCGCGGTAGCCCGGCTTCTTGGCGACCTTGATGCGAGTGAAGATGTTGTGGCGGAGGAGCAGGCGGGCGAGGTCGTCGACGAGACGACGGCTTGTGCTCGCGTAGTAGATGCGGCCCTGGCCAGCCTTGGCGTCCCAGCGGACGGAGCCGTCGGTGGCCCAGAGGTGGCGGATGAAGTGGGCGACCTGCTCCTTCGGTAGACCGAAGATGCCGTCGGGCACGAACTTCTCGTGGCTGCGGAGGCCGAACAGGCCGAGACCGTCGAGCCAGGCGGCGATCGGGTTCCGCTTGCCACGGGCCAGCCGGTACGGCGCCGGGAGGCGCAATGTGGTGACGCGGGCGGCGGCGTACTCGTCGCGGATCGGGGTGATGCCGAAACGCCGGTGGGCGGCCTCGCCGACTGCGGTCAGATTCGCCTCGTCGATGCTCGCATAGCGGATCGGCTGCCGCTTCACGAATGAGCCGTCGCCGAGCAGGTGGGCGAGCAGCGTGATCTCGTCCTCGTCCCACGGAGTCACGTTGAGCGGCGGTGGGACGTGGCGCAGAGAACCCAATCGGGCACCCGGTGCCAGCTCACCGAGCGGCTTCCAGCCGTCGTACGTGAGGAACGGGTGGTTCGCGGTCGCCTTGATCTCGCGGCCGGAGGCGAGCTTCAGCCGGAGGACTTCCTTCACTCCGCTGGGGAAGGCATGGGTCAGCGTCCGTGGCACCAGCTTCAGCCGGTCGTCGAGCGACCAGACCGGGACGTCTCGCGCATCCGTGGCCAGCAACTCGCCCAGCGAGATCTCCGCACCGGTGTCGGCCCGCATCAGCCGGGTGTCCGCGGTCAGACATCCCGATTCGCGGAGGTCGGAGGCCATGGGGCGTTTGTCGGAGCGTTGTTCGGAGCCTCGGTTGAGCTGGCAGATGGCTACTACGGGGAGTTCCAGTTCTTTGGCGAGGAGCTTGATGGAGCGGGAGAACTCGGAGACTTCGAGCTGGCGGGACTCGACCTTCTTGCCGGACGTCATCAGCTGGAGGTAGTCGATGATGATGAGGCGGAGGTCGTGGCGCTGTTTGAGGCGGCGGGCCTTGGCGCGGATCTCCATCATGGTGAGGTTCGGGGAGTCGTCGATGAAGAGCGGGGCTTCGGAGACTTCACCCATTTTGCGGGCGAGGCGGGCCCAGTCCTCGTCAGTCATCTTGCCGTTGCGCATGTGGTGCAGGGGGACCTTGGCCTCGGCGGAGAGGAGTCGCATGGTGATCTCGTTGCGGCTCATCTCGAGGGAGAAGACGCACGAGGTGAGGCCGTGCTTGATGGAGGCGGAGCGGGCGAAGTCGAGGCCGAGGGTGGAGTTGTGGGTCGGGATCATGGTCTTGCCGGCCAGGTAGAGATGGGCGGCGTTGTCGACCTCGACGCAGCGGACGGGGACGCCGGCGACGCGGTCGATCCACTCGATGCGGCGCTCGCCCTCGCCGGCGAGGGCGGCCGGGAAGCCGTGGCCGGTGATCTGGCGGGGTGCTGAGCCGGGGATCGGCGGGGTCAGGCCGGGGCTTGCGGACATCGCGGTGAACAGGTCGGCGGTGGTGCAGATCAGCGGGCGGCCGCCGTCCTCGACCAGCCACTGGTGCTCGGCGTCGGCGACGATGGCGCTGCCATCGGAGAACGAAAGCCGGAAGCACGGGCGGTCCGTCATCACATCGGTCGCCGCGACGACCGTGGTCGGCAGGCCTTCGGCATCGAGGAGCTGGTCACCGACGGCGACCTCGGCCATCGTGGTCCAGCCGGTCGGCGTGGGCAGCGGGGTGTCGAGAGCGAGCGCCTTGCCCATGGCGGGACGGGCGGCGACGATGATCATCTGGCCGGGGTGCAGGCCGTTGGTCAGCTCGTCGAGGTCGGTGAACCCGGTCGGTACGCCGACCATCGAGTCACCGCGGGAGTCGATCGCCTCGATCTCGTCGAGGGCGCCCTCCATGATGTCCTTCAGCGGCGCGTAGTCCTCGGTGGTGCGCTTGTCTGTGACCGAGTAGATCTCGGCCTGCGCCTCGTCGACGACGTCGTCGACCTCACCCTCACCCGCGTACCCGAGCTGGACGATCTTGGTCCCGGCCTCGACCAGCCGGCGCAGGATCGCCTTCTCCCGGACGATGTGCGCGTAGTAGCCCGCGTTCGCCGCGAGCGGCACCGAGGCGACCAGGGTGTGCACGTACGGCGCGCCGCCGATCCGCGCCATGTCGCCGCGCTTGGTCAGCTCGGCGGCGACGGTGATCGCGTCGGCCGGCTCACCGCGGGCATACAGGTCGGTGATCGCGTCGAAGACGGACTCGTGCGCCGGGCGGTAGAAGTCCGTCCCGCGCAGGGTCTCGATGACGTCGGCGATGGCGTCCTTGGACAGCATCATCGCGCCGAGCACACACTGCTCCGCAGCCAGATCCTGCGGGGGTGTGCGGTCGAACCCCATCTCGGGCCTGCGCTCCTCGTGGCCGCTGTCCTGGCCACGGAACTCCGCCACGCTCATCTAGCCCGACCTCCATCGTTCGCCGCTGCCCCGAATCACCGACGACCGGGGTTCGAACACCTGATCGAACCGTAGCCGCACCGACCGACAGAATTCCGCCGCCCGCCTGGGTACCCAGGCACGCGACCGTACGCCGGTCTCGTCCCCAGGTGGTAGCCAGCCGTCCACAGGGGGTGTGGACGAACTGTGGGAAACCCCGCGAACGCCTGTGCACAGGTTGGGAACAACCCTGTGGATATCTGTGGGCAACAATCCCCAGCAAGCCTCTGACCTGCGGTTTCACCAATACACAACTGTGGAGAAGAAAAAGTCGGGGTACTTGTTCACAGGCAGCCCCACAGCCGGTGGGTAACGTGCCTCCAGTGAGTCGCAGACGCTGGGTCGGGGGCCAGGACCGGGAGATCCTGCGGCTCGCCGTTCCCGCCTTCGTGGCGCTGGTTTCGGAGCCGCTGATGCTGCTCGCGGACTCAGCCATCATCGGCCACCTCGGGACACCCCAGCTGGCCGCGCTCGGGGTTGCCGGGACCGTCCTGCAGACCATCGTCGGCATCTGCGTGTTCCTGGCGTACGGAACCACCTCAGCCGTCGCGCGCCGGATCGGAGCGGGCGATCACCGCGGCGCACTGGCCCAGGGCATCGACGGACTGTGGCTGGCGCTGCTGCTGGGCGTCGTACTCGCCCTGGCTGGTGTCGTGTTCGCCCCGCAAGCCATCAACGCCTTCAACCCGTCTCCTGACGTGGCTGAGTACGCAGTGACCTATCTGCGCATCTCCTGCTTCGGCATCCCGTCCATGCTGATCCTCCTCGCCGCCACCGGCGTACTGCGCGGACTGCAAGACACCAAGACCCCGATGGTCGTCGCCATCTCCGCCAACCTCCTCAACATCGTTCTGAACCTCCTGCTGGTCTACGGCCTGCACCTGGACATCGCAGGCTCCGCACTCGGTACGGCGCTCGTCCAGACCGCTGCTGGGGTCGCACTGGTCGTCGTGGTGGTCCGAGGCGCCCGACGTGACGGGGCGAAGCTCACGCCAGATCTGCCCGGCATCCTCGCTTCTGCGCAGATGGGTGTGCCGCTGATCGTCCGCACCCTGACGTTGCGTGCGGCAATCATCTTGCTCACGTTCGTCGCCACCTCCCTCGGTACGACGTCCGTCGCAGCACACCAAGTCGCCTTCACCTTCTGGAACTTCCTGGCGCTGGCGCTCGACGCGATCGCCATCGCCGCCCAGGCGCTGACCGGCCGCGCGCTGGGTGCCGGTGACGTCGCAGGCACCCGTTCCATCACCAGACGGATGATGTGGTGGGGACTGTGGTCCGGTGCGGTCTGTGGACTCGCACTCTGGGGGCTGCGAGCGGTTTACGTGCCCTGGTTCACCGCAGATCCCGACGTACGGCGAACACTCGCGGCAGTGCTCCTCGTGGCAGCCATCTGGCAGCCGCTGAACGGCGTGGTCTTCGTGCTGGACGGCGTACTCATCGGAGCCGGCGACGGCCGCTACCTGGCCATCGCCGGCGTCGCAGCGCTCCTCCTGTACATTCCACTGGCTCTGAGCGTGCTGTGGCTCGACGGTGGCATCGTGGCGCTGTGGTGGGCGTTCGGCGGCTTCATGCTGGTCCGCCTACTCACCCTGGTGACCAGGGAGCGTGGAGACGCCTGGCTGGTCACAGGGGCTACCCGCTGACCCCGGAAATGCGGCATCGTGGGGCCCATGGTCGACAAGGACGACGAACTGGTCGAGGAGCGCGAAACCGAGGAGCTCGAACAGGCTGCGCACGAGCAGCGTGAGCTCGAGGAGATCCGCGACCGTCGCGAACAGCTGGACGCCACTGCGGAGACCACCGAAGCCATCCGGCTCGCCGAAGCCAACGAAGCCGCGAGCACCCGGCACCGCGAGCTGGCTGATGCCCAACGGCGCCAGGCGCGCAGCGACCATGCCCACGGCAACCACCTGCTCGACGAGGCGGCCGCCCGCCCGGACGAGCCCGGTGCGGACGCCACTGCGGCTGCCGGCCGCCGCTACCAGCGCGCGGGCGACCGCGAGGACCGGGAGGCGACGTACGACGACCGTCTCGCCGACCGGTATGCCGGAGAGCAGGCGCCGGCCAGTGATGCGGCCCGGCGTCCCGCTCAGCCGCCCGAGGCCCGGAAGTTCGTCCAACCGCGCAAGACCAAGAAGCGCGAGAAGGACACCGGCCTGGACCTGGACCTCTAGATCCCCCGCACGTTCGGCTGCCGCTGGTCGAAGAACAGCCCGGCCGGCGGCTCTTCGACCGGGAGCGGCGGGATCGGGTAGTCGGTGTGCGCACCCCGGCAGGCCGCGAACGGGCCGTCCGGGTCGAGCAGCGTCATCATGTGCGGGTCCGCATGGTCCCGCCACCAGACCGACATCCCGGTCGCCGGGTCGAGCCGCAGGTGCTCCCACGCGCGCCAGATCGAGTCGAGCCGGCTGAGTGCCTCGGCGTGCCGGAACCACTCCGGGCACCACACGTACTGCTGGCCGATCCGCCGCGAGTACAGGTAGATCAGGCGGTCCTCGACGAAGGCCGCGACATGCGGATAGAAGAGTTCCTGTTCACCATCCACGACGCTGCTCCTCAGTCTGCTCCCACACCGGTACGCCGGTCGGCATCGGCGGCGGTCCACCCTGCGCGCCGCCGGTCACCCACGGGTTGGCCGAGCCCTGCGTGACCTGCGGCGCCTTCGCGCCCGGGTCGTACTTCGCCAACGACGCCTTGACCACTCCGGCGTCCGGACGGGTGAACCACGGCACCGTCTTCACCATGGTGGCCGGGATGCCGGACGGGAACACCACGGCCCGCCCCGGCGGCATGGCGGCCAGGTCGGAGATCTCCAGGATGTTCTGCCGCTGCGTCTGCCGGCTGGTACCGCGCTTGCCCTCGTTGTACGAGACCGAGCTGGAGATGATGTCGTAGTCGCCGATCAGCTTGCTGAGCCGTTCGAGGAAGTTCGCGTCGGACGCGCCACCGCCGTACACGCGGATGTTCGCGGCGGACCAGAGCTTCTCCATGCCGTGCTCGCCCCAGCACTCCTGGCCCTGGGCCCAGGACTGCAGGATCGTCATCAGCACGATGCCGCGGGAGCCGAAGTGGCTGTAGAGGTCGGGCAGGTTCTTCCAGCGGCAGACGTTCGCCGCCTCGTCCAGTACGCCGACCAGTGGGTTCGGCATCCGGCCCATCGGGCAGCCCTTGGCGTACTCTTCCGCCGCCTCCACGACGGCGACGGTCAATGCGGTGACCAGCGGCCCCGCCGTACCGGCGCCTTCCTTGGACAGGCTGTAGAGCGTGCCGCCCTTGCGGACGAACTCGTGCGGGTTGAACTGCGGACGCGTGTCGTTCGGCCCTTGCGGGATGACCCAGCGGGTCACTTTGCGGTTCACCAGGAACTGCGCGCTCTGCTGCGCGGTGCCGTACACACCGGCGCGCTGCTTGTCCGGTGCGTTGATGACACCGGACAGCGCGTCAGCCGACAGCTGCAGCCCTGGAGTGTTGCGCAGGATCCGCTCCGGCTCGTCGTTGCGCTGGTCCGCAAGCCACGTGTACACCTGCGTGATCGGGCGCTTGGCCACCGCTGCAGCGAGCAGCAGACCAGCCAGCAGGTCAGTACCGGCGGAGTCGAAGAACGCATCAGTCTGTGCGCCGACCTGACGCTGTGAGGCGACGAAGTGCTCCGCCATCTCCCGCGCCTTGGTCTCGTCGGTGATGTAGGTCAGCGGGTTCCACCACCAGTTCGGCGGCTCCTCGCAGACCTCCTGCGGGTCGAACACCCACACCGGCCCCTTGTCGAGCCGCGGCCCGCGGGTGGCGTCAACGATGTCCCGCTTGTTCGACGTGGCGACCACAGACCCAGGAGCATCCAAAATCGCCGGTACGGCGCGCGACGTAGTTTTTCCTGTCCGGGGTCCCCAGATGTCGACGTGCATGTCCTCCCAGGAGCCGAACACCTCCAGGCCGTCGCGGACGGTTCTGCCGATCAGAATGCCCGGACCGGCGTGGCCGGCGCCGAGGCGGTCGGCGATGCCCTGCGCGCCCTCGCGGGTGAGCTTGTAGATCTCGGACCGCTTCGACATCAGGAACGCCTGCTTGTCGACGCGGCCGACCGACTCCTTGCGGCGCCGGAGCAGGAACCAGACCAGACCGACGATCAGGATCAGCAGCACGATCTCGAGGATCAGTACGCCGGTGGCCGCGCCGGACCAGCGCAGTCGCCCCTGGATCAGCTGGGTCAGCGCGCTGACCGGGTTACCCGGTACGGCGCGGGTGCCGTCGATCGCGGCGGCCGCCTTGAGCGCACCCCAGACACCGCCGACGACGACCACGAACACGCCGCAGCCGATGAAGATCAGGACCGTCTCGATCGACAGGCCGCCTGGCCCGGTGGTGCGTTTTCCGTCAGCCATTGTTCGTCACCTCCGGCCGCGCGACGACCCGGGTGGTCGGGTCGGGCGGCGGCAGCATCGCCGGGTCGTCGAAGGTGTACTCCTCGACGACTGCTTCGGTCCCGTCCGGTGCGACCTCGACCTTCAACGGCCGTCCGTCGGCACCGGTCTTCCAGAGTTTGTTCGTGTCGTTGATCTCGCGCTCGACCGAGGTCAGGCCGACGTGCACCGGGATCCCCGGCCGGCCACCGACCTTGACCAGGAAGTTGCCTCGGCCAGGAGGTGCGGCCTCCTCACCGGTCGCCGGGTCCCACGCGGGTGGGTCCTGCCAGCCGATGAGCATGTTCTTCTCCTCCTCGGACATCGGCACGACCTCGGAGAGGTTGTCCATCTCCGCCCGCGGCAGACCGCCACAGATGACCATGCCGGACCGCTCGACGAAACCCTTGGCCTTCATCCGGTCCTCGGGGTGCTCGAGCGCGAGCAGGTCGGACATGGTGTGCGAGATCATCGCCATCCCGACACCGCGCTGCCGGTTCAACCGGGTCAGCGCGTCGACGCGGTCGACCAGACCCCGCCCGGCCCGCAGCACGCGCCACAGCTCGTCGAGGATGACGAAGTAGTGCCGCCGCGGCTCCAGCCCCGCATCGGCGAGCGCCTGCGAGACGGCCACCGCGCCGAACCCGTACGACCAACAGGCCAGCAGTACGGCGGCCTGCAGATTCGTCTCGGAGTCGTCGATATTGGAGACGTCGAAGACGACCGGACGATCCATCTTCATCGGGTTGTCGGTCTGCTCGGAGAAGATCTCACCGAGCCGGCCACCCCCGACCAGACCGATCAGCGAGGCCTCCAGACCTTCGGTGATCTGCCGGTACCGATCCAGGCTGCCGCGGTCGAGAGCCACGTTCCGGACCCGGTCCGGCGCGTCCTGCACGACCTTGAGCAGATCACGGAGCACCGGCGTACCGGTATGCCGTTCGTCGAGGACCTTCAGCGCCTCGTCGATGATCGTCTCTTCACGGTCCGTCGGCGGCGCCGACCGCATGATCGAGATCAGCGCCGACACCATCGTCTGCCGCCGCCCGTGCGCGTCGGCCTGAATCGCCTCGCGCGCCTTCCCGGTCAACCGCAACGCAGCCTCCCGGGACTCCCCGGGATCAAGAATATTCAGATGCCCCCGGCCACGACCCAGCTGAATAACCTGCCCACCCAGCGCCTCGATCAGGTCCTTGTAATCCGGCTTGAGATCGCCAAGAACTAGTGGTTGAATACCATAACCAGCTAATCCCAATGCCATTCTTCGGGTAATAGTCGATTTACCAAGACCCGGTTTTCCTAATACAAACATTGATGGATTAGAAATCAGTTTGGCGCGCATGAACCAGCTGATCGGGTCGCAGCACATGGTGGCGCCGGAGAGGATGTTGCGGCCGATGGGTACGCCGACCATGGGGCTGCCGGTGCCGGCTGCGAAGGGCCAGAGACCGCAGACCTGGACCGTCGTACCGCGCCATTCCTGGGGAGCCTGGAGGTACGTCGAGTAGCCCCCGCCCATGCCTGGCCAGCCGCGCGGCATCGGCCGCTTGCCGCCGCGGGACGGGTCGGTGGTCTTCTCGTTCTTCTTGCTCATAGGGCCTCCCGTAGACCGGCCGGGACGGCCAGGTGGCTCTGCAGCACGACGCCGAGCGGTAGCGCGGCCACGAACGCGGAGTCCTGTGAGCCGTACGCCGGGCGCAGCAGCACGCGCGCGGTCGCCCCGAGGTTGTCGATGGCAGCGATCATGTCCGGGATCTGCTCGGCGGTCATCACGGTCCCGGTGACGACCATGCCGAAGTTCACCAGGCCGGCCCCGCGCGCCTCTTCCTGCGCGGTCCGGTCGGCCGCGCGGGCCTCGGCCATGGTGCGGGCCGTGGGGCGGTCGGAGGTCGTGGCGCGGAAGGTTGCGTTGCGCTTGTCCGCCTCCACCATGCGCGCCGCGGTGGCCGCGTCGAGCGGCCGGTAGAGCAGCGTGACGCGCTTGCGGTCGATGTCGTTGTGCGGTCCGACCAGCTGCGACAGCACCGACGAGAACACCTCGCCACGCGGCGCCTGCGTCATCTGCCAGGTCACCGACCAGGCGGAGTCGTGCCGGTACTTGTCCCAGAAAGCCTGCGTACCTGCAGGTCCGACATCGGTCCACTGCAGCTCCGGCGCCATGCCCTGGCTACGCGCCTCATCGATCAGTACGGCGGACGCCGGGTCATAGGCGATCCGAATCGTCTCGCACAGCTCCTGCGCGGTGACCGGGCGGGCCGCCCCTGCGCCGGTGGCGTTGAGGCTCTGGGTGAGGGCGGGCAGCCGGGAC
Source organism: Kribbella albertanoniae (assembly GCF_004348455.1). Lineage (GTDB taxonomy): Bacteria > Actinomycetota > Actinomycetes > Propionibacteriales > Kribbellaceae > Kribbella > Kribbella albertanoniae. The sequence goes on from NZ_SMKA01000280.1 coordinate 11,094, forward strand.
GCGAGCTCGCGGCCCATGTCGTCTTCCTTGCGCCGCTTGCCGTTGCGGTCGGTGCCCTTGAAGGTCAGCGCGACCCGGGCCGACACCAGCGCCGAACCCTCCGGGTAGCTCTGCACGACCTCGGCGAGCATCGCCTGCGCGATCGCCGGTGAGCCCGGCTGGATGTTGTGGTTGACCTCGCGGCGCAACCGGATGCCGGTGTCAGGTGCACTCTCCACCGTCACCGAAGCGGCCACGATGCCCGGCTCATGGCCGAGCGAGGCGAGCCACTGTCCCCAGTGCGCGACCCAGATGTCGATCTGCTCCTCGTCGACCAGCGACGCGCCGTCCGGCTCGGCGTTGATCACGACGGTGAAGTGCCGCGTGCTCGGATAGAACAGCAGCGCGAACGGCCGGCCGTACGAGTCCTTGAACTCACTCAGCTGCGAGGCGGCGGCCAGACCCGGGATCTGGAACTTGCCCCAGGCGGTGCGGCCGAGCGGACCGGAACGGTAGATGTTGTGTTTCGCCATCTTTGCTCGTTGCCATCCAATGCGAGTCGAGAGCCGTTGCAGGGCGGACAGGTTGTGTTTGTCCTTGGTCATCAGCAGCAGCAGGACGACGCCGACGACCAGCAGGCAGATCACGGCGCCGAGGATGCCGCCGGCCATCATCGAGAAGATGGTGGCCAGCAGGCCACCCATCATGATGGCCGTACCGAGCGATCCCAGGCCGGCGATCCCCGCCGAGGCGGGCTGCCGCCAGTTGCCGTAGGTGCGCGGAGCGCTTCGTACGTTGTCAGCTGCTGCCACGTGGTCCGTCCGAGTCTCGTCTGGTCTGGTCGCGCCGGTCGTCATCACGGAACTGGCGCTGGTCACGCTGGCGGTCGCGGTTCATGTCCCGCTGCGATCCTCCACTGCCGGACGGGCCGCCGC
>NZ_SMKA01000281.1 GCF_004348455.1 Kribbella albertanoniae
CCACCATCCGCTCCCCCATGACCGACCAGGCAGTCCAAACAGTCCAACTCCTCCTAACCCTCCTAACCCAAGGCACCGCCGCCCCGGTCACCCTCCCCACCGAGCTGATAATCCGAGAATCAGCCTGACCCCTCCAGCCAGGGGTTGCCCAATGCCGGTTACACACAAGCCGGTACGGCGCTCTGCTGCGCGACGTGCCGGTGGGCGGGTGTACTGCGGTCACCTACTGTTCCGCCGTTCGGCTGGTTACTGCGACGCCCAGCCACGCCTCCCCAGCCACGGCCGGATGCGAGCCTCGCCGTACAAGCCCTCATTCCAGGGATCAGGCTGGGCGGAGGCAGTCGTGGGCTGCGGCTACGGCGGCGGTGCGGAGGGCTTCCAGGGGTTCGTCGACGAACATGACTGCAGAGTCGGAGAGGCCGCCCAGGGCGACGACGGCGCGGACTTTGGCGTCGAAGGCCGGGGTGGGGCCGATGAGGAGTTCGGTCACGCGGGCGCGCCACTCGAACATGCGGTCGACGAGTTTGAGTTCGGTGAGGACGCCGAGGTCCCGGATGAGGATCTGGATCAGCCAACGATGCTTGTACACAAGGTCGAAGTACGACGTCAGCAGGTCCTGCGCGGCGAGCGGGGCCGCTGCCTCCTGGGCGGCGACGTAGGCGTCGAAGTCGTCGACGAGGGGCTGGACCAGGCTGTTCAGCAGGGCCTCGCGGGAGGTGAAGTGGTAGTAGAGGGCGGGCTTGGTGACGCCGAGGCGCTCGGCGATGTCGCGGAGGCTGGTCTGCTGGACACCGCGCTCGGCGAACAGCTCGACCGCGACCTGCTGGATGCGGGCCTTGGGGTCGTCCGTGCGCAGTCTCGGCATGAGCCGAAGTCTAACTGACCTTCCGTTAAGTAAACCGTTGACACGAAGTCGTCGACTCTGCTTACCTTCCGTTAAGTAAACAGGAAGAGGACGCCCATGAAGGTCCTGATCTCAGGCGCGAGCGTGGCCGGCCCGGTACTCGCCTACTGGCTGAATCGGTACGGGGTCGAGACGACCGTCGTCGAACGCACGCCGGCGCTGCGGCACGGCCTCGGCGGTCACGCGGTCGACCTGTTCGGGCACGCCAGCGACGTCGTACAGAAGATGGGGCTCTGGGACGAGGTCACCGCGGCCCGGACGATGATCGACGAGCTGACGATCGAGCGCGCCGGCGGGCGGCCTGTGCACGTCGACCTCGGACGCTTGTACGCCGGGATCTCCGACCAGCACGTGGAGATCCTGCGCGGCGAACTCACCCGGATCCTGTCGGCCGCGACGACGCCCACCGAGTACCTGTTCGGCGACTCGATCACCGCGCTGACCGACGACGGCGCCGGGGTCGACGTGACCTTCGAGCGGAACGCGCCCCGGCGGTTCGACCTGGTGATCGGCGCCGACGGCATGCACTCGAACGTCCGTCGGCTGGCCTTCGGCCCGGAGGAATCGGTACGCCGTCATCTCGGCGGCTACCTCGCGGTCTACTCGATGCCGGACGTCTTCGCCCTCGGCTCCAGCATGCTCATCCACCAATCCGTCGGCCGGCTCGTGGGGCTGTACAGCGTCCGCCAGACCGGGCAGGCCCGAGCGATGTTCATGGTCCGGACCGAGGCCGAGCTCGAGTACGACTACCGCGACAAGGATCAGCAGAAGGCCTTACTGGCAACGGAATTCCGTGACTACGGCTGGCGCGTACCGCAACTGCTCGAGCAGCTCGAGGCCGCCGGCGACTTCTACTTCGACGCCATCGCCCAGATCACCCTCGATACCTGGCAGCGCGGCCGGATCGGCCTGGTCGGCGACGCCGGCTACTGCCCCGCGCCCGCGGTCGGCGGCGGGACCAGTCTCGCCGTCGCGACGGCGTACATCCTCGCCGGGGAACTGGCCACCCACGGCCCCGCCGGACTACGGACCTACGAGGCCGAGGTCCGGCAGATGGTCGACCGGAGCCGCAAGATCGGTCCGAAGGTGATGGGCTCGATCATCCCGCGCGGGCCGGCCACGCTCCGCCTGCTGCCGTGGGCGGCGTCCGTCGTACCGAAACTGCCCACGCCGATCCAGCGGTTCATCTGGTCGCAGAACGCCGTCGGCAAGGCGCTCGGCTCGACGGCATTGCCTGACTACTCCGCTCTGCTCAGCCCAAGATCTCCTGCAAACCCAGGCCGGTAAGGCGATCGCGGAGCCACTGGAGCTCCCCCACGATGCGCTTGGCGAGTTGCGCCCGGGTCCGTGGCTGGCGGGTCCAGGTGTAGGTCTCGGACTCCAGGTGGTGCGTCATCGGATGCCCGCCGCCGACCATGCGATTCAGGCACTCATCCAGTACGGCGGTGGTCGCGGTGAGCGGCGCCGGGGGCGGCTCGTGGGCAGCGATATGGGCGTGCATCCGCCAGCAGGCGTGACCGGACAGCTGGTACGCCAGATCGACGTCATCCACACCGGGCCCACACCACTCCCGCACCTGACGCAGGTACTTCGGGTCGCTGAGATCGGCCAGCACCTGCCGACCAAGACCGTCCGACGGGTCAACCAACTGAGGAGCCACCGACAACTGGGCCTTCACCACATCCACACCGGCCCGCCACAGCGTCTCGAACGCCGGACCCGGCTCCTCGAACTGAACCGCAAGGTGACATGTGTCCAGCCCGAGCCCGATCCGCGACTTACCGGCGTCCGGGCTGACGTAGGTACTCAGCCAGCCCGCCGCCTGCCCGACCATCTCCAGCACACACCCAGGCTCGGGCTCGACCGCGATCCGGATCCGCCGACCGGTACGGCGCTCAGTCCGATCCAGGTGGAATTCCAGCCGGTCGAACGCCACCCGGGTCGCGGCGTCGCGCTGCTTCGACCACGGCTCACGCCAGGCCAGCGGCAGGGTCGAGATCGAGCCGTACTCCGCGTCAGGCGGCAGCAACTCAGCCAGGATGTCGACCAGATCGACCGTGTAGCGCAGCCGCTCGGTATCGGTCCAGTCCGGGCAGTAGACCTTGGAACCGACGACCTTGTCGACGAACGCCGAGTGGGCGACGCCGTTCAGCGAAACGACCTCGAGCTTGTGGCGCGTCAGCGCGCGCTGCAGCCTTCTCAACGCGACCGGCGAGTTCGCCAGCCGGTCGGCGAGCGGGCTCACCAGCCACAGCCCGATGCCAAGCGTCGGCACGCCGAGCTCGGCCCGCGCGGCGCCCGCACAGCCGTCCAGCCACTTGATCAGCTCATCCAGATCCGCGGCAGGCAGAACTGTGGCGGAATACCCCAGGTGGACGACAGAGCCGTCCCGATGGCGGAATCTCATCAGCACTCCTCACCCCGTACTGGCCACAGAAGGTAGTCGTTGGCGGACTCTCCGTGACCTAATTGCACTGTAGGAGCCTGCGGGCGCCCGGGGAAGGGCTGATTTTCAGTTGTTGTCAGTTGGTGTTCTGAGCGTCGCTGAGCGTGACCAGATCCCGGCTCCGGTCGGCCACGGCGAGGGCCGCGAGCGTGGTGGTGAGCGGTACGGCGGCGATGATCCCGAGGCTGCCGACCAGGCCACGAACGATCTCCATCGCGACCATTTCGGTCGAGATCACGTACTGGCCGGGCAGCCCCTGGATCGCGAACGTGATCAGCACCGGCATCGAGGCCCCGGCGTACGCGAGGACCAGGGTGTTCACCACGGAGGCGACGTGGGTGCGGCCGATCCGGAGGCCGGCGCCGATCAGTTCACTGCGGGACGCGGACGGGTTGGCCGCCGACAACTCCCAGACCGCGGCCGCCTGGGTCACAGTGACATCGTCGAGTACGCCGAGCGCACCGATCACCATGCCGGCCACCAGCAGGCCGGTCAGACTGAGACTCGGAAAGAACTGCTTGGCCGCCGAGGCGCCGTCCGAGGCGAGCCCGGTCAGCTGGCAGAACTTGGTGAAGAACCACCCCAGTACGACGGTCATCCCGAGCGCCGCGATCGTCCCGGACAACGCGATCGAACTCTCGGCGTTGATCCCGTGGGTCAGGAACACCGCGATCGTCATGATCACCGTGCCACCGACGACCGCGACCAGCAGTGGATTCGAGCCCTTCAGGATCGCCGGCAGGATGAACTGGGTCAGCATCACCGCGGTCACCGCGAGGGCGATCAGGGCGGCGAAGCCACGCCAGCGCGACAACGCCACCACCGCCAGCGAGAAGATCGCGGCCAGGATCAGCAACGGCTTGCTGCGGTCGTGATCGACGTACTGATAGCGGTCGGCGATGTCCTTGGCGTCGGTCTGGACGCCGAGCATGATCGACTGGCCGACCTCGATCGAGATCGGGACCTTGCCGGCCTGCGGCACCTGGACCGGCGCGATCTGCCCCTTGTCCGGGCCGGTGCTCAGCTTGATCGAGGCGAGATCGCACTGGTCTCGCTTGTCCGGGCAGGGCGCGAGCTTGGTGACCTCGCCGCGGGCGGTGTCGGTCTGGTACGTCGCGACCTTCACCCCGCCGCCCGGCCACATCACGATCATCGCGATCACCGCGGCCGTGATCAGCGGCGCCAGCACGGCCGCGACCACGATCCGGACCCGGCGGGCGACGATCGCGTCGTTGTCCACCACCGAGGTGTCGACGACGTGGTCGCCGCCATGACCGTGCCCGTGGCCGTGACCGGCGGGTACTTCCAGGCGGCGGGTGCCCCGGCGGTCGGCGCGGCGGCGCCCCACGGGTCGGCTGTTCATCGGTTGAACTCCCTGTTTTGACAATCATCTCCAGTTAAATGAAAATGATTGTCATGAGATCTAGTGCTCGCGCTCTTGTTGCCGGTGCCGCCGTCCTGGCGGCCGTCACCCTGGCCGGTTGTGGAGGGTCGTCCGGCGGCGACTCTGCCGCGGGTGGCTCCGGCGGCAAGCTCGACGTCGTTGCTTCGTTCTACCCGCTCGAGTTCATCGCCCGCACAGTGGGGGGTGACGCGGTCAATGTCACCACACTGACCGCCCCCGGCGTCGAACCGCATGACCTCGAGCTGACCCCGAAGCAGGTCGGCGAGATCGCCGCCGCGAAGCTGGTCGTCTACGAGAAGAGCCTGCAGCCGGCCGTCGACGAGGCCGTCGAGCAGAACGCCAAGGCCGCCGGCTTCGACGTCGCCCCGGCCGGCAAGCTCGAAGCGACCGGCGCGGACTTCGAGGAGCACGAGGAGGGCGAGGCCAAAACGGCCGCGCACGCCGAGGACGCCCTCGACCCGCACTTCTGGCTCGACCCGGTCCGGTACGCCGGTGTCGTGACCGCGGTCACCGACAAGCTCGTCGCGGTCGACAGCGCCAACGCCGAGGGGTACAAGGCCCGCGCGAAGACGCTGCTCGACGAGGTCGGCAAGCTGGACACCGAGTACAAGACCGGCCTGGCGAACTGCAAACTCAAGACGTTCGTGACGAGTCACGAGGCCTTCGCCTACCTCGCGAAGCGGTACGGTCTGACAATGGTCGGCATCGCCGGGTTCACCCCGGACGCCGAGCCGACCCCGGCCCGCATCGAGGAGGTGCAGAAGATCGTGAAGTCGCAACACGTCACCACGATCTTCTACGAGGAGCTGGTCAGCCCGAAGGTGGCCGAGTCGATCGCGCGTGACGTCGGCGTCAAGACCGCCGTACTGAGCCCGATCGAGGGCCTGTCGGACGCCAACTCCCAAGAGACCTACCTGAGCCTGATGCGGGAGAACCTCCAGGAGCTCCGGAAGGCGAACAGCTGCGCGTGACAGCACCCAAGAACGCGGAATCAGACACCGCCGCGAAGGCCGTCCAGGTCACCGATCTCTCGGTCGACCTGGGCGGTCGTCTGGTGCTGCGCGGCGTCGATCTCCAGATCCGCCAGGGCGAGGTGGTCGCCGTACTCGGCGCCAACGGCTCCGGCAAGTCCACCCTGATCAAGACCGTGGTCGGTCTGCTTCCGGCCGCTCGTGGTGAGGTCCGCCTGTTCGGTACGCCGGTGCCCCGGTTCCGCGCATGGAAGCGGGTCGGGTACGTACCGCAGCGGATCACCGCAGCGGGCGGCGTGCCGGCGACTGTGTACGAAGTCGTGTCGTCCGGGTTGCTGTCGAGCCGACGGCTGTTCGCACCACTCGGTGCCGCCCGGAAGGCCGCGATCGAGGACGCGCTGCGGGTCGTGGACATGGCCGACCGGCGCAAGGACGCGGTCGCTGAGCTGTCCGGCGGGCAGCAGCAGCGGGTGCTGATCGCGCGTGCCCTCGTCTCCGATCCGGAGCTGCTGATCCTCGACGAGCCGACGGCCGGGGTCGACCTGGCCAGCCAGCAGATCTTCGCCGACGCGATCCGGGAGCGGGTCGCCCGCGGCACCACCGTGGTGATGGTCAGCCACGACCTCGGCCCGATGGACGCGCTGATCGACCGCTCGATCATCCTGCGCCGCGGCCGGATCGTGTACGACGGTCCCCCGCACGCCTCGCAGACCAGCGCGCACGTCCACCACTCCCACGGTGCTTCCGACGACTTGGGGTGGTTGACCTCATGACGATTTTCGAACTTGAGTTCATGCAGCGCGCGTTGATCGCGGGGCTGCTGACCGGGCTGTCCGCGCCGGCGATCGGCACGTACCTGGTGCAGCGGCGGCTGTCGCTGATGGGTGACGGAATCGGGCACATCGCGATCACGGGTGTCGCTCTGGGGCTGCTGACCGGGACCGCGCCGGTCCTCACCGCGATCATCGTGGCGATTGCCGGCGCGACCGCGATCGAGTTCGTCCGGGCCCGCGGGAAGGCGTCCGGCGATGTGGCCCTCGCACTGCTCTTCTACGGCGGGATAGCGGGTGGCGTGCTGCTGATCGGCCTGGCCGGTCAGGGCGCAGCAACGCTGAACACCTACCTGTTCGGCTCGCTGACCACGGTCTCCCCGAGCGACCTGTACGTCGTGGTTGGGCTGGCCGTGGCTGTCCTCGTGATCGCCATCGGGCTGGGGCCGCAGCTGTTCGCGGTCTGCCAGGACGAGGAGTTCGCCCGGGTGACCGGGCTGCGCGTTCAGCTGCTGAACCTGCTGATCGCCGTCATGGCTGCGGTGACGGTGACGGTCGCGATGCGGACTGTCGGCTTGCTGCTGGTCAGTGCGCTGATGGTGGTTCCGGTCGCGACTGCGCAGCAGATCACGCGGTCCTTCCGCAGTACCTTCGTCACCGCATGTGCGATCGGTGTGACCGCGTGCCTGGCCGGCATCATCACGTCGTACAACGCGGACGTCGCGCCGGGCGCGACCATCGTCGTGCTGGCGCTGGCCGGGTTCATGGTCGCCGCGACCGTCGGCGCGCTACTGCGCCGACGCTCCGGCCGGGTCGCCCCACTCGACGACGAGGAGCCCGAGGTCGGCGTACCGGCTCCGGAGCCGCACGTCGTCAGCGCCGGGCACCCGCACGCGCACAGCCAGGCCTGCGGTCACAAGAAGGTCGAACACGGCGATCACGTCGACTACGTCCACGACGGTCACCTGCACGCACGACACGGGGACCACTGGGATGAACACTGATTTGCTGGGTTCTGAGACAATTGCTGGCGTTGCCGCGGAAAAGCCGGTGAGGACAGGAGGAACGGTGGCTATCGGAACACGCTCGACCCGTCAGCGCGCGGCTGTTGCTTTGGCGCTCGACACGCTCGACGACTTCCGGACTGCCCAGGAGATTCACGCGCAGCTCCGGTCCTCCGGGGAGGCCGTCGGGCTGACCACCGTGTACCGCACGCTGCAGGCACTGGCCGATTCCCGCGAGGTCGACGTACTGCGGACAGCCGATGGCGAAACGGCGTACCGGCGCTGCTCGAAGGGTCACCATCACCACCTGGTCTGCCGCAACTGTGGCCGGACCGTGGAGGTCGAAGGGCCGGCCGTCGAGCGCTGGGCCGACAAGGTCGCCGCCGAGCACGGCTACGCCGACATCAGCCACACCCTGGAGATCTTCGGCACCTGCTCCGACTGCCAGAAGGTGTAACTTGCCTTTGAGTGCGCTCTAAGGCATACCGTCATACTCATGACGGTGACGCAGGTACTCGATGTGCAGCTGCTGGGTTTGCTCGAACTCCCGGCAGACCTGCCCGAGCAGTTGTCGATCGCGGAGGCGGCCGAGGTCACCGGCCTGACCGCCCACACGCTGCGGTACTACGAACGGATCGGTCTGGTGCGGGTGCCCCGCGACGAGTCCGGGTACCGCTGTTACCAGCGGGAGACGCTGGCCCGGATCGCGTTCATCACCCGGCTGCGGGCCTCCGACATGCCGGTCAGCACGATCAGCCACTACCTGGACCTGGTCGAGCAGGGTAAGCACACCGAGCCGCAGCGACTCGCGCTGATGGAGGAGCACCGGGCCGGGATCCAGCGCCGGCTGCGGGACCTGCAGGCGGCGCTCGCGGTGACCGAATACAAGATCACCGTCTACGGCGGCACCGCCACTCCGTAACCACTCGCCTCGCCTGACCGGCAGACCCTCGCGGTCCGTCGGTGGGCGAAGCCATGCCTGAATCTGGAGAATGCTGTGAAATTAGGAAACGAAGGCGCCGAGGTCAGCCGCCTCGGCCTGGGTTGTATGGGAATGAGCTTCGCGTACGGCGAGGCCGACGACACCGAGTCCGTCGCGACTCTGCACCGAGCGCTCGATCTCGGGATCACCTTCCTCGACACCGCCGATATGTACGGGTTCGGCGCCAACGAGGAGCTGATCGGGCGGGCGATCAAGGACCGCCGGGACGAGGTGTTCCTGGCGACCAAGTTCGGGATCATCGGTGATCCGCGCGACCGGACGAAACGTGGCGTGGACGGCTCACCGGAGTATGTGCGCGCCGCGATCGACCGATCGCTCGCGCGGCTCGGCGTCGATCACGTCGAGCTGTACTACCAGCACCGCGCGGACCCCACCGTGCCGATCGAGGAGACGGTCGGGGCGATGGCTTCCCTGGTGGAGGCCGGCAAGGTCCGGTACGTCGGGTTGTCCGAGGCCTCGGCGGAGACCATCCGGCGGGCACATGCCGTGCACCCGATCACCGCGGTGCAGTCCGAGTGGTCGCTGTTCAGCCGGGACCTCGAGGAGTCGGTGCTGCCGACCTGCCGCGAGCTCGGGATCGGCATCGTCCCCTACTCGCCCCTCGGCCGCGGCATGCTGACCGGCGCGCTGCCCGACCAACTCGCGGCGGATGACTTCCGCCGTACCCTCCCGCGCTTCACCGGGGAGAACCTGGACGCCAACCTCGCGCTGGTCGACCGGGTCCGCGCGGTCGCGGCCGGGCTCGGCGTGACGCCGGGCCAGGTCGCGCTTGCCTGGGTCCTTGCTCAGGGCAACGATGTGGCGCCGATCCCGGGGACCAAGCGTCGGAAGTACCTCGAGGAGAACGCCGGGGCGCTCGCGGTCGAGCTGAGCGCCGACGATCTGGCGGCACTGTCCAAGCTCACCCCGGTGGGCACCCGCTACCCCGACATGGCCTGGGTCGACGGGAGCACCGCCCAACTGGGTCGATAGACAGCTAGTGGTGTGTCGCGTCTAAAACTTGAGTGCTGGCGGTGTCCAGGTGGGTGCATCGCAAGGCGGAGGGAAGGGCTCGATGCTTTTCCATCGTGCCCTTTCCTCCAACGCAGCGAGGTGCCCGCCTGGGCGCCGCCAGTGCCAAGGTTTAGGCGCGACACACCACTAGGTTGATAGACTGTGCGCAGCAAGCCTTCCGTACCGGATGATTCCGGCGGGAGGCTTTTCTGCGTTCTCGTGCTTTGGGAGGAGACGGATGACAGATCTGGCCGTACGGCGGTTCGACGCCGACGATCGAGAGGTGATGGAGCGGCTGTACCTGATGTTCCGGCACGACTTGTCGGAGTTCCAGGGGCAACTGCCGAAGCCCGATGGGACTTATCGCAGCGACTGGCTGGAATCGGCGCTGACCGGGGATCCCGAGTGGGCGGGGTACATCTTCCACAGTGGTGAGCACCCGATCGGCTACTGCCTGATGCGCGCGCTGCAGCAGCCGGTGCGGGTGCTGAACAGCTTCTTCATCGTCCGGCCCGTGCGGCGTGGTGGTCTCGGACTGCGCGCAGTCCAGGAGGTGCTCGCGCATCACCCCGGACCATGCGAGGTCGCGTTCCAGGACAACAACGCAACCGCGGTCCACTTCTGGCGGCGAGTCGCGACAGCAATGTCCGGTGACGCCTGGACCGAGGAACACCGACCAGTCAAAGGCCGCCCCGATGCTCCCCCGGACACCTGGATCTCTTTCTTTGTCTAGAAGAGCACGACCGATCGCAGTACGTCGCCGTGGTGCATCTTGGTGAACGCGGCCTCCACGTCCTCAAGGGCAATCGTTTCGGAGACGAACCGGTCGAGCGGCAACCGGCCTTGCAGGTGCAGGTCGATCAGCAGCGGGAAATCGCGGCTCGGCAGACAGTCGCCGTACCAGCTGGACTTGAGCGAACCACCACGGCCGAAGAAGTCCAGCAACGGCATGTCGAGCCGCATGTCCGGCGTCGGTACGCCGACCAGTACGACGGTGCCGGCCAGGTCGCGGCCGTAGAACGCCTGCTTCCAGGTCTCGGGCCGACCGACCGCGTCGATCACCACGTCCGCGCCGTACCCGCCGGTCAGGTCCTGGATCGCCTCGACCACACCATCGTGGTCGAGGTCCTTGGAGTTGATCGCGTGCGTCGCCCCGAGCTCCCGGGCCGTGGCCAACTTGCGCTCGTCGATGTCGATCGCGATCACCTTCGCCGCTCCAGCCAACCGAGCCCCGACCACGGCCGCCGTACCGACGCCGCCGGATCCGATCACGGCGACAGTGTCACCGCGGCCGACGTTCCCGGTGTTGATCGCGGCACCGAGACCAGCCATCACGCCACAGCCGAGCAACCCGGCGACCTCAGCCTTGGCAGCCGGATCCACCTTGGTGCACTGGCCGGCCGCAACCAGCGTCTTCTCCGCGAAGGCCCCGATCCCGAGCGCCGGGCTCAGCTCGGTACCGTCGGCGAGCGTCATCTTCTGCTTCGCATTGTGCGTGTTGAAGCAGTACCAGGGCCGCCCGCGCAAGCACGCACGACAGCTGCCACAAACCGCCCGCCAGTTCAGTACGACGAAGTCCCCAGGCTGCACATCGCTGACGCCGTCCCCCACGCTCTCCACGATCCCCGCCGCCTCATGCCCGAGCAGAAACGGAAAGTCGTCGCTGATCCCACCCTCGCGATAGTGCAGATCGGTATGACACACCCCGCACGCCTGAACCTGCACCACCGCCTCCCCCGGCCCAGGATCCGGAACATTGATCTCCTCGATCGAAACCGCCGCACCCCGACCCGCCGCCACCACACCACGCACCATCTGTCCCATCCCCCGACGCTAACCGGATTTTCCCCGTCCTGACAGGACTCCCGGGCGTGGCGATCCGCCGACCGACAGGACGTATACCCCCTCGCCCGCGCCCGCCGCGTCCACCCGCGCCTGGCGACGATGCCTAGTGGACGTATATGTCCTGTCCTTCGGGTGCTAGCGCAGCTGTTCGTTGACCAGCGCGAAGGTGCCGTCGCTGTTGCTGACCGCCACGGGCTGGGTGTTGAAGGTGTTGCCGCCGACGAGGGCGATGTCCGCGGCTCGGTCGCCGTTGAAGTCGCCGGCCACCGGCTCTGCGCCGGGCGTGGTTGCCCACTCGTTCCAGCGCGCATCGATCGGCTGATTCTGCACAGTGAAGCTGCCTTCACCAGCCGACAGCGCCAGCGGTATCGACTGCCACCCGGCACCACCGACGAGCGCAAGGTCAGCACGCCCGTCCCTGTTGAAGTCACCGGCCAACGTGCGGACGTTGTCCGTCTCGGCCCAGCGCGGCCAACTCCCCGGAAACTCCTTGTTCGCCACCCGGAAGCTGCCATCGGCCGAAGCAAACGCCACCGGCACCGACTGCCACCCCTCCCCACCGGCCAACGCCAGATCATCCCGACCATCCGCGTCGAAGTCCCCCGCAACCACAG
>NZ_SMKA01000282.1 GCF_004348455.1 Kribbella albertanoniae
GCCGTCACGGAGCGGGTGGGTTCGGGTGCCGCTGAGGCCTGGAACGGCACCAGCGCGGATCCCAGCAGGGCAAGCAGAGCAACGATTCGCATGACACTCCTTCAGAGGGGGCGGGAGGAGGTGTTCGCGCTAACAACAGAGAAGACTACTGTGTGCAAGCTGTCAAGACTCTGCGTGATCGATACGATCGGACCAGTTGAACCCCGGCTCAAGCAGTCCCTGCTGCTCGTAGTACCGGAGTAGCCGCCGGCTCCACCTGCAGCCACATGACGAGTGGATCCAGGAGGTCCACTACACGGGTGCGCGAGTTGGCCTGCGGCCGTGGCGGTAGACGCTGACTACTACGCCGAAGCGCTGCTCGCGTGGGCCTGCTGGCTTGAGTTCGTGGACGAGGGTGTCGAGGTGTTTGGTCAATGCGGCGGCCTGGTGTTCGGTCAGGCGCAGGATTCGGTGGTTCAGTAGTGCCTGCTTGTCGCGGGCGATCTCGTTGGCCAGGTTGCTCATCATCGCGAACAGGGTGGCGTTTTCGGGTCCACCTTCGAACTTGATGGCGCGGGCCGGGCGGTCGTAGTACTGCTCGGTGCCGCCGCGCACGGTGCGTGTGGATCCCTTGCGGACCAGGCCTGCCTCGACGAGGACTGCCAGATGGTGGGCCACGTTTCCCTTGTTGATCATCAGGCGGTTGGTCAGCTGGCTGACGGTCGCCGGGCCCTCCCCGAGCTCGAGGAGCAGGCGGTGCCGGGTCGGATGGGCCAGGGCGCGGGCGTGGGCGGCGCCGGTGGCGTCGAAGAGATCTGACGGGTTCATGAATCAAGCGTCAAGAACTGTTGTCGCTTTGTCAAGGCCGCTGCTGGACTGGGGACATGACGATCACAGCGCACCTGAACGAACGAATCGCCGCCCTGGTCAGCGAGAACTACGTCTTCCCCGAGGTGGCCGAGGCCATCGTGGCCGGGCTGGCCGATCTCGACACGGCCGCCCTGGACACCGACCCGGCCGGGACCGCCGCCCGGCTGACCGAGCGGCTGCAGGCGGTCAACCAGGACCGGCATCTCCGCGCGCGGTACCGCCCGTCCGGCACTCTGTCCCGCCCTGATGACTGGGAGCAGCATTTCGCCGCCGAGGCGGTCCGTAACGCCGGTGGCATCAGTCGGGTGGAGCGGTTGGCCGAAAACACCGGCCTGCTGGCCATCGCGCCGTACACGTCTCCGGTGCACATGGCCGAGCGGTACGTCGTCGCCGCCTTCGGACTGCTGGCTGGTGTCGACCGGCTGATCATCGACCTGCGCGCCGGCCGCGGCGGCGTCCCCGAAACGGTGGCCGTCATCTGCGGCTACCTCCTCGGCGACGAGCCCGTGCACCTGCAGGACCTCGTCTCGCGTGACGGGAGCGTCCGGCAGTTCTGGACGAACCCCGCCGCCGCAAGGCTGCCGCTGTCGGTCCCCATCTGCGTGCTGACTAGCGCCAGCACGTTCTCCGGCTGCGAAGAGCTGGCCTACAACCTGCAGGCCCACGGCCGCGCGACGGTGATCGGCGAGCGCACCGGCGGCGGCGCACATCCGGTCGAGGTCTTCGAGGTGACCGGCACCTTGGAGCTGACCGTGCCGATCGCCCGTTCGGTGAACACCGTCACCGGCACGAACTGGGAGCAGGTCGGCGTGATCCCGGACATCGAATGCCAGGCCGACGCCGCGCTCGACCACGCGCTCAACCAGTCACGCGAACGCTCCGAACCCCACCGCTAGCTGTGCCATCTGTCGCGGAGGCGGAAGGCCGCCGTCTTGGGGCGGCGGTCGCGGGTGAAGACGCCCTTCTTGTTGCCGTCGACGCGGAAGACACCCGGCGAGGTGGCGAAGTCGGCGAAGTTCCAGACATGCTCTCCGACCACCGCGTCGACCCGGTCGAAGACCCGGTGGTAGACGTCGAGGAGTTCGACCTGGAACTCCTCGGTCCACGGGCTGGGTAGGGTGGCGCGCAGGCCTGGATAGGTATCGGCGCCGTACTCGGTGATGACGATGGGCTTGTCGTGCAGGCCGGCCCACTGTCGCAGTTCGTCCTCGAGCGCGGTCTCGGCGGTCCGGAGGTCACCAGTGCCGACGTACCAGCCGTAGTACCGATTGAGCAGGACGACGTCGAACAAGTCGGTGATCATGCACTCGGCCGGTGGACCCATGAGTGCGTTGGCGTAGCCGATAGGACGTGTCGGATCGAGGTGTCGAGCTTCGGCGGCGAGTGGCCTGAAGTAGTCGCGCGCTTCCGGCTGGATGTTGTCCGGCTCGTTCACCAGACACCACAGCGCGACACTGGGGCGATTCTTGTCGCGGGCAACCAACTCCCGGATGGCCTGCAGGTGGGCCTGCTGGGTGTCGTCGCTGACCGTGTCGGGGGAGAACGTCGGACGTTTGCCGGAGTTGAAGATCCCGCCACCGAGGTTGAGGTTCAGACCGACAGCGGGCGTCTCGCCGATGACGACCACGCCGTGCCGGTCGGCGTAGTCGAGGACCTCTTCGGCATAGGGGTAGTGGGACGTGCGGAAGGAATTCGCGCCGATCCAGTCCAGTAGCGCGAAGTCGTGCACCATCAGCGCATCGTCGTACCCCTTGCCGCGTACGGCGGCGTCCTCGTGCTTGCCGAAACCCTTGAAGTAGAAGGGCTTGCCGTTGATCAGGAACTGCTGCCCGCGCACCTCGACCGTGCGGACGCCGACCGGCTGGCGGTAGCTGTCTCCGCGCTCGCCGGGGATGGTGGCCTCGAGTTCGTACAGGTAGCCGTCACCGGGCGCCCAGGGATGAACGTCGGGAATCCGCAACGTCCCGACCGCGCCGGCGGCCGCGGCAACCTCGTTGCCTGAGGCATCGCGCAGAACGACGCGGAGCGGACCATCGACCTCCACCCGGTAGTCGATCACTCCCGTTGTGCCGTCGAAGGTCGTCGCCACGCTGATGTCGCTGATGTACGTCGTCGGCGTCGTGTAGAGCCAGACCGGACGATGCAGGCCCGCGTAGTTGAAGAAATCGTGGAAGTAGCGCTGCACCCGGCGACCGTCCGGCTGATCCTCGATTCGGCCTGGCGGGATCGATGACCAGCTGAGCTCGTTGTTGACCACGACCGTGACGCGATTCGCGGCCCCCGGCCGCAGTTGGGCGGTGACGTCGGCCTCGAACGGCGTGTAGCCACCTGTGTGCTCGACAACCTGTACGTCGTTCACCCAGACGGCGGCGCGATGGGTCGCGGCGTCGAAGCGCAGTACGACGCGCTGTTCAGCCCAGCTTGCCGGCACCCGGACCTCGGTCTGGTACCAGGCGTCGCCGACGTGGTCGCGGATCGTCTCGTCGGGGTAGATGTCGTTGTAGCTGGCCGGCACCGGCATGTCGACGGCCTTCTCGAGCGGCGAGCGCCACCACTCGTCCGTTCGACCGGCTCCCTCGGCGTCGAGCCGGAACCTCCACAATCCGGACAGCGAGCGCCGTTCACGAGTAGGACCATCCTGCGGACGAAGCATGGTGTCGATCTCCCTCGGTCTGTGGGGGGGCAGTTAGGGCCGCAGCAGTTCGAGCAGGTGGTCGAGAAGGTCCGCCGGCTCGTCCGGCAGCTGGAACTGCGACTGGATCTGCAGCCCGTCGGACAAGGCGATCAGCAGGGTGGCGATCTTCTCCGGAGCGGCCGCCGTACTGACTGTCCCGTCTGCTTGCCGAGCCTGAACGGCTTCAGTCAGCGCGTGGCGTAGCCGTTGATAGCGCTCCACGAAGAACTCGTGCGCGCCGTGCTGCGGATCGCCGGCTTCGGCCGAGAAGGTCGAGTACAGCTGGACCAGGCCTGGTACGCCGGCGTTGTGGCGCACGATGGCGTCCAGCTTGCCGACGGCGTCGGAGTCGTCGCCCAACCTCGCCGTGTCGACCTCGTCGCGTGCTCGCAGGACCTCCTCGAAGAGCTTCTCCTTCGACCCGAAGTAATGCAGCAGACCGGCCTCGCTCAGCCCGACGGCACTCGCCAGCTCGCGGGTGGATGTCTTGCGATAGCCCTGCCTGGCGATGACTTCCAAAGCTTTGGTCAGGATCTCTTCGCGCTTGGCGACGCCCTTCGCATACGGACCTCGTGATGGCATGGCTCAAAACCTAGCAGCATTTGGTTTTCGCGCCTACAGTGAAGCGCATGAGCCCGACGCCTGCTGACTTCACCGATCTCCTCGGTCGCCTCACCCTCGAGGAGAAGGTCCGGATCCTCACCGGTCAGGACTTCTGGTCGACCCACCCGCTGCCCAAGATCGGCCTGCGGTCGATGGTCCTGTCCGACGGCCCGAGCGGCGTCCGGGGCCCGGTCTGGGACGAGCGCGACCCGTCGCTCAACCTTCCGTCCGCAACTGCGCTCTCGTCCTCCTGGGACCTCGCCATCGCCCATCAGTACGGCGTCGTGTCCGCGCTCGAGGCACGCCGCAAGGGCGTGGACGTCGTACTCGGTCCGACGATCAACCTGCACCGATCACCGCTAGGCGGTCGCCACTTCGAGGCGTTCAGCGAGGATCCGGTGCTGACCGCCGAACTCGCTGCCGCCTACGTGGCCGGCGTACAGGCTCTTGGTGTCGCTGCAACCCCTAAGCACTATGTCGCGAACGACTTCGAGACCGACCGCTTCACCGCTGACGTGGTGGTCAGCGAGCGTGCGCTGCGCGAGGTGTACCTGCTGGCGTTCGAGAAGGCGGTGACCGATTCGAAGGCCTGGCTGGTGATGAGCGCGTACAACTCCATCAACGGCGCGACCGCGTCGGAGAACGAGTTGCTCGAGACTCCGCTGAACAGCGAGTGGGGCTTCGACGGCGTCGTCGTCAGCGACTGGACCGCCGTACGCAGCGTGGAAAGCGCGAAACACTCGCAGGACCTGGCGATGCCGGGCCCGGTCGGGGCCTGGGGTGACGCCTTGGTCGCTGCGGTGCGATCGGGTGAGGTCCCGGAGGAAGCCATCGACCGGAAGGTGCTGCGGCTGCTCGCGCTGGCGGCCCGGGTCGGCGCGCTCGAAGGGTTCGAGAAGCCGGCTGAGGTTCCGGAGGTCGATACCGTCGCGTTCGCGCGATCCGCGGCGGCCGAAGGTTCAGTTCTGCTGCGCAACGCCGACGAGCTTCCGTGGAACGCGGCCACGCTCCAGCGGGTCGCGGTCATCGGGCACAACGCGCGGGACGCGCGGACCCAGGGAGGCGGTAGTGCGACCGTTGTCCCGGCGTCCGTGGTCTCACCGCTCGACGGACTCCGTGCCGCGCTACCCGAGGTCGAGGTGACGTATTCGATCGGCGCGGTGGTTCAGGAAGGTGTCGCTGAGCTGCCGCTCTCGACGATGACCAACCCGGTGACCGGACAGCCGGGCGCCCGGGTCCGTTTCCTGGCCGCGGACGGGGCCGAGCTGTTCGCCGAGGATCGCTTCTCCAGCGCACTGGTCTATCTCGGCAGCGACGTGCCGATCGCCGAAACATCCGTCTTCGAGTTCCGTACGACGTACACGCCGACGGCGTCCGGATCGGTACTGCTCGGCTTCGCCTCGGTCGGCCGCGGCCGCATCTTTGCCGACGGCAACCTTCTGAGCGAGGAGACCGCCGTACCGGTCGGGACGGATCTCGGAGCCGCTCTGCTGTCGCCGCCATCGATCTCCACGCCGTTCGACGTAGTCGCCGGCCGGCCGGTCGACGTCCGCGTGGAACTCGAACTGCCAGGCCACGAAGGCGGTCTGAGCGGCGCCATGAGTATCACGGTCGGCGTCGAGCCGGACCGCTCGAACCCGCAAGCGTTGATCGCCGAGGCCGTCGTGGCCGCGCGGGCGGCCGATGTCGCGGTCGTTGTCGTCGGCACCAATTCCAAGGTCGAGTCCGAGGGCTACGACCGTACGACGCTGGAACTCCCGGGCCTGCAGGACGAGCTGGTGCGGGCCGTGGTTGCGGCGAACCCGCGCACGGTCGTCGTCGTCAATGCGGGCGCGCCCGTCCAGTTGCCTTGGCGTGACGACGTTGCGGCGCTCCTGGTCACCTACTTCGGTGGCCAGGAGTACGGCAACGCGCTGGCCGACGTACTGCTCGGCATCGTCGAGCCAGGTGGCCGGCTCCCGACGACTTGGGCGCGCGACGAGGCCGACGTACCGGTCATCGACGTCACTCCCCAGGACGGGACCGTCCGGTATGACGAAGGAGTTCACATCGGCTATCGCGCCTGGCTTCGCGCGGGGACCGAACCGGCCTTCGCTTTCGGGCACGGCCTCGGCTACACCACTTGGTCGCTCTCCGACCTCCGCGCCTCCGCGACCTCCGCTTCGGTGACCGTCCACAACACGGGCGAGCGATCCGGCAAGCACGTCGTACAGGTGTACACCGAACGCCCTGAAAGCACTGTAGATCGCCCAGTACGCTGGCTCGCAGGCTTCGCCGCCGTCCGCCTGGCCGCAGGCGAGACCACCGAGATCACCATCCCCCTGCACAAACACACCTTCGAGCACTGGGACACCACCTGGACCACCGAGCCCGGCACCTTCAACCTCCTCGCGGGCTCGTCGGTGTCAGACCTCCCGCTGTCGGCCCAACTCAAGATCGGGCTTGGCTAGCGGGGCGCGGTTGCGCCCCACTCGTGCGCCAGCGCGGCTGCCTCGCCGCGTGAGGTGACGCCCAGCTTCTCCAGGATGTTCGCCACGTGGAACTTCACAGTGGATTCGCTGATGTGCAGTTCGCCGGCGATGTCTCGGTTGCGCCGGCCGAGAGCCAGCTGGGCCAGCACCTCCAGTTCCCGCGCGCCGAGCACCGTCAGCGGGTCCTCGCGCGGAGTGTCGGGCGGGCCGAGCGAGACGTGGATGGTCACCGCCGTGCCCCAGCCCGGTACGGCGTCCACCGCCAGCTGGCCGCCCAGAGGGGCTAGCCGTTCCGCGACTCGGCGGGAATCGAGGGCAGCGCGGGACAGCGCGCCAGGGCCGTCGTCGCGGACGGTGGCGCGCAGTTCGGCCGCATCGATCTTCCAACCGACGTGGATCCGCCGTACCTGCCGTTGGTCGTCCAGCATCGTGTGTACGACGGCTCTGACGACTGCGCGCGCCGTGGCCGCGACATCGGCGGGCAGCACCCGGTCCGCGCCCTCCTCCGCACCGGGCCTGCCCAGCTCGAGCTGCACGCCGCGGGGGCGCAGGACCCGGGTGAGGGAGGCGCCGAGGCGGTCGAACGCCGTACCGACCCGCTCTTCGGCCATCGCATGGTCCAGTTCTGCCCGGGAACGCAGGTGGGCCAGGGCAGTGACGGCGAGATCGATGGCGCGGGTCCGCGCATCCCCGTCGCCCAGGGAGCGGTCGCGCAAGACGCCGAGCAGCGCGGTCAGCGCGCTCCCGTGCGCGTCGCCGAGATCGGAGATGGCAACGGCGCGGGCCGCCGCAGCCGCTCTGGACAAGGCCAGCCACTCGGGTGCGGCCTCGTTCCGCAGGCCCTCCCGGTGAGCCGTCACCAGGTCCCACAGCTCCAAGGCGGCAGCCAAGTGCTCCTCCGGTACGGCGGTGTCCTCGGTCCGCACCAGGACGAGCAGTGCGCCCTGCTCGGTGGCGTCACTGGCCAGGGCCACCACCGGTACGTCGGCGCCTGCGACCGTGGCTCGTCCCTGCCAGGTGCCTCGTGCGGGCAGCAACGTCCGGATCGCGGCCAGGTCGGCGATGGTGACTGGCCGGGCTACGGCCGCTCAGTCTCCAAGCTGGAGTCATCAACCGGATCTTGGGAGTGAGACAGATGAAGGCAATCGTTTTTGCGGAGTACGGCGGCCCGGAGGTTCTGCGGCTGGAGGACGTCGAGGAGCCGCACGCCGGCCCCGGCCAGGTGCGGCTGCGGGTGATGGCCGCGGGCGTCAACCCGGTGGACTACAAGATCCGCAGAGGCTGGATGCCCGACATGGCGCCGGCCTCCTTCCCAGCGATCCTCGGCATGGAAGCGGCCGGTGTGGTCGATGAGATCGGTCCGGGTGTCACCGGTGTCGCGGTGGGCGACGAGGTACTGGCTCCGACCGTGACCGGCTCGTACGCCGAGTACGCCCTGGCCAACGACTTTGCCCTCAAACCGGCCGGCCTCGAATGGGAGACCGCCGCCGCGCTGCCCGTGGCCGTGGAAACCGCGGACCGAGTGCTCGAAATCCTTGCGGTGAAGGCAGGCGAGACATTGCTGGTGCACGGTGCGGCCGGTGTGGTCGGCGCGGTCGCCGTCCAGCTCGCGGTGAACCGCGGCGTCACCGTCATCGGCACCGCCGCCCCGCGCAACCACGACTACCTCCACTCGCTCGGCGCCTCGCCGGTCACCTACGGCGACGGCCTGGCCGACCGAGTCCGCGTCCTCGCAGCGCAAGGCATCGACGCAGTCTTCGACGCCGCCGGCCAAGACGCCTTGGACGTGTCCATCGAGCTACGCGGCAGCACCGACCGGATCGTGACCATCACCGACCTCCGAGCCTTCGACCTGGGCATCGTCTTCTCCGGCAGCGCCCGCTCCTTCGGCCCGCAGCTCACCCACTACGCCCAACTGGTCGCAGACAACGCGCTCCGCGTCCGCGTCGCCGCAACCTTCAACCTGGCCGACGCCGGGCGGGCCCATGACCTGAGCGAAACCGGCCACGCTGGCGGCAAGGTGATCTTGATCCCGTGACAGTTGAATCATGATGGTGTGGACGTGGCCTGCTGGGTTCGGTCGGCTGTGCTCGGGAGCCAGGCCACGGCCAGGAGTAGGCCGAGTACGGCGAGGGCCCCACTCGTGACCAGGACCAGGTTGAGACCGTGGACGAACGCGGAGCGGACGGTCGCTTCCAATGCCGCTGAATGCTCGGACCGCGCTGCGGCGAGGCCCGCGAACACGCTCTCGCGTGCTTGGGGTGGGACCGCGTCGCGGTAGGCGGAGGACAGAACCGAGCCCAGGATCGCCGCGCCGAAACTGCCGCCCAAGGTACGGACGGACTGCGTGACACCGGCGCCGACACCGGCGCTGGCCGGCGACAGGGCACCAAGCGCTGCATTCATGGCGGTAGGCAGTGTGAGGCCGAGCCCCACGCCGTACGTGATTGTCCACCCAACCATGAGGGCAGCACCGCTGCTGACACCGGTGGTGGCGCCGAAGAACAGAGACCCGGCCAACAACACGAATCCCAGCGCAGCCGTGAGTTTCGGGCCGATCGCCGTACCCAATCTGCCGGCGACCACCATGCCTACGAGCATCCCGCCGATCAGCGGCAACAGCCGCAGGCTGCTTCCCATCGCATCCGCGCCCATGATCGCCTGGAAGTACTGCGGCATCACGAACAGCACGCCGAACAGGGTGAAGTTGACGACTGTCGCCAGCGCGGTGCCGGCGGTGAAGCGGGCGTTGGAGAAGAGCGAGAGCTCCACCAGCGGCTCGCTGAACCGTCGTTCCCAGACGATGAACAGTGCCAGCGCGGCGGCGCCGCCGAGGATCGGTCCGAGTACGGCGCCGTCCGTCCAGCCGCGCTCGCCGATCTCGATCAGTCCGTAGGTCAACGCTGTCATCGCAGCGCTCGACAGCAGCAGGCCGCCGAGGTCGATCCGCTTGCCACGTTGAGGTTCCGATTCCGGCATCCACGCAGCGACCGCGAGGACGGCCAGCACGACCACCGGGATGTTGATCAGGAAGACCGAACCCCACCAGAAGTGGTTCAGCAGCCAGCCGCCCAGGAGGGGACCGATCGGAAAGGCCAGCAGCGAGGAACCCGCCAGCGTCCCGATCGCCTTCGGCCGCTCCTCCGGGGTGAACATCGTCGGGATCAGGGCCAGCATCGTAGGCATCATGAGTGCGGCGCCGAGACCAAGTACGGCGCGGGCCGCGATGAAGAGCCCGGTCGAGGAAGCGTAGGCAGCGGCCAGCGAGCTGATGCCGAAGATCGCCAACGCGGCCAGCATCACCTTCTTGCGGCCGAGACGGTCGCCGATCATGCCGGCCGGGATCATGCCGGCCGCGAGCACCAGGGTGTAGACGGCGACGAACCATTGCAACTGCGCGTTGCCGGCATCCAGGTCGTCGGCCATCGTCGGCAGAGCCAGGTTCAGGATGGTCGCGTCGAAGCCGACGGCCAGCGAGGCGAGCACCAGTGCGGCGAGTGTCCACCACCGGCGCGGATTGGGTTGGTCGGTCATCGGGACCTACTTCCCGGCGACCGTGACGAGCTTGTCGAACTCGCGGTCCGGCAAAGTCCGGCCGAGTTCCAGGAGCTTGTCGGCCATCCAGCCCACCGCGTAGCGCGTCTCCGGCTTGTCGGCTTCGACGGCCTGCCGGATCGTCATGGCGACGACGCTCGGATCACTGCCCTGGCTGTTCTCACCCAACTGTGCTTCGGCGCGCAGGGCCATCGCTTCGGCCACCTCGCCGTACGCCGTCGTACCGGAGATCTCACGCAGGTCCTGTGCCGTGCGGTCTTCGAACTCGGTCTTGATGATGCCCGGCTGGATGATCACGACGTTGATGCCGAACGGCTCGACCTCCATCCGCAGGGTGTCGGAGTACGCCTCCAGCGCATGCTTCGTCGCGTAGTACCAGCAGCCGAGCGGGAGCGCGATCTCCCCGCCGATGGAGGACACGTTGACGATCGTGCCGGATCCCCGTTCGCGCATGTGTGGCAGGACGAGCTGCACCAGCCTGGCCGGCGCGAAGACGTTGACCTCGAACTGGTCGCGGGCCAGGTCGAGCGGGATGTCCTCGGCCGCACCGTGCAGGACGGTCCCGGCGTTGTTGACGAGGACGTCGAGGCGGCCCTGCTCATCGATGACCGTCCGAACGACCTGGTCCAGGTCCTCCGGGCGACGTGCGTCCATGGCCAGCACGTGCCCGCCGGCGTCGCGGATGTCACCCATTCGGGACACCCGCCGGGCAACGCCGTACACAATGTGGCCGGCGGCAACGAACTCGAGTGCGGTGGCCTTGCCGATCCCCGCTGAGGCCCCGGTGACGAGAACGACCTTCTTCATGACTTTCTCCTCTTCGCTCGAGGCCGAGGCTAGGTTTGTGTTCCGCCTCCCAACAACTACCGTTTGACATCTGCGCAGGTCAGAGCACATATATTGGTGCAATGAGCCTGTAGGTGATTGCAATCCGATGGGAGCGCGGCAGATGCCAGGAGACCGGCTGACGGCGGATCAGCGTCGCCAGATCGCCGACGGACTGACGGACGGCCTGACCTACGCGGAGATCGCTCGGCGGCTGGGTCGGCCGACGTCGACCGTCACCCGCGAGATCGCCAGGAACGGCGGTCCGCATGGCTACCGGGCAGCCCGCGCACAGCTGGCCACGACTTGGCGTGCGCGACGCCGCAAGCGCCCGTACGACGCCGCCGTACCGGCTGTCCCGATTGCCGAGGCGCCGTCGGTCCGGGAGTTCGAAGAGCACTTCGTCGCCATCATGATCGAGACGGGGATGGCGCCCATGACGGCACGGGTCTTCGTCGCCTTGTTCGTCAGCGAGCGCGGCAGCCTGACGTCCGCGGAGCTGGTGCAGCACTTGCACGTCAGCCCGGCGACGATCTCGCACGCTGTCCGATGGCTGGAGCAACGGGAGTTGGTCGGCCGCGAACGTGAGGCCCGCCGGGTGCGGTACAGCGTCGACCTCGATGCCTGGTACCGCGCCTGGACGGCCAGTACCAAGGCGATGGCGAGGTGGGCCGACACCGCCCGGCAAGGTGCCGAAATCTTCGGGATCGACACGCCGACCGGCGATCGCCTCCACACCACCAGTCAATTCCTCGAACACCTAGGCCGCGACATGACCCTGGCAGCCGAGCACTGGCGCCAAGCCCTCACCAAGCAACGCAGGGGGTGATCCGGCGCTGATTCACCAGATGACGCGGATGTTCGAGGGAACTTCGTGTCCCGTCAGACGGGTGCGGGCTCGGTGGGTGG
>NZ_SMKA01000283.1 GCF_004348455.1 Kribbella albertanoniae
GGTGAGGATGGTTTCGCCTACTGCCGGGGCCTCGGCGAAGCGGATCGACTTGGGGATGGCCGGGGCGAGGACGTTCAGGGAGTAGGTCTCAGCGATGGTTTCGAGGACTGCGCGGGCGTGGGTGGTGCGGCCGTCGTACAGGGTTGGTAGTACGCCGAGCACCCGCAGGCCGGGGTTGGTGAGCTGCTGGACGTCGTGCACGGTGTCGAGTAGTTGCCCGACGCCACGATGTGCCAACGTCTCGCACTGCAAGGGGATCAGTACGTCGGTTGCCGCGGACAACCCGTTCACCGTCAGCAGGCCGAGGGTGGGTGGGCAGTCGACGATGATCCAGTCGTACGACGAGCGCACGGATCGCAAGGCCGTGCGCAGCACCTGCTCCGGGCCAGCCTCGCGGGCCAGCTGCACCTCCGCGGTGGCCAGCTCGATCGTCGCGGGCAGCAGGTCCGGGCCCTCGTCGAACTCGATCAGCACGTCCCGCGCCTGCACGCCGCCGAGCAGCACGTGGTGCATCGACTTGTCGAGGTCCTCGGGGTCGATGCCGATCGAGAAGGTCAGGCAGGCCTGCGGATCGAGATCCACCAGCAGCACGCGCTGCCCGAGCTCGGACAGGGCAGCACCGAGTGTGGCGACGGTGGTCGTCTTGGCCACGCCGCCTTTCTGGTTGGCAACCGCGAGAGTGCGAGGAGGCACCCGGCCATTGTGCCGCACTGCGGAACACCCGGGTGACACCCCACCGTGTCCCGGCCGTCACACCCCGCTCTTGACCTCAAGGGCACTTTAACTCCCAGCATGGCGGGCATGAGCGAATCGACGACCGTAAGTGCACGAGCCGGGCGGCGAGAGTGGCTGGGCCTCGCCGTACTGGCGCTGCCGACCATCCTGCTCGGTCTGGACGCCACGGTGCTGCACCTGGCCGCGCCGGTGCTCAGCACGGACCTCTCCCCCAGCTCCTCGCAGCTGCTGTGGATCGTCGACGTCTACGGCTTCGTGGTCGCCGGTCTGCTCGTCACGATGGGCACAGTCGGTGACCGGATCGGCCGGCGTCGACTGCTGATGATCGGTGCGGCCGGGTTCCTGGCCGCCTCGGTTCTGGCCGCGTTCGCGACCAGTCCGGAGCTGCTGATCGCGGCCCGGGCTCTGCTCGGGCTGGCCGGGGCGACGCTGATGCCGTCGACGCTGTCCTTGCTGAGCAACATGTTCCATGACCCGGATCAGCGGCGGCTGGCGATCGCGATCTGGATGACGAACTTCATGGTCGGCGGCATGGCCGGCCCGCTGATCGGTGGGGTGCTGCTCGATCACTTCTGGTGGGGTTCGGTGTTCCTGATCGGCGTCCCGCCGCTGGTGCTGCTGCTGATCGCCGCACCGCTGCTGCTGCCGGAGTTCCGCAACCCCAAGGCCGGCCGGATCGACCTGCTGAGCGTCGTGCTGTCCACCGGCGCGATCGTGGCGGTCGTCTACGCCATCAAGGAGACGGCGAAGGGTGAGGCGCACCTGACCACGCTGGCCATCGCTCTGTCCGGTGTGGCGCTCGGCTGGGTGTTCGGACGCCGCCAGCTCCGTCTGAGTGAGCCTCTGGTCGATCTGCGGCTGTTCCGGCGGGCTGCGTTCAGTGCGTCGCTCGGTGCGCAGATGTTCGGGCTGTACGTGCTGGCTGCACTGCAGTTCCTGACGGTGCAGTACTTCCAGCTGGTGCTGGGGATGTCACCGCTCGAGGCGGGGCTCTGGATGCTGCCGATGATGGTGACCGGGATCGCGGGCACGCTGGCCGCGCCTTGGGTCGTCCGTCACCTCCGCGCCGGTACGGCGATGACAGTCGGCTTCGTGGTCGCCGTACCCGGACTGGCTCTGATGGCCACGGCTGGGCGGCTGCCGGTGGTGATCGGACTGGCGGTGGTCAGTCTGGGCATCCAGGTCGTGCTTGCACTCACGTACGACGTGGTCGTGAGCAGCGCACCTCCGGAACGAGCAGGGGTCGCGTCCGGCATGGGTGAGACCGGGACCGAGCTCGGAATGGCACTGGGGATCGCCATCGGCGGCAGCCTGGTCACAGCGGCGTACCGGGCTGCGGTGACGGTGCCGGGCGGCGCAGCGGACTCTGCTCGGGACACTCTGGGCGGTGCAATCGCAGCGGCGGAGAGTCTGCCCGGTCCGGTCGCGCAGGAGCTGCTGGCCAGCGCCCGCGACGCCTACACCGGTGGCGTGCAGCTGGCCGTGCTGATGAGTGCCGTGATCATCGCCGTACTCGCCGTGGCGACAGCCAAGCTGGTCCGGACCGACCAGGGCGTGTCTCTTAAGTCCGCGCCGTAGCGAGCATGTGCTCGGTGCGGTAGCTCGGCGTGCTGGAGGGGAGGCCTCGATGTCTTTCCATCGTGGCCTTTCCTCCAGTGCGGCGAGGTGCCGTGCCGAGTGCAGCGCAGTAGGCGTGGGCTTAAGAGACACGCCCTAAAGCGGCTACTCTCTTTACCTGTGAGTACGCCACGAACGATGACGCTGCCGGACGGGGTTCATCCAGCCACTCTGGAGACCGACCGCGGCTCCTTCGCGACCCTCCGGGCAGTACCCGAGATCGGTACGCCGCTCGGCACGGTACTGCTCGTTCCGGGGTGGACCGGTAGCAAGGAGGACTTCACTCCGCTGCTCCACCACCTGGCTCGGTACGGGTGGATCGCGGTGGGCGTGGACCAGCGGGGCCAGTTCGAGACCCCCGGTCCGGACGAGGCGTCGGCGTACACGCTGGAGGCACTGGGCGCCGACGTGGTGGCGATGAGCGTGGCGCTCGGCGGCTACAGCCAGCTCGTTGGGCACTCGTTCGGCGGACTGGTCGCGCGGGAGGCGGTGCTCATCGATCCGTCGGTGTTTTCGACGCTGACTCTGCTGTGCACCGGTCCTGCTGGATTCACGGACGAGCAGACGCTGCAGGGTCTGCAGATGCTCGCGTTCGGTCTGGACAACCTCCCGATCGAGCAGGTCTACGACCTCAAGCTGGAACACGACGCCAAGCACCCCGCGTACGTCGAACCGCCCGAGGAGATCGCAGCCTTCGTCCGCAAGCGCTTCGTCAGCAACTCACCGATCGGCCTGGCCGCGATCACCCGGCACCTGACTGATGCGGTCGACAAGACCGACCGCCTGGCCAAAGCCGGCGTCCGCACCCAACTCGTCTACGGCGAAACCGACGACGGCTGGCCCCTCGCCGTCCAGAACGACGTCGCCGAGCGCCTCGGCATCCAGCCCGAGATGGTCTCCGACGCCGGCCACTCCCCCGCCATCGAACAGCCGGCCGCCACCGCCCGCCTCCTGGTCGACTTCTTTCACGACCGAGCCACCTTCAACAATGCGGTTTAAGGCCGCAGAGCGGACGGCGCGGGCCATTCGGCGTTGAGTGCGAAGTAGTCGTGCCAGAGCGGAGCCTGGGGGTCAGGGGTGAAGTCCTGGCCGTTGGAGGGGGCTACGAAGACGTCGCCGGCTGTTCCTCGGGTGAAGGTGATGATGTCGGAGCGGCCGTCGCCGTTGAAGTCGCCGGAGCCGGGGGCTTCGGGGGCTGGGGCGAAGAAGCTGTGCCAGAGGTCGCCGTCGCCGGTGAACCCGGTGCCAGTGGAGGTTGCGACGTACACGTCGCCTGAGGTGCCGCCGGCGAAGGTGGCGATGTCGTCGCGGCCGTCGCCGTTGTAGTCGCCGACGTCGGGGGTCTCGGTGTTGATGGCGAAGCGGCCGTGCCACTTCCAGGTGGTGCCGAGGAACGATTTGCCGTCCGACAGGGCGACGAAGACGCTGGCCGTCGTACCGCGGGTGAAGGTGACGATGTCATCGCGGCCGTCACCGTCGAAGTCGCCGACGTCGAGGAGTTCGCCCGGCCAGCCGAAGTCGCCGTGCCAGAGCCAGCTGTCCTGGACGAAGCGGCCGCCGTCGGACAGCGAGACATAGGCGTCGTGGGTGGTGCCACGGGTGAAGGTGACGATGTCGTCGCGACCGTCACCGTCGAAGTCACCGACCATCGGCACCTCGTCGCCGACCGCGAAGTGGTCGTGCCACTTGGTGGCCGGGAGGTAGCCGTCGACGCCGTTCGACAGCGAGACCCAGACGTCCGCGGCGGTACCGCGGGTGAAGGTGATGATGTCGTCGCGTCCGTCGCCGTTGAAGTCACCGGTCGCCGGGATCTCGTTGCCGATCGCAAAGGACGAGTGCCACAGCTTGCCGTCGCCGAACTTGCTGCCGGTCGACTTGGCGACGTACACATCGGCTGCCTCACCGCGAAGGAACGTCACAATGTCATCCTTGCCATCGGCATCGACATCGGACACCGTCGCGATCTTCGCAGCCGCGGCCAGCGATGCCGGGGTTCCGAGGTTGCCTGAGGCATCGACCGCGATCACCTTGTAGAACCGTTGCAGACCGCCCTTGAGCGACTTGTGCAGGAAGCCCGGTGTCGGCGCGGTCCCGATCAGGTTCGCAGGCGTCACCGGCACATCAGCCGTGGTCGCCGAGTAGATCCGGTACGACGTTGCCTCCAGCACCGGATTCCAGTTCAGCAGCACGGCGTGCTTACGCGGCGTCGCCGTCAACCCGCTCGGAGCGGCCAACCCACCACCGGCGGTGTACGGGTCGACGATGCTCGCCGTGAGATAGCTGGCCGCGGTCCAAGTGCCGACCGGCGTGATCGTCACCTTGACGCTGCTCTTGCCGGCAGTCGCTGATGCAGGCAGCGGGAACTGGTCGGACAGCCAGCGCATGGTCCCGTTGCCGAGCGGCTGCCGCCAGGTCCCGACCGGTACGTCGTCCACGCTGACCGACGCCTCCTGATACTTCTGCGCCTGGTCCGACATCCGGCGCAACAGGACACCCCGATTAGCGGAATCGACCGCCATCCGGAACGTGATCGGCCCCTGCCCGGAGCGGACCTGATCGGTGATCGGCAAGTAGTCGAAGTCCCCCTCGGCCACACTGCTCAGCGTGGCCGAGGTACCGCTATCGGCGTACTGGTGGGCGGTCCGATCCGCAGAGTCGCCCAGATCCAGGGCATCCGTCTCGCGAGTGCTGACGGTCGGTTGCGTGTAGAGGAACGCGGTCGAGCCGTAGTCGGCGAACCAGTCGTTCTGCTGACCGTGTTCGATGCCGAAGCGCAGCGCGGAGTCATAAGCGATCGACTCGGTCAGCAGCAGGCGGTAAACCGCATCACACTCCTGCGCACAGCCGGCGTTCCCCACCTCGTGCGCGGTGTTACCGGTGAAGGCCGCGCTGTAGCGGCCGCCGGCGAAGTACCAACCGGCTTCGTAGAAGTCCTCAGTGCCGGTGCCGTGCTGCTGCGGTGACATCGATCCGTCGAGGTAGACCCGCTCATCGCCTTCGAGGTACCCGCGGTTGACACCCTCCATCGTCTGCGCGACGCCGACGAGCTTGCCGCGGCCGGTCTGGTCGGCGACTAACCAGTCGTCACCCCACACAGTCTTGCCACTGTGCGAGAACGCGGTGAAGTACGCCGCTGGGCCGCCCGGAAGGAGAGCAGTGCTCCATTTTGTGTCCGGTGCACTCGTCAGCTGCAGCTCGACGTTGCCGACAGCCGCTCCGGTGGAGTTCACCAGCGACACCACGGCCGATTCGCGGTAGGGCATCGGCCACCACGTCGTGAACCAGCCACCCGCGGCAGGGTCGGCGGCGAACATCAGCGACTTCACCGAGTACGCGCCCAGACCGGTCCCGAAGAACTCCCCCACCGGCGAGTCGACCGTACGGCGGCCGTCGAACGCGATCCGCAACCGCAACCCCGCCAGTACGGCGTCCGACGGCGTCACCCCGACGAACCGCATCCGCAACGCACTGATCGCACCGGGCCCCTGAACGGTGCCGAAGGCAACTTCCTGGCCAGCACCAACCGGGTGCGTCTGACCAGCCGTGGTCGATCCGGAAGCGGCCGGCTTCGGATCCGCCGTACCAGCTGCGCGCAAAGTCGTCAGTACGTCGTTCGCCGGATCGGCCGGGTCGAACCTGGTCACACCCTCCGCGTCCGGGAAGTGCCGGTAGTTCACGTGGTAGAAGAACGGGTTGTGCTGAACCACGATCTGCATCGACTGCCGGTACGCCATCGGCACCTTGATTTGGAATCCACCGCCGGCCTGGGACGCGTTGGCGACCAGCGGATGCACGAACGGTGCACCGACTCGACCGTCGGTGACGTCCTTCAGCGACCGGTTCAGAACCGTCGTACCGTCCAGCGTGATCGCGATCGTCCCGGTGTCGGTGACGTCCGGAACGTCGTTGCGCAACCTCGTGAACCAGATCGAGTCGATCTGACCGGGCCCCGCATCCTCGGCGATCACGCACCCGGCGGCGACCTGCCGCAAGCACGAGTCCGCCCCGTCGAACCCGTCGTTGTTACTGCCACTCCGCGCGAAACCGGAGTACTGGCGGGTGCTCGTCCCGGCGGACAGATACGGCAACCGGTCGAGCTGCCGCAGCGTGTCCCACCCGACCGCCCCCTTACCCACAACTTCCGAGGCAGTGGCCAGGGCGGGCGCCGGCGCGACGAGCGGAACGGCCAGGACCAACCCGGTCAGTACGGCGACGGTCAGGCGGAAGCGTCCGGACATCGACTGTCTCCTCAAGGGGGCGGCGGTGATGAGAGTCCGTCTGGAGAGTCTCATCACCGCCCGGGAAATCGATATCCTTACGACGTCCGTCGAATGGTCCGCTCAGTTGGCGGTCAGGACTTGCGCTTTCATGCCGGGGTGCGGGCTGACGATGGTCCAGCCGGTACTGCCCTGCTCGAAGTCGCCGTTGGTCACAGTCAGCCCGACCGCGTCGATCTCGTCGAACCCGACATCGACCAGGAAGTCACCCACGCCTTGCTGCTCACACAGCGCGAACTGCAGGACGACCGACGATTCGCCACGGACGAACTGGGTGATGTCCACTGCACCCCAGTTGCCCTGACCGTTCATCCAGACCTTCGGTGACTCGGCGGCATCAAGGTTGCTGAGCAGCTTCTTCTCCTTCGACGTCACGATCGTCACCTGCTTCATGTGATAGCCGAGCAGGTCCGCGGCGAACCCGCCGTAGTCCCACCACGAGATCTCGTACCGCGAGGCGTTCGGGTCAACGGCCATCCGCTGCTCGGCCCAGACACAGCTCCCCGTCGTGGTCGCCGTCCGCTCCGGCACGAACAGGCTGAGCCGGCCCTTGCCGTACATCGCGCTGTTACGGATCGCGCCGACCCCACCAGGCTGGTACGTCGTTCCGGTTCGCGGCAGGTCGCCCGGAATCGGGGTGGCCGGAGTCGTCGGTACGGCGGGTTGCGGCTGACCGCCGAACGCCGCCGCGATCACGTCGTACACATCCTTGGCCTGGTGTGAGCTGAACTTGTCGATCGTGCCGTGGATGATCGGGCTCTGCTGCTTGAACTGCCAGGCCCGGGTGGCCGGGTTGACGTCCTCGAAACCGAAGTTCGCGATGCTGAAACCGGTCGGGACCAGGCTGTCGAAGCCGACGTCGATCGGGAAGTTCGCCGGATTCTGGGCGTAGAGCTTCAGACTGAGCTTCGCAGTCGTCTTGCCGCGCAGGGCGGCGGTCAGGTCGACCGATGCCGGCGCCCAGGTGAAGCCGAACTCGTCCGCCACGTCCGATCGCCAGACGACCTGATCGTCGATCAGCACTTCCTTGTACAGCTTGCCGGACTTGGCCGGCGTCCGGCTGACCTGGTCGTAGGTCGCGAACCGCAGGTTGTAGCTGCCGGCCGCCGGATCGACCGTGACCTGTTGATAGGCCTCCGCGAACCCACCCGCCGGAGCGGTCGTATAGATGCCTTGGGCAAAGCTCAACCGGCCTTCACCGGTCTGGGCAAGGTTGTTCGAGGCAATCGTCGGACGCCGGTCGTAGTTGACCGGGGCGCCATAGGCAACGATCCCGCCGATGCGGCCATCGGCGGCATACGGCATCGCCTGCTTGAGCGACTCCGCGACGTACTCCGGAGTCGGCGGCAGCGCGGCGTCGAGGAACCGGTCGGTGTAGAGCAGCAGGATCAGATCGAGGTGTTTCGGGGTCAGCTTCGCGAGCAACTCGTCCAGCTGGGCAGCGACATAGCGCGCATCTGTCGTGCTCTGGCCACCGCCGAGGTACGGGAACAGGACACCGTCGATGTACGGCGCGAGCCGGTTGAGGTGCGCGTCGGTGTAGTCCCAGTAGTACATCGTGGTCAGGAACCCGAGGTTCGGGTTGATGGCGTCCTGGGTCTGCTTGATCTGTGCGAGGTACTGAGTGGTGAACAACTTCTCGTTCTGGCCGATCAGGAAGTCGTCGATCTGCCAGGCCTTGACGTTCGGGTACTGCAACGAGAGCGTCGCGATGTTACGTGCCCAGGCGATGAAGTCGAGTTTGAACGGGCGCGAGCAGTAGCCCTCCAGGTACGGACCCTCGGGCCGGTCGGCCTGGCATTCCGACGGCGGCACCAGATCCAGCCAGATGTCGATCCCGGCCGCCCGGGCCAGCGGGGCGAACTCACTACGCAGATCGTCCCAGTCCGTCGGCGACTCCCAGATCCCGAACAGGTAGGTGTTCACATTCATCGCCTTCAGCCGCTGGATCAGCTTGGGCGAGTCGTAGTGGTACCGGCCGTCGGCGCGCGGCTTGGTCTCGCGGGTCTCCGCGTCGATCGTGTTGCCGCCCGTCTTGGAGGTCAGTACGCCGCCGGGCGGGATGATGCCCTTGGTCCGCGTCTTCACGTCCGGGAACTGCTGCTCGGCCTTGGTCTCCGTCGCCATTGCCTGCTGACCGGCGAGAACCATCCCGGCCGCTGCGATCAGTGCCATCCAGCGCTTCATCCGACCTTCTCCAGCTTCCACTGCTGGCAGGCGCCCTGCCAGTACGGCCAGACCCGGACGTCGGCCCCGGCCGCGGTAGCGCAGCCGTCCACGTCCAGCGCTTTGCCGCCGATCTTCGAGAGCACCTTGTAGTACCCGTTGCCCAGGGCATCGAGGTACCACTCCTGGCAGTCGCCACCCCAGTACGGCCACTGGATCACGTCGGCGTGATTCGCGGCCGAACAGTTCGCCACGTCGAGCGCCTTACCGCTGTGCGCGGCGAGAAGCTTGTACGAGCCGTCGCCGTTGTAGGTGACCTTCCATTGCTGGCAAGCGCCGCCGTTCGCGGTCCAGACCTGGACATTCGCCGCATCGGCAGTCGAGCAGCTGGCAACCTCGAGCAGGTTGCCCGGGTTGTTCTTCGGTGACAGCTTGTAGGTGCCATCAGCAACAATATCGGCTCCCGGATCACCGCTCGGAAGCGTGACCGTCTCCCACGAAGACTTCGGTACGCCGAGTTGCGGCTTCCCGGCGGCGTCGTACGAGACCTTGCCGATCCGTACCGCGCGACCCGAGCTGCAACTGCCGACAGGAGTACCGTTCGAGCTCGTGACGCCGTGGTAGACGATCCAGGCCTCCTTGCCGTCGGGCGAGGTGAAGAATCCGTGGTGACCGGTGCCGAAGACCCAGCCGGCGTCATTGCGCTTGAAGACCGGCCCGCTGGACTTGGTCCATGCGGACTGGCTGAGCACATCGGCGCCGGTCAGCTCCAGGACTCCGAGCGAGTAGTCGGGTGACTCACAGGCGCTGGCGGAGTAGTAGATGTAGACCTTGCCGTTGTGGATCAGCGAGACCGGACCCTCGGTGACCTTGCGGCCGTTCTGCTCCCACGGCTGGTCAGGGGTGGCGAGCTGGGCAGGCGGGCCGCTGATGGTCCACGGGTTGCTCATCGGGGCGACGTACAGGTTCTGGCCGTTGGCGCGGCCGCTCGACCACAGGTGGAACAGGCGGCCGTCGGGGAGCTTCATGACGCTGCCGTCGATCGAGTGGAAGTCGCCGGTGTCGAGCTTGGCCTTGAAGGTGTACGGGCCCATCGGGTGGTCGGCCTCGAGGACGAACATCCGGTGCATGGCGTCGTTGCCGTTGTCGGCGGTGTAGTACAGGTACCACTTGCCGTCGAACTGGTGGATCTCCGGCGCCCAGAGGTTGCAGCACGCCTCACCGGCCGGCGGCTGCCAGAGCGTCTGCTGCGGCGCGGCCGCGAGACCGGCCACCGAGGGGGCCGAGACACCGACGAGTTTGTCGCCGTGCGTGTAGAGCAAGTGGTAGTTGCCTTCGGCAAACACCATCCAGGGGTCGGCGGCGCTCTCCCGGACCGGGTTACGGACCGTGTTCGGGCGGGCCGGCAGGACGTCGGCCGCCGCCTGGGCCTGCGGTTGCTTGACGGGCGTCGGAGCTGCGTCGCTGGTGATCGGCAAGAACGCCGAGAGCACCAGCGATGCCCCTACTACGAGTCCGGACAGCACTTTCGCCATACCTCACCCCTCGTGTCGATGCGGACACGATGACACGGCAAGGACAGGTCCGTCCGGCGTTTCGATCCTGGTCGAAGACCACCTTCGGTCCCCGCCGTTGGATCGGCTACCTCACGGGCACGACCGCAGGCTCGATCCGCAGGTTGTCGAGGCCGATCGGAGCCAGCGCCGCCTTCACAGCATCCGTGTAGACCAATAGCCGCACGTTCTCGCTCGCACCGTCCATCTGCGTGTACGACGTGGTGATGCCGAGGGCGTCGCGGTTCATCAGGCCGGCCACCTTGCCGGAGAGCTGCTCGGCGTCCCCCTGGCTCAACCGGGCCGGGGCCAAGCAGAGATTGCCGTCGTAGACCTCTTCGAACGCTCTCCGGAACGCTGCCCGGTCACCGTGCGCCACGCCGACGAACACAACTACGGGCTTGGTGCGACCGTCGCCGTACGGGCGGTAGATTACCGGGCCGAAGGCCTGATCACGGTGCTGGTCGAGGAACTTCGCGACCTTCGGATCCTCGATGTTGCTCGGCTTCACCGGCCAGCCGCCCTTCGGCGGTGGGCACGGGAGCGGCGGGGTCACGAAGTCGCGCTCCGGTGTCGGCGCAGCCTGCTGCTGTACGGCGATGGTCCGGCCGGTCCAGATGCCGGTGAGCGTGGCGCGGCCGGTGCGGACGCCTTGGATGGTTGCGAGGTCGGTCAGCCGGCTGACATCCACGCCCTGCAGGCTGACCTTGAGGCCGTCGGGACAGGTCGGCGCCGGTGCCTTGCCCGGCATGTGACCGATCAGCGGGATCGGGCGCGACGGGCAGAACACGGGGGGCACGTTCGGCGCGGCGATGACCTCGCCGCTGACGCGCACCTTGGTGCCGTCGCGGACCAGCAGGTCGTCGTTCGAACCGGTCGGCTGGTTGCCGTTGGCAACGGACTCGACGGCCTCGGGTGTCGGTGCAGGTGCTTGGGCGGTCTGCGGCGCCGCTGTGCCGCCGTTGGGAAGGATGCTCAAGGTCGCCGCAGCAACCGCCACCACACTGGCCGCAGCCAGCGCCGGCACCCACCGCCGCGGCCGCTGGCGCGCACCCGTGATCCGGTCCAGATCCGGCTCAGGTGCCGACGGCTCATCGGCGCGCCACTGCGCACCGGCCCGCACCAGCAGCTCGTCGACGTCGTCGATCTTCATTCCCTGACCTCCAGCAACGTGCGCAAGCGAGCCCGCGCATCGGACAACGTGGACTTCACGGTGCCCTCGGAACACCCCATCACCGCGGCCGTGTCGGCCACCGACAGATCCGCGAAGTAGAAACAGTCGACCGCCAGCCGCTGCCGCGCCGGCAACTCCCCCAGCGCCTGCCCGACATCGATCCGCCCCTCCACATCGGACCGCACCCCCGGCCCGTCGAACTCCTCCAGCACCCCGGCCGGCCGCACCTTCCGCGCTGCCTTCCGCGCCTGGTCGGCCGTGATCGCCAGCAACCACGCCGAAGCGGTCCCCCGGCTCCCGTTGTACTGGGCCCGCTTCACCCAGGCCCGCGCCAGCGCCTCCTGCACGATGTCGTCG
>NZ_SMKA01000284.1 GCF_004348455.1 Kribbella albertanoniae
GGAGGCGGTCTACGTCCAGGAGGACTACCGAGCGGGGCTCGAGGCGGACCCAGCCTCGGGAGGCGAAGTCGGCCAGGGCCTTGTTGACGGTTTCGCGGGAGGCGCCGACCAGTTGGGCCAGCTCCTCCTGGGTGAGGTCGTGGTGGACGTGGACGCCGTCGTCGGCGGTGCGGCCGAAGCGGCTGGCCAGGTCCAGCAGGGCCTTGGCGACGCGGCCGGGGACGTCGGAGAAGACCAGGTCGGCGACGACGTCGGAGACCTTGCGGAGGCGGGAGGCGAGCTGCAGGAGCAGGCCGCGGGCCACCTCGGGGCGGCCGGCCAGCCAGCGCAGGAGCTCGTCGTGGGTCAGGGACATCATCGACGCGTCGGTGACGGCGGTGACGGTGGACGAGCGCGGTCCGGGGTCGAACAGCGACAGTTCGCCGAACATCTGGCCCGGGCCGAGGACGGCGAGCAGGTTCTCCCGGCCGTCGGCGGAGGTGCGGCCGAGCTTGACCTTGCCCTCGACGACGATGAACAGCCGGTCCCCGGAGTCGCCCTCGTGGAACAGCACCTGGCCACGGCGCAGCCGGCTTTCCGTCATCGACGCGGCCAGCGCGTCGGCTGCCTCGTCGTCGAGCTGACTGAACAGCGGCGCCTGCTTGATCACTGTGGCATCCACTTTGGGGCCTCCTAGGACCTTCGACCACGACTACGGACGGGGGATCACCCCACCCGGCGAGATGAGCGTATCCACCCGCTCGCCCCAAAACCGTAGCCCCTCCAGTGTCGGCCCCGCCACGTAGGCTGGCCTGCATGCCATCCCAGCGTGTCGCGGAAGCCGTCGTACACCCCGTCCCCGGGGCGTTGGAGACGGTGACGCTGAAGCTTCCCCGCAAGGCCCCGGTGTTCGCCGGGGAGACGTCCAGCCAGCTCGTCCGGCGGGCCCGGAAGATGCACAAAGTGCTCACCGAGACGTACCCGGACGCGCACTGTGAGCTCGATTTCACGACTCCGCTCGAGTTGCTGGTGGCCACCATCCTGTCGGCCCAGACCACCGACGTGATGGTCAACAAGGTCACCCCGACGCTCTTCGCGAAGTATCCGACGGCCCAGGCGATGGCCGAGGCCGACCGCGAGGAGATGGAGGCGATCCTGAAGCCGACCGGTTTCTTCCGCGCGAAGACGAACAGTGTGATGAAGCTCGGCCAGGTCCTCGTCGACGAGTACGACGGGGTCGTCCCAGGCAAGCTCGAGGAGCTGGTGAAGCTCCCCGGCACCGGCCGCAAGACGGCCAATGTCGTCCTCGGCAACGCCTTCAACGTCCCCGGGATCACCGTCGACACGCACTTCGGCCGGCTGGTCCGCCGGTTCGGCTGGACCGAGGAGGAGGACCCGGTCAAGGTCGAGCACCTGATCGGCGCCCTCTTCCCGAAGAAGGACTGGACGATGCTCTCGCACCGGCTGATCTTCCACGGCCGCCGCCGCTGCCACGCCAAGAAGCCCGCCTGCGGCGCCTGCCCGGTCGCCCAGTGGTGCCCGTCGTACGGTGCCGGCCCGACCGACTACGAGTCCGCCGCGAAGCTGGTGAAGGTCCCGGCCGCGTGAGGCACCTGCTGGCGGCCGCCGTCCTGCTCACGGTTCTGGCCAGCTGTGGACAAGGGCAAGGAGCCGGTACGCCGGGCGCCCAGCCGACCGCGGTTGCCGGAGCCGACAAGCTGGTTGCCTGCCCACCGACCGAGTCCCGGCCGCCGGTCAGCAACGGCCTGCCCGACATCACGCTGCCCTGTCTCGGCAGCGGACCGGATGTCCGGCTGGCCGATTTGCGCGGCCCGCTGGTGATCAACGTGTGGGCGCAATGGTGTCCGCCGTGCCGCGACGAAGCGCCGTACCTGGCGGAGTTGCAGAAGAAGGCGGCGGGCAAACTGCAGATCCTCGGGATCGACTATGCCGACCCGCGTCCCGAGCTCGCGGTGAAGTTCGCGCGCGACCGCGAGCTCAACTTCCCCCATCTGGTGGACTCCGAGAAGTTGGTGCGCAAGACGTTCAAGGTCGGCGGCCCACCGGTCACGGTGTTCGTCGACAAGGACGGCAAGTTCACCCTGCACAACGGCGTGCTGACCTCGCAGGAGCAGCTGGAGCAATTGGTGCGGGAGCGGCTGGGGGTCGAGCTGTGACGTTCGACGACGTACAGATCCCGGACTGGCTGCATCCGCTCGCGAAGGCCTCCGCGGACGTCGACCCGAACGTCCTGTCCCGCTTCCTGCCGCCCGACGACCCGTCGGTGCGGAGCTCGGCCGTCCTGATCCTGCTTGCCGAGGGCAACGACGGTCCCGAGGTGCTGCTCACCGAGCGGTCCTGGACGATGCGCAAACACGCCGGCCAGATCGCCTTCCCGGGCGGTGGCGTCGATCCGGAGGACGGTACCGGCGAGACCGGGTTGATCCGGACCGCGCTGCGCGAGGCCTGGGAGGAAACCGGGCTGGATCCGGCCGGCGTCGTACCGTTCGCGATCTGGCCCGCGCTCTGGGTTCCGGTCAGCAACTTCGGCGTGTCGCCGGTGCTGGCCTGGTGGCGGACGCCGTCCCCGGTGGCTGTGGTGGATCCGGCCGAGGTGGCCTCGGTGCTCACGGTCCCGGTGCAGACGCTGGCCGACCCCGCGCTGCGGGTCACCTGCCGGCACCCGTCCGGGTTCACCGGGCCGGCGTTCCTGGTCGGCGACCTGTTCGTCTGGGGATTTACCGCCGGGCTGCTGGACAAATTGCTGATGCTCGGCGGCTGGGCGCGCGACTGGGACCCCTCGAACGTCGTACCTTTACCCGACCGACTGGTGGAGGCGGCCTGGCGGAGCGAGGGCCGCCGGTCGGAGGACGTGCGGCGGATGACCGCCATCGAGCACGACCTCGGCCGGACGGACGGGAACGATCCGGAGGACGTGGAGTGAGCAACCTCGACTGGGCACTGGTGGTCGTCACCCTGCTGGTGGCGATCTCGGGGTACATCGAAGGATTCGTGCTGGGTGCGTGTGCCACCCTCGGGCTGCTCGGCGGCGCCGCGATCGGCGTCTGGGGCGTACCGCGGGTGCTGGACAACTTCTCGCCGAGTGTCTCGGTGTCGTTCGCCGCGCTGGTCCTGGTGGTGATCCTGGCCTCGATCGGCCGGACGGTCGGCGCCATAGTCGGGTCCAAACTGCGCAACAAGATCTCCTGGAAGCCGGTCAAGGCGGTCGACGCGCTCGGCGGGGCCGTGCTGGCTGCCGCCTCGGTGCTGATCGTTTCCTGGGTGCTCGGCGTCGCCGTGAGCGGTGCGCGGATCCCCAGCGTCACGTCCGCGGTCCGTGGTTCCGAGGTGCTGGCCAAGGTCGACCAGGTGCTGCCGGCCGGTGCCGACAAGGCGCTGCAGGCCTTCAACGACGTGGTGAACACCGACCTGTTCCCGCGCTTCCTCGACCCCTTCGTGCCCGAGCGGATCCGCGACACCCAGCCGCCGGACAGCGCGATCGCCCGGCAGCCGGCGGTTCGCCAGGCGTACAGCCGGATCGCCAAGGTCACCGGCGTGGCCAACTGCTCACGCGGTCTGGAGGGCAGCGGTTTCGTCTACGCCCCGCAACGCGTGATGACGAACGCACACGTCGTCGCCGGCGTCAGCGCACCGCAGGTCGAGGTGAACGGCAAGTCCTACGAGGCGAACGTCGTACTGTTCGATCCCGAGGTCGATATCGCCGTCCTGTACGTGCCGAAGCTCGAGATCAAGCCGCTGCAGTTCGACTTCACCGCGAAGGCCGACGACCCGGCCGTCGTCCTCGGCTACCCGGAGAACGGTCCCTTCGACTCCGAGCCGGCCCGGATCCGCTCCGAGGAGCGGCTGCGCGGCCCCGACATCTACGGCGACCGCACGGTCACCCGGCAGGCCTTCTCGATCTGGGCCTCGGTCCGCCCGGGCAACTCCGGCGGCCCGTTGCTGTCCTCGAAGGGCACCGTGTACGGCGTGGTCTTCGCGGCCTCGGTCGAGGACAACCGCACCGGCTACGTGCTGACCGCCGAGCAGGTCTCCGACGACGCCCGCGAGGGTTCGACCGCGACTCAAGAGGTTTCCACAAAAACCTGCACCTGAGGTGCAGCAGATCCGCCCTGCCGCCGCGTTCGAGGAGTGTGACGGCAACCATGGACGGAACGGTGACGTACGACGAGCTGGTGCGCGCGACCGAGCGTCGGCTGATCCGCCTCGGCCTGATGCTGACCGGGAACCTGCACAGCGCCGAGGACCTGGTGCAGACCGTGCTCGCCCGGGCACACCGGCGCTGGGACCGGATCAGCGGCCTGGACCATCCCGAGGCCTACCTGCGGACGATGGTGGTCAACGAGTTCCTGAGTTGGCGCCGGATCCTCAAGAACCGTGAGGTCCCACTCGCCGACCCGGTCGACAGACCGTCCGACGAGGACATCGGCTCGCGCCAGGCAATGAAGGATGCGACCTGGCAGCTGTTGACGACGCTGCCGCGCCAGCAGCGCGCCGTACTGGTGCTCCGGTACTACGAAGATCTGTCCGACGACGAGATCGCCACCATCCTCGGTGTTGCCACCGGCACGGTCCGGTCGAACGCGTCCCGAGCCCTGGCCAACCTGCGTGACCACCTGTCGACCGAGGAGGAAGACTGAGATGCCCAAACTCACCGACGAACAGCTCGGCGACCTCCTCCGGGAGACCTTCACCGACCATGCCGACGATCTCAAGAGCTTGCCGGAGGCAACCAAGCGCCGGCGGATCGCGCCCGCCCTGGTCGCAGCGGCCGCCGTCGTCACCGTCCTGGCGGGCACCGTCATGAACGGCAGCATCAACACCGCCCAGCGGCCCGCACCCACCGCGCCGCCACCAGCCGCGGCGCGGACCGTGAGCGAGGACGCACAGATCTGGAGCACCGTCGCCTCGATGGTCATCCAGGCGAAGGCACCCCAGCGAGGTGTCGCGCTGGCCGCTGCCGATGTGGAGATCTCCGAGGTCCAGCGGAACGACATCGCCGAAGCCGTTGGTCAGGGCAACAAGGTCAGCTGGGTGCAGCTCCAGCCGCGCCACGCGTCGCCGCAGAAGACGACGGCCTACGAGAGCTGCCTGAAGCTCGACATACCGATCGTCTTCCTCGGCAAGGTGGTCGGGAAGGGCCGCGACCGAGAGGTTCGGGCCGGCGTTTCCGAGGGCTGCGGCTACAAGGAGTCCGCGCTCTACCGGCTCGAGAAGCAGGGCAACACCTGGATGGTCGAGAGCGTTTCCAACGTCACGCAGTCGATCCCGCAAGGGCGTTGAGCCAGTCCAGGAGTTGGGTGTTGAACAGCTCGGGGGTCTCTTCGTGGGGGAAGTGACCGGCGGGGGTGATCAGTTCGTGCCGCAGCGGCGCCGTCACGAGGTGGGGCGGCGTCGTTGCGGTGGGGGAGACAGCC
Source organism: Kribbella albertanoniae (assembly GCF_004348455.1). Taxonomy (GTDB): domain Bacteria; phylum Actinomycetota; class Actinomycetes; order Propionibacteriales; family Kribbellaceae; genus Kribbella; species Kribbella albertanoniae. The sequence continues at coordinate 5,415 of NZ_SMKA01000284.1, forward strand.
GGGTCCTGCGCTCCGTTGATCTGCAGCACCGGTACGGCGACCGGCGTACGCATGCGGGCCGAATACTTCCGGCCGTCCGGGCGGAACCGGGATCGGGCGAACCAGCGGTGATACTCCAACGCACAATGCGGTGCCGGCCACACCTGCAGCGCCGCCCGATACCGCCGCGACGCCTCCGCATCAGGGAACGAGCCACCCGGGGCCGCCCAGTCACGCAACAGTTGCTCGATATGTACGCCGTCCTGCGCGAGCAACCGTCGTTCGGGCAGCACGGGGAGCTGGAACCACGCCGTACGGGCTAGTGCACGCCGTTGCCCGGATCGCGCCAGCAGCAACGGATGTGGGGCCGACACGGCCGCTAGCGCGCGGACCTGACGCGGTGCCAGTACGGCGGCCGACCAGCCGATGAAGCCACCCCAGCCGTGGCCGACGACGACCGCATCGGTCGCGCCGAGCGAGCGGATCACGCCGGAGACATCAGCGGCCGCGGTGTAGGGGTCGTAACCCCGAGGTGTCTTGTCACTGGCGCCGTACCCACGCAGGTCCATCGCGACCGCGCGATAGCCGGCGGCCGCGACGACCGGGAGCTGATGCCGCCAGGCCCACCAGAACTCCGGGAACCCGTGCAGGAAGAGCACGAGCGGATCATCGGCCGCTCCGCACTCGGCGACGTGGAACCGTGCCCCGTTGGCCGCGACCAGCGAGTGCGACCAAGGCCCGTCGACCAGCAGGTCGACGACACCCGCCGGGCTCAGTCGCCCTTGCCGATCGCCTTGAGCACCTCGACCGACTCCTTCGAGGTCTCGATCGCCCGCTCCGGGCCCTTCGCCTTGCCGAGCGCGCGCTTGCCGAGCAGCACCAGCACGGCCGCGATCAGCAGGTAGACCACAGCGGCGGCGACGAACGCCAGCGCCGGGTGCAGGCCGATCGCCACGAAGGCGTAGCCCAGCGCGACGGACAGCAGGACGATCGCGAGCAACCCCAGGAAGGCCGCTCCAGCGAACATCCCGGCGCCGGTCCCGGCCGCGACCGCGGTCTTCTTGAGCTCGGTCTTGGCCAGCTCGACCTCGCTGCGGACCAGGTCGGACAGATCCTTGCTGGCCTTGGCGACCAGCTGACCGACCGTGGGCTCGTCCCCGCTCATGGTGCTCCTTCCGTGCGTCCGTGCCCCGACACTACCGGTAGTCAGTCGGCGTACACACGATTGCGGCGGAACAACAGGACCGAGGCGAGAAGGGCAGCCAGCACGGACGCAATCAGTACGGCGGCCTTCGCCCGCTCGACCTGCGCGATGTCGCCGGCGAACGCCAGCTGGGCGATCAGCAGCGACACGGTGAATCCGATCCCGGCCAGCACCGACACCGCGCCGACGTCACGCCAGGCGAGGTCGGAGTTGAGCTCGGCCCGGGTGAACCGTGCAGTCAGCCAGGACCCGCCGAACACGCCGATCGCCTTGCCGATCACCAGACCCGCGGCGATCCCGATCGCCACCGGGTCGGTCACCAGCTGTCGCATCGTGTCGCTGCTCAAGGTCACCCCGGCCGCGAACAACGCGAACACCGGTACGGCGACGCCCGCGGACCACGGCCGCAGCCGGTGCTCGATCCGCTCCGCGGGCGCATGCTCCTCACCCTTGTCCGCGACCACGCGGGTGACGAGTCCGAGCGCGACACCGGCGATGGTCGCGTGGATCCCGGACTCGTGCATGAACCACCACGCCCCGAGCGCGACCGGCACGTACAGGAACGGCGTACGGATTCGGTAGCGCTGGGCAACGAACCAGACCGCGATCAGGGCGATCGCGAGCAGGAGCGGAACCAGGTGGAAACCGTGCGAGAAGAACACCGCGATCACCAGGATCGCGCCGAAGTCGTCGACGACCGCCAGGGTGAGCAGGAACGCGCGCAGCGCACTCGGGAGGGACGAGCCGACGATCGCGAGCACCGCCAGCGCGAACGCGATATCCGTTGCCGTGGGCACCGCCCAACCCTCGGGTCGGCCGTCCTTGAGGTTCACCGCCACGTAGATGATTGCCGGAAGCACCATTCCGGCGATCGCCGCGACCACCGGTACGACGGCCTCGCTGAGCCGCGACAGCGACCCGACCACGAGTTCCCGCTTGAGCTCGACGCCGGCCAGGTAGAAGAACAACGTGAGCGCGCCGTCCGAGGCCCAGGACTCGACCGTCAGCGGTCCCAGCTGGAGGTCGCGGAGATGGTGATAGCCGCCCTGCCAGGGCGAGTTCGCCCAGATCAGCGCGACGACCGCGGCGGCGAGCAGCAGCATGCCGCCGGTCGTCTCGGCGCGCAGCGTCTCGGCGACGTAGGCTCGCTCGCGGCCGAGGATGCGGGGAAACGCCTGCCGGCGTGGCTGGGTGTGCTGGGGCTGGCTCATCGGGGTCGGCCCTTCGTTTTCGGGATCACGTCAACGCTTGCCGACCAGGCTTCCCGGCACACCTGTCGCGACCCGTCGGGCGGCGACTCGTACGCCGTCATTCTATCGTGTCGCAGTTGCCGACGGTCACCGATTACGGCAGGGTTGGGCGCGGTGCGCCGGGAAGTCTGGTCGGCAGACCCGAGTCCCTTCAGGGTTCGGGACGCTCATCACTGCCCGGAGGCCGCATGCACATCGCCCGTCAGAGCCCTGTGAGAGAACTCACGGTACGGCGCGCGCCCGGCGTACGCTGCAAGGGTGCACGGAGAGCAGATGGCCGAGGAGTACCCGACTGTCGGGCTGGACGACGACGCCCTGGACGCGGCGAGACTGCTGGCCGGCCGGCGCCTGCCGGGGTTGATCGTGACCGGTCCGGACGGTTGCCCGTACGCCGTGCTGCCGGCCTCGCAGGTGGTTCGTTTCCTGGTGCCGAGCTACGTCCAGGACGACCCGTCACTGGCCCGGGTGATCGACGAGCCGCTGGCCGACCGGGTCGCGGACAAGCTGGCCGGAATGACCGTGCGCAAGCTGTTGCCGGACGAGCCGCGGGAGATCCCGGTCGTCAACGCCGACGACACGGTTCTCGAGATCGCTGCCCTGATGGCCCGGCTGCGCTGCCCGCTGGTCGCCGTCGTACGCGATCGTCAGATCCTCGGGGCGATCACCGCCTCCCGCTTGCTCGAGTTGGCGCTCACTCCGCACTGACCCGCGGCGAGCCGCGATGACGATCATCGCGGTCGCGGTCTTCGTGATCGCCTACGTCCTGATCGCGACCGAGTGGACGCACAAACTCCTGGCCGCGCTCGGTGGTGCCGCCGTCCTGCTCGCGCTCGGCGTCACGGATTCCGAGCACGCGTTCTACTCGGCCGAGACCGGTGTCGACTGGAACGTCATCTTCCTGCTGTTCGGGATGATGGCGATCGTCGGCGTGCTGCGCCGTACCGGCGTCTTCGAGTACGTCGCGATCTGGGCGGCCAAGCGGGCCGGCGGCTCGCCGTTGCGGGTGATGATCCTGCTGACGCTGATCACCGCGACGGCCTCGGCGTTCCTCGACAACGTGACCACGGTGCTGCTGATCGCGCCGGTCACGCTGCTGGTCTGCGACCGGCTCGGCGTCGACCCGATCCCGTTCCTGATCGCCGAGGTGATGGCCTCGAACATCGGTGGTGCGGCGACCCTGATCGGTGACCCGCCGAACATCATCATCGCCAGCCGCTCGGGCCTGTCGTTCAACGACTTCCTGGTGCACATGGCGCCACTGGTGGTGATCGAGATGGTGGTGTTCACCCTCGTCCTGCCGCGGTTGTTCAAAGGATCGTTCACCGCCGACCCGGATCGGGTCGCGAGTGTGCTGCGGCTGAACGAGCGCGAGGCGATCGAGGACCGCGGGCTGCTGATCAAGTGTGGCGCCGTACTGCTGCTCGTCTTCGTGGGTTTCGTCAGCCATTCGTTCCTGCACCTCGAGCCGGCGGTGGTGGCACTGCTCGGCGCCGGGGTGCTGGTGCTGATCTCGAAGGTGCCGACACGGGATTACATGGCCGCGGTCGAGTGGCAGACCCTGTTGTTCTTCGCGGGTTTGTTCATCATGGTCGGAGCACTGGTGAAGACGGGCGTGGTCGCCGACCTGGCCAAGCAGGTGGGCGCGGTGACCGAAGGCCACGTGCTGCTGACCGTCATGCTGATCCTGGTCGTGTCCGCGGTGCTCTCCGGCGTCATCGACAACATCCCGTACGTCGCGACGATGAGCCCGGTGGTTCTCGAACTGACCCGATCGGTCGCCGACCCGGCCCAGGCGCAGGCCTTCTGGTGGGCGCTCGCGATCGGCGCCGACTTCGGCGGTAACGCGACCGCGGTCGGCGCGAGTGCGAACGTCGTCGTGATCGGTCTGGCACTGCGCGCCGGGCACCCGATCAGCTTCTGGGCGTTCACCCGTAAGGGCGTGGTGATCACCGCGATCACGATCGCCGTCGCCGCGCCGTACCTGTGGTTGCGCTACTTCGCCTTCAGCTGAGCCAGACCTGCGGGTCCGGTCCCTTCGGCACGATTCCGGTGGGGTTGATGGTCGTGTGTGTGACGTAGTAATGCCGCTTGATCTGCTCGAAGTCGACCGTCTCCCCGAAGCCTTCGCGCTGGTAGAGCCGGCGCGCATACGCCCACAGGTTGGGGAACTCGGTCAGCTTGTTCCGGTTGCACTTGAAGTGCCCGTGGTACACCGCATCGAACCGCACCAACGTGGTGAACAGCCTGACATCGACCTCGCTGAGCGTGTCGCCGACCAGGTAGTCGCGGTCCTGCAGCCGCTCCTCAAGTACGTCGAGCCGCGCGAACAGAGCGTCGTACGCCGCCTCGTACGCCTCCTGACTGGTTGCGAATCCGCAGCGGTAGACGCCGTTGTTCACATCGCGATAGATCTCGTCGATCAGCTGATCCATCTCGGCGCGATCTGGGGGGATCAACTGGGGCGCGCCTGCCGCGTGGTGGTCGACCCACTCGGTCGAGAGGTCCAGCGTGATCTGCGGGTAGTCGTTGGTGACGACCAGCCCGGTCACGGTGTCGACGATCGCGGGCACAGTCACACGTCCGTCGTACGACGGGTCGGTGCGCAGGTAGGCCTCGGACAGGTACTGGATGCCGAGGACCGGATCCCGGTCGTCCGGGTCGAGCGTGAACCGCCAGCCCTTCTCGTCGCGGACCGGGTCGACGACGGCCAGGCTGATCGCATCCTCGAGCCCGAGCAGCCGCCGTACGATGACTGATCGGTGTGCCCACGGACAGGCCAGGCTGACGACCAGCCGGTACCGCCCGGGCTCGACCGGCCAGCGGCCCTCCGCGTCCGGGCCCTCACCAGGTGACGAGGTGGAGGCTTGGCTGATCCGGTCGGTGAACCGGTTGCCCTGCCGCTTCCACTCGCCGTTCGATCCACTTTCGTTCACGAACTGTGCGCGACGCATAACGTTAAAACTACCCTGACTCGTCACTGGCCGTGAGTCGGTGGCAGCGGTTACAGTCGGGCTGACATTGGTCCACTGCGACAGCGCCGTCGCGGTGGTTCTGCAAGCACCCGATCGATCGGCACGACGTTCGCGGTCAGCGCCCCCGGCAACCGGTTTGCCGGCCAGAATTCCAGGGATACTGAGCTCATGGCCCGCCCACGGAACAACCCCGGCGACCTCGCCGATCTCCCCACGGAGCTGCGGCCCGACCGGCCCAAGGGTGACCAGATTCGCGAGATCCTGGAGAACCTCACCCGCTCGCTCGCCGTCGGTACGGTGCTCCCCTCGGAGCGCGTCCTGGCCGAGCGCTTCGGCGTGGCCCGGATGACAGTGCGCCAGGAGGTCGACCGCGTGGTCGCCGAAGGCCTGGCCGCCCGCCGCCCCGGCGGCGGCACCTTCGTCGCCGAGCCGCGCCCCTCCCGGATGCTCGCCTCCTCCTTCAGCCAGGACATGGTCGCCCGCGGCATCACCCCAGGCGCCAAGGTCCTCGAGCACCGCGTAGCCGCCGCCGAGGACGCCCTGGCCCGCGAGCTCGAAGAGCCCCTCGGCACCCCCGTCCTGCACCTCGTCCGCCTCCGCACCGCCGACGGCGAGCCCATGGCCATCGAGCGCACAGCCCTCTCGCTGCGCCGCTACCCCGGCCTGGAAGACGTCGACCTGGCCCAGAACTCCCTCTACGGCATCCTCGCCGAACGCTGGGGCGTAGCCCTGGGCATGGTCTCCGCCTCCATAGTCGCCGCCCCACCCGAAGGCGACGACGCCGAGCTCCTCGAGATCTGTCTCTTATACACAGCTGACGCTGCCGACGAATAGCCTTGTGTAGATCTCG
>NZ_SMKA01000285.1 GCF_004348455.1 Kribbella albertanoniae
GGGGTGAGGTGGCCTCGGGCGGCGGCGGTGGCTATCCAGGGGACGGCGGTCAGGGTGCCGGCCGTGAGGATGAAGAGGGCTGGGCGGAGGCCGATGGCGGCGCCCAGGAGGCCGCCGGTGAGGCCGCCGATGGGGCCGGTGCCCCATTCGATCAGGCGGATGACGGAGCCGACGCGGCCCAGCAGGCTGGGTTCGACGGTGTGCTGGAGCATGGTGGCGCGGATGATGATCAGGTGAACCACGCCCAGGCCCAGGAGGAATTGTCCTAGGCCGATGATGGCGATCACCAGGAAGTCGGGGCCGGTGGCGAAGGGGATGAGGAGGCCGCCGCCGCCGAAGATTGCGGCGATGACGGCGGTCCAGGCGGGGCTGAAGCGGCGGGTGATGGGTGTGGTGATGAGGCCGGCCAGCAACGGGCCGAGCGAACCCAGTACGGCGATCGCACCGATTGCGGCTGGGGAGAGGCCGAGCTCGCGGACGGCGTACAGGACGTAGAGGGCCAGCACACCCCAGTGGAAGAAGTCGGAGCTGCCTTTGCCCATCGTGATCGCGACGATCCCGGGTTGCTGCCGGAAGGCGGCGAAGCCGGCCCGGATGGACAGTCCGAAGCGGACCTTCTCGGCCGGCGGTAGCGGATCTGGACCGCGCCCGGCGGCCTGGAGTACGGCGGCCACCAGGAACGACACGGCGTCGACGGCGATCGCGATAGGTGCCGTCAGCAACTGAACGAGCACCCCGCCGAGCCCAGGTCCCGCCACTGCGGTCACTGAGTCGGTCAACGCGATGCTGCTGTTCGCCGCGGTGAGCTGCCGTCGGTCGGTCACCAGCGCAGGGACGTAGGCGGTGTGAGCGAGTCCGTAGGCGAGAGCGAGAGTGCCGACCGCGAAGGTCACCACGTAGAGCTGCGCCATCGTGAGCACGCCGAACGCGGCCGCCACCGGAACGGTGCCGATGAGAACGCCCTGGCCGATGTTCGACCAGAACAGCAATCGCCCGCGCCGGAGGCGGTCGACGTACACACCGAGGAAGAGCGCAAGCACCAGCACGGGCAGCGACTCGAGCGCGGTCAGCACCCCCATGGCGGTCGGCCCGGCGGACAGCGTCAGTACGGCGATCAGTGGGATCGCCAGCTCGCTCACCTGCGTACCGGCGTTCGAGAGCAGCTGCGCGGTCCAGAAGAACGCGAACGGCCGATTCCGGCGTAGGGGCACGACCTCGGACCGCGGCATCCCCCGAGTATCCGCTGGGCCGTCATCAGCGGCCACCGGGTTTCACCTGAAAGCGCAGTTTCCTATATGATGTACGATCAAGTGTGCTTGATGTGACGGAGTTCGGGGCGGATCGGACCGGGCGTGCCGACAGTACGGCGGCCGTGGCGAAGGTGCTCGAGGCAGCGCGCGGGGAGACCGGGCCCAAGCGGTTGGTCTTCCCGAAGGGGACCTACCAGTTCTACCCAGATCAGGCCGTCCCCCAGGAGCTGTACCTGTCGAACACGGCCGGTGCCGATCCGGCGGTCCGATTCAAGCGGTTCGCCCTGTACGTCGAGGGGATCGACGACCTGACCATCGACGGCCAGGGATCGCGGTTCCAGCTGCACGGCCAGCTCGGCCTCTTCGCCGTCATCGGATCCAGCAACGTGACGCTGACGAACTTCGAGTTCGACCAGTCAGCCCCACGCGTCATCGACCTGACAATCATCGAGACCGGCCCCGGCTACCGCATCGTGTCCGTCCCCGCAGGCAGCCCGTACGTCGTCGAGGGCGGCCAAGTTTCCTTCCTGACCGAGCCCAGCCCGTACGACGGTCAGTCCTACTGGCGGTACTCATCCGACCAACTGTCCAACGGGCAGCAGGTCTTCGACCCCGTGGCAGGCCTGGCGAGCAGGCGGCCGGCGTGGTTGTTCGAGGGCGTGGTGTCGGTGACCGACCTCGGCGAACGGCGGTTGCGGATCGACTACGGCTCCGAGGCGACGCCGGACGGCCTCGGACTGGTCTATTCGCTGCGCGAGGTCACGCGGGACACGGCGGCCGGGTTCATCTGGCAGTCGAAGGATGTCGCGGTCACCGATCTGAAAGCGCGATACCTGCACGGGTTCGGCATTCTCGGTCAGTTCAGCGAGAACATCGTTGTGGCAGGCAACGAGTTCGCCACCGACCGGACCTCGGGCCGGATCGCCGCCGCCTTCGCGGACTTCGTGCAGATGTCGGGCGTCAAGGGGACCGTGACGATCACCGGGAACACCTTCGACGGCGCCCATGACGACGCCATCAACATCCACGGGACGTACCTCCCGATCACCAAGATCGATGGCCGGAGCTTGCACCTGCGGTACGCGCATCACGAGACGGCCGGGTTCCCACAGTTCGCCGTCGGTGACGAACTGGAGATCGCCAACCGGGCCAGTCTGCGCGCGGTCGGTCAGGCGACGGTGACCGCGGTGACCGGGCCGACCGGTCGGGACTCACACGAGCTGACGACGATGAGCGTCGTACTCGATCGCGACGTACCCGCTGAGGTCCTCGCGGATCCGGAGGCCTTCGCGGTCGAGAACATCACCTACACGTCGTCGGTGCACATTGCCGGGAACACCTTCCGCAACATCCCCACCCGCGGGGTGCTGGTGTCCACCCGCCGGCCGGCCGTCATCGAGGACAACGTCTTCGACGGCCTGGACATGTCCGCGATCCTGATCACCGCGGACGCCTCTGGCTGGTACGAATCCGGCCCGGTCCGCGACCTGACGATCCGCCGGAACACCTTCCGCCGGCCCGCTCCGGGCCATGCCAGCATCCTGATCAACCCGGAGAACGCAGTCCTCGACGGCCCGGTCCACGAGAATATCCGGATCGAGGACAACACCTTCGACGGCGGTCTGCTGGTTGAAGCCAAGAGCGTCCGGAATCTTGCCATCAGCAACAATCAGGTCGCCGGCGGCACCTTTCGCTTCACTGCCTGCTCCGAGATCACCTTGGAGAACTAGTACTCCGAGCATAGGCAGCCGACACCGCGGTCGATCCACTCAGGCAGCCGCCAGTCCGGGTGCCGCGAAATCATCAGCGCCCGGACCTCCTCGGCGATGGTCTCCACCGGCAGCGCCGAATCCCGCCGTACCCACGTCTCGTCGCGCAGTTCGGTCAAGTAGTCGCGGACGTCGACGAGCAGCCGGGCGTCGCCGACACTTCCATGGCCGGGTACGACGATCGCCGGGTTCGACGCGGTGAGGTGCTCCATGACCTTGATCCAGCGGACGCCGGAGACGTCGGTGTCGTGCGGCGGAAACCACGGGAAGATCGCGAACTGCCCGGTCTCGACGAGATCGCCGGTGAACATGACCGAGGCATCCGCGACCGTGACGATCTGATCGCCACGGCTGTGCGCCCGTCCGGTCGGTCGTAGCTGGACCACTCGTCCGCCCAGGTCGAGTTCATGGGTGTCGTCGTACACGAGGTTAGCCGTCGGCAGCTCCACACCGTCGAGTTCGCGCGCGACCGCCGTACCGAGCTGGCGGAACATCGCGAGATAGCCGTCTCCCTTGGCGGACAGATCGGTCGCCTGGGCGGAGTTCACCAGGTACGTCGCCTCCCCGGCGAAGGCCTGTGCGCCGAAAGCGTGTTCCGGGTGGAAGTGGGTCGTGGTCAGGTACAGCCGCCGTCCCGCGGCGTACTCGGTGGCGAACTTCAGCACCTGCTCGGCATTGCGCGGGCCGAGTCCGGTGTCGACCACGAGGACTGCTTGGGAGCCGCCGATGAGGCCGATGTTCGGGACGAGGTCGACGTCCTGGCTGGGGATCACGACCAGATCCCGCGCGACCTCGTGGGCCGCGGAGGTGTCGACGATCGGATCGGGGAAGGGGTAGTCAGCCATGTGATGATCGTCAGGCGGTAGGACCGAGGCCGTCCAAGACTTGTTCCGTATCGCCGATACCCGGTGGGTATCATCGCTGGTCATGGACCTGCGACTGCTGCGCTACTTCGTGGCGGTCGCCGAAGAGCTCCACTTCGGACGGGCCGCGAACCGCCTGCACATGAGCCAGCCGCCGCTCAGCCGGGCGATCCGCCAGCTTGAGGCCGACCTCGGTACGACGCTCCTGCACCGCTCTGCCGCGGGTGTCTCGCTCACCCCGGCTGGGGCGACGCTCCTGACCGAAGCCCGCAACCTGCTGGAGCAATCCGAGCAGGTCCGCGCCCGCGTCAACGCCGCGGCCAGTCTCACCGTCGGAATCCTTGCCGACAGCACCGATCCCGGCATCGCCCGCCTCGCCGACAGCTACCGCCGCCTGCACCCGACCGTCACCATCACCATCCGCGACGCCGACCTCACCGACCCCACCTGCGGCCTCCGCGCCGGCCTGGTCGACATCGCGATCACCCGTGCTCCCTTCGACCCAACAGGCCTGCACCTGCACGAACTCCGCGCCGACCCGCTAGGCGCCGTACTACGCACCGACGACCCGCTCGCCACCCGCGACCGCCTGACCTTGGCCGACCTGGCTGACCGCGCGTGGTTCCAGTTCCCGCCTGGCACTGATGCACTCTGGCAGTCCTTCTGGAACGGCGGCCAATCCCGCGAAGGCCCGGTCGTCCGAGCAGTCCAGGAGTGCATCCAAGCCGTCCTCTGGAACGGCACCATCGGCCTCGCCCCACTCGGCCATCACCTATCGGAGGAGCTGGTCGTCGTACCAGTCACCGACCTCCCACCCAGTCCAGTAGTAGCCGCCTGGCCCGCCACCGACACCAACCCGCTGATCCCGGCGTTCGTGCAGCTCGCGGCGACGGCGTACAGGGGTTAGGGCGTGTCTCTTAAGCCCACGCCTACTGCGCTGCACCCGGCACGGCACCTCGCCGCACTGGAGGAAAGGCCACGATGGAAAAGCATCGAGGCCTCTCCTCCAGCACGCCGAGCTACCGCACCGGGCACATGCTCGCTACGGCGCGGACTTAAGAGACACGCCCTAGCGCATCACCGTGGCGATGAGCGCTGTGCCGGGGGCGGTGCGACCGCCGGGGCCGGGCGTGGGGGTGACGTGCTCGGTGTCGAGTGGTTCGCCGCACTCGGAGCAGGCGACCGTCGGCGTTGTTCGGTGGCCGCACGTCGTGTGGGTGAACTGGATCGGCGGGCCGCCGTCCGGAGTCATCCACCGGTCGCCCCACGCGGTCAGCGCCATCAGGATCGGCAGGAGTTCGCGCCCGGCCTCGGCGAGCGTGTAGCGGTACCGCACCGGGCTGTCCTGGTACGGCGTCCGCGCGATCAGACCGGCGTTGAGCATCGTCTCCAGCCGGTTGGTGAGCAGATTCCGCGAGATGCCCAGGTCGGTGACCAGCTGGTCGAACCGGTCCAGCCCCAGATAGAGGTCGCGCAGGATCAGTGGCGACCACCAGTCGCCCATCACCTCCAGCGACTGCGCGAGCGAACAGTGAAACTCGGCGAACGACGTGTTCCGCATGATCTGCATCCTAGTCAGTTGCGTTATTGAATGCACTATCCGTAGGTTGGTGGGGAAGCCGAACCGAGGGAGCGACATGTACCACCGATTCGTAGCGGCCCAGGTCCGCAAGGCCTTCGCCGAGATCACCGCCGGGAACTGGGAGGCGATGGTCGAGGGCATGGCCCCGACCTTCACCTACCGGTTCTACGGGGACCACGCCCTGTCCGGTGAGCGGCATACGCACGAGGCGTTGCGCCGCTGGTGGCAACGAGCGTTCCGACTGCTGCCCGACACCCAGTTCACCGTCGACGAGATCTTGATCTCCGGCTGGCCGTGGAACACCCGCGTGGCGACTGCGGTCACGGTCGACTGCGGCCTCGCCGACGGCACGCGCTACCAGAACGTGGTCAACCAGTTCCTCCGGATGCGCTGGGGCAAGATCACCGAGGTCCGCACCCTGGAAGACACCGCAGTCCTGCAAGCAACCCTCGACCGCCTAGCCGCCGCCGGCTACTCCGAAGCCCACGCCGCCCCAATCACCGACCTGGTCCCAACCGCCTAGGCGGACCTGCACCACCCACCAACCATCCGTTGGGCACGTCTGGCGGCGCGTGTTGAGCGTGAACTGCGTCGGCCGCGCGAGGTTAGACGGTGGTGGCGGTCCGCCCGACGACCGATCCGGCGGGGCTGCGGCTCCGAAGGACCCCACATGGCAACGAGAGTGCGGCGGTCGGCGGGTGTGGTGGGCGGGGTTGTGGCCGCGGGGGCTGCGTTGGCGGTGGGGTATCTGGTCGCGGCGGTGACGGGTGGGCCGTGGCCGGTGGATGCGGTCGGGGTGCAGGTGATCGACCTGGCGCCGGGGCCGGTGAAGGACTGGGCGGTTCGCGAGCTCGGTACGGCGGACCGGCCGCTCCTGCGGGTTGGTATCTGCGTAGTGCTCGTCGTGGTTGCCGGCATCGCCGGGCTGATCGCCAGTCGAGGCGGCCGTCGGATCGCCGTGGGACTGGCGACCGGGCTGGGTGTGGTCGGGCTGGGGTTTGCGATCTTCAGCCGGTCGGCCGCGTCTGGAGTGGTGGATCGGCTGCTGCCTTCCGTCGTCACGCTGCTCGTCGCAGTTGGCGGGATGTTCTTGGTGACAAGGGCATTTGAACCTCAAGCGCCCCAGAAGGAACAGCCGCCCGGATTCGACCGCCGCCGCTTCCTGGTGACGGTGTCCGCGCTGGCCGTGGTCGGTGCCGCCGGGTGGACCGCGACCAAGGTGCTGCCGGTCCGGGCTGGAGACGCGTTGCGGGAGAAGTTCCGGGTACCGCGGCCAGCCGATCCTGCGGGCCCCATTCCGGCCGCCGCCCAGGTCGACGTACCGGGCGTCACCAGATTCGTCACCCCGAACCCGAAGTTCTACCGCGTCGACACGCTCCTCGAAGTCCCGCGCATCGACCCCGACGACTGGGAGCTGCGCATCCACGGCATGGTCGACAAGGAACTGCGCCTGTCGCTGCCGGACCTCGTCGATCGCCGCCTGATCGAGCGCGACATCACCCTGACCTGCGTCTCCAACGAGGTCGGCGGCCCGTACGTCGGCAACGCCCGCTGGATCGGCGTACCGGTCGCAGACCTCCTGGCTGAGGCCGGCGTCCGTTCAGGAGCCGACGCCGTGAAGTCGACCAGCGTCGACGGCCTCACCATCGGTACGCCGTTGTCCGCGCTCACGGATGGCCGCGACGCGATCCTCGCTGTCGCGATGAACGGTGAACCGCTGCCCTTCGAGCACGGCTTCCCGGTCCGCATGGTCGTACCGGGTCTCTACGGCTATGTGTCGGCCACCAAGTGGATCGTCGATTTCGAGGTGACCCGCTTCCAAGACTTCAGCGCCTACTGGACCGACCGCGGCTGGTCCGTCGAGGCCCCGATCAAGACCGCCTCACGCATCGACGTCCCCAAAGGACTGTCCACGATCAAGGCCGGTCCCGCGGTTGCGGCCGGTGTCGCCTGGGCTCAGCGGCGCGGGATCAAGAAGGTCGAGGTCCGCGTCGACGACGGCGAGTGGCAACCCGCCAAACTCGCCGCCGAGGACACCATCGACACCTGGCGGCAATGGACCTTCCGCTGGAACGCGACCCCCGGCATGCACCGCCTCACCGTCCGCGCCACCAACGGCGACGGCGAGGTGCAGACCGCCGACCAGGCATCGCCCCGCCCGAACGGTTCCTCCGGCCTGCACGACGTCGTCTTCACTGCCGAATAGCCGAGTAGCCGAGTAGGTCAGCCGACAGCTCGCAGCTCGGCAATGGCTGCGATGACCTGCTCCACCTCGTCATCGGTGTTGTAGTAATGCGGTGACAATCGCAGACACCAGTTGACGTTCTTGTCGCCGAAGTCGAACTGCGCGAAGTTCCGGAAGCTCAACGCCGAATTGATGCCTCGGGCATCCAATGCCGTCTTGAACGCTTCCGGCTGCCAGTCGTCGACCGCGATCGTCACCAGCGCGCCCAACTGCTCGCCGCGATCGAGTGCCCGCACTCCGGGGATCGCGTCGAGCCCGTCGCGCAACCGGCCGGCCAGTTGCGGGGTCCGCTCGGAGATCGCGTCGATGCCGACCTCGCGGGCATACCGTACGGCGGCCGCGCAGCCGAGGACCGTGGCATACGGGAACTCCCATTCCTCGAACCGGGACGCGGTCCGGCTCGGGGTATAGGTGCCCGGCGCTGTCCACTTGGCCCCGTGCATGTCGATGAACAACGGCTCGTACCCAGCCGCAAGAACCCGATCGGAGACATACAGGAAGCCGGATCCACGCGGACCGCGGAGGAACTTGCGGCACGTCCCGGTGAGGAAGTCGCAGCCGATCTCCTCGACATCGATCGGGTACTGGCCGACCGATTGGCAGGCGTCGACCAGGTACAGCAGGCCGAGTTCGCGGCAGTGCCGGCCGATCTCGGCGATCGGCTGGACCAGCCCGGAGTTGGTCGGGATGTGGGTGGCGGCGACCAGCCGGGGTCGGTGTTCCTTCATCAGCAGGGCCATCGCCTCGACATCGACACCACCCTCGGGCAGGTCGGGTGCATGCACGAGCTCGATGCCGAAACGCTTGCGCAGCGAGAGAAACGCGATCTGGTTGGAGATGAAGTCGTTCCGCGTGGTGAGGATGACATCACCGCGTTCGAAGGTGATCGACGAGAGAGCGTTCGCGTAGGCGTGGGTCGCGCTGCCGGAGAAGGCGACGTTCCCCGGCCCGCAGCCGATCAGTGCGGCGATCTCGGTGTAGAAGCCACGCACCTCATCGGCGCGGGCGGCGGAGGCCTCGTAACCGCCGATGGCGGCCTCGAGTTGCAGATGCTCGACCATCGTCGTCAGCACCGGAGTCGCGAGCAGTCCGCAGCCGGCGTTGTTGAAGTGGATGACGGTTTCGCAGCCTGGGGTATCGGCCCGGAGGGCGGGAAGCGATTCTCCCCAGGAGGCAGAAGCGCTACTATTGATCCTCATGAATGACAGTAGCACTTCCGAAGAGCTGCTGACGGTACTGCGCGGTCTGGTGCACGGACTGGCGCCGGGGGATCGGTTGCCGAGTAGCCGTGAGCTGATCGACCGTCATCGGGTCGGCCCCGGGACGGTCTCGCGGGCCATCGCCCAGCTCACCGCTGAAGGTGTCGTCATCACCAGGCCGGGCAGCGGCACCTACGTGGCGCCGCGATCCCGCCGTACCGAGACTGCGATCGATACCGGCTGGCAGACGGTCGCGCTCGCCGATCGCAGCGTCGACGCCCAGTCGTTGGCCGACTCGTCAGCGCCGGAAGGGGCCATCCGGTTGGACGGCGGCTACCTGCATGGCTCGCTGCAACCGGCGCGCGCGTTGACCGCGGCGCTCGCCCGCGCGGCGCGGCGGCCGGATGCTTGGGATCGCGCTCCGGCGGCCGGCTTGAGTTCACTCCGGACTGTCTTCGCGGCATTGGCCGACGCCGATGTCCGCGCGGACGACGTACTGATCACCTCGGGCGGACAGAGCGGATTGTCGATCGCGTTCCGCGCCATCGCTGCGCCGGGCAGTCCGGTGCTGGTCGAGTCGCCGAGCTACCCGGGCGCTTTGGCGGCTGCCCGCGCGGCCGGGCTGAGTCCGGTGCCCGTGCCGATGGACGAGTACGGCGTACGGCCCGATCTGCTCGCGGAGGCGTTCGCTCGGTCGGGGGCGCGATTGTTCTACTGCCAACCGACGTACCAAAACCCGACCGGAACTGTGATGAGTGACGAGCGTCGCCAACAGGTACTCGCGGTCGCCAGGGCAGCTGGCGCATTCGTGCTCGAGGACGACTTCGCGCGACTCCTCCATCACGGCGGAACCGTGCCAAAGCCCTTGCTCAGCTCGGATCGCGACGGGACCGTCATCTACCTGACCTCGTTGACCAAACCCGCCGCGCCGAGTCTGCGCATCGGTGCGCTGATCGCACGCGGGCCAGTGCTCGAACGCTTGCGGGCGATCCGACAAGTGGACGACTTCTTCGTCGCCCGTCCCTTGCAGGAGGCAGCGCTCGAGTTGCTCAGCTCGCCGGCCTGGGATCGGCACTTGCGTGGTCTCGCGGTGGCGTTGCGAGACCGGTGTGGAGCGCTCGTCAATGCGCTCGCCGCTAGCCGCCCTGACTGGGAGGTGAGTCATGTCCCGAACGGCGGTCTCCACCTCTGGGTGCGGCTGCCGTCCGGCGACGCAACTGCCGCTGCCGAGGCACGGCAAGCCGGTGTCATCGTCAGCCCCGGCGCCCGCTTCTTCGCCACCGAGAAACCCGCCGATTGGCTCCGCCTGAACTTCGCTGCGACTACTGACCTCGCCGACCTGTCGGCCGCCGCCGGACGTCTGGAGCATATCGAGACATAGTGTCTCGAATCTGTTATCTTCGGTACGGCGAGGTGCGCTGCCTCGTTCAACTGGGGAGGAATGCCATGTGCCGGGCCTGTGGCTCGACCGACCATCAGCCGGGTCCCGCCCGGTCGCCACGCTTCGCCGGACTGCGCAACCGCGACGCGCGGCCGTATCTGTTCGGGACCGGGCTGGCGATGATGGGCGACAACGTCGAGCACGTCATCACCTATTGGGTGCTGTGGCGTGAGTTCCATTCACCGGCGCTGGCCGGCTTCCAGGTGATCAGTCACTGGTTGCCATTCCTGCTCTTCTCGGTGCTGTCCGGATCGCTCGCCGATCGGTACGACTGCCGGCGGATCATTCAGTCCGCGCAGGCGTTGTTCATGTTCGTCTCGCTCTGCTGGGGTCTGCTCTTCCTGACTGACTCCCTGCAGATCTGGCACGCGTGTGTCCTGCTGGTGCTGCACGGTTGTGCGGGCGCGCTGTGGGGACCGGCCGAGCAGATGATGCTGCACGACTTCGTCGGCCGTGACGACCTACCGAGCGCCGTACGACTCAATGCGACGTTCCGAAGTCTGGGGGTGTTGTGCGGCCCGGTCGTCGGCTCGTTGTTGCTGCTCCTGCTGGGACCGACCGGCGGCATCTTCGCGAACATCGCCATCTACCTGCCGCTGACGATCTTCCTGTTCCGCACCCGCTTCACGGGCCACGTCCGCGAGGGCGTCGTGTCCCGCGCACGGCTCGGCCCCATCGCCGCCCTGCGCGCGGCCCGCGCCGTACCGCTCGGTCCGACCATCGCCGGCATGATCATCCTGGCCGGGCTCGGCTCGTTCTTCGTCGGTGCCTCGATCCAGACCGCGATGCCGGAGTTCGCCGAGGATCTCGGGGCTGGCTCCGCCGGACTCACGTACGGCGCTCTGCTGTTCGCCAGCGGATTCGGTGGGGTCGTCGGCGGCCTGGTCATCGAAGCCACCGGCTGGCTGCGCCCCACCGTCAGAACCGCGGTCGTCGGCACGGTCCTCTACGGCCTCAGCATCGTGGTCTTCGCCGTCACCAGCAACTACGTGCTCGCCCTGGTGGTCCTGGCCGTCAGCGGAGTCGCGAACTTCGTCTCGATGTCGATCTCCCAGACGGTAGTTCAACTGGAGGCCGCACCCGCCGACCGAGGCCGAATCATCGGGCTCTACAACACCTCCTCCGGCGGCCTCCGCATCGGCAGCGGCCTCACCGTAGGCCTCACCGGCACCGCCATCGGCATCAAACACTCCCTAGCCCTCAGCGCCGCCGTACTAACCCTCGCCGCCCTAGCCACCGGCACCTACGCCGCCCTACCCCGAAA
>NZ_SMKA01000286.1 GCF_004348455.1 Kribbella albertanoniae
GGGTGGGGGTTAGAGGTCTAGTTCGTAGGTTTGGCCGGTTAGGGCGTGGCCCCAGTCGGCATGGGGTTCGGTGGCGGTTAGGCGGAAGCCTCGGGCTAGGTAGATGTGGCGGGCGGCTACGAGGGGGTCGTTGGTCCAGAGGACCATGCGTTTGTAGCCGGCGGCGCGGGCGAAGGCCAGGCAGGTGTCGACGAGTTCGGCGCCGAGGCCGCGGCCGCGGGCGGCTGGGGTCAGGAGGAGGAGGCGCAGTTTGGCGGTGGCTTCGTCGGGGCCGCGGACGCAGAAGATGCTGCCCACGCGCTCGCCGTCGACCTCGGCGATCCACGCGGCCTCGCGGCGGTCGTCGTGGTCGGTCGCGTACGCCGTGACGATCTGCGCGATCAGCGTCTCGTAGGCGAACCCCCAGCCGTACTCGGCCGCGTAGGTCTCGGCGTGCGACTGCACCACCCAGCCCAGATCGCCCGGAACGCCCAGCTTTCTGATCATCAAAGTCCGTCCAATCTACTGACACGACTGTTTCAGTAGTCCATACTAAGCACGTGCCGACGACAAAACCAGCCCCCTCCGCGCGAGAACAGGAACTGCTCGAGCGCGCCTACGAGTACTCGCTCGGCCACGGCCTGGCCGACCTCTCGCTGCGACCGCTCGCCACCGCGATCGGCTCCAGCCCGCGAGTGCTGCTGTTCCTGTTCGGCAGCAAGGACGGCCTGATCCGCGCGTTGCTCGCCCGCGCCCGGAACGACGAGCTCGACCTGCTCCGCCAGATCGACAGCCAGTACGACGAACCGCCCGGCCTGACCGTCGTCGCGCGCGAACTGTGGACGTGGCTGGCCGCGCCGGAACGCCGGCCACTGATGGCGTTCTGGGTCGAGGCCTACGGGCGGTCGCTGGTCGTGCCGGACGGACCGTGGGCCGATTACGGCCGGTCGACGGTTGAGGACTGGCTCGAGCTGCTCAAGGCGAGTGAACCCGACGCCGCGGAGGCACGACGTACCGGCGTACTGGCGATGTTGCGAGGTGCGTTGATCGACCTCCTGGCGACCGGCGATCTCAATCGCACGACCGCCGCAGTCGAGGCCTATCTCAAGGAGTAAACCGGTCTCAAGGAGTAGTCAGGTCGGGTGCGATCCAGGTCTTGTCGGCAGGGAGCAGCTCGACCGACTGCGGCGACTGCAGGAAGCCGGTGCTCCGGATCGCCGCGACGGTCTCGTGGTACTCCGGGGCGTTCGCGAGCGCCTCGGCCGACTCCAGGTCCGCCCAGAGCGTCACGGAGGCGCGGCCAGTCGCCGTACGGACGAAGAACACCCCACGGAAACCCGGCTGCCGCTGGAACATCGGCAACGACCGTCCGTACGCGAACGTCTCGTACTCGTCCGCTCTGCTCTCGTCGAGCCCGGTCCTCCAGATGCGCACAATCATGGCGCCCATCCTGGACGCGGTTCCCGGCCGTCGTCGAGCACTTCCGGCCGGGAGCAGCGAATCGTGCCCCTAAGGGATCAGTTCGAAGTTGACGCTGCGCTTGACGATGTCGGCCTCCACGAGTTTCACGCGGACCGCCTTGCCGAGCGGGAGGTTCGCCGTACCGCTGACTCGTCCTTCGACCGCGTGCGCGGAGAGGACGACGATGCCGCGGTTGGGTTCGCGGTCGTCGATGTCGGTGATGACGCCGTCGAACTCATCGCCGATCTGATCTTGCAGCAGACCGGCCTCGACCATGCCGACGATCGCGCGCTCGTAGGCGTTGGCGCGACGGTCCGCCTCCTCCATGATCTTCGGCAGCTCGTCCATCGACTCGAGCACCCACGCGGGCACCTCGGTCCCGGCCGACAAGGCCAGGCAGATCTCGCCGGTCCAGCGGTCGATCAGGCGACGCAGCGGCGCGGTGACATGCGCGTACTCGGCCTTCATCGCGGCGTGCTGCGGATGCTCCGGCACACTCCCCGAAAACGTCACGTACCCAGCACCGCGGAACAGCACGGTGCAGGCCGCGAGCATCGCCGCGTGGGCCGGCACCTTCGGGTCGAGGCCGTGGATGAATTCCGCGTACGTCGTCTCGCGGGGCCAGTCGATCCCCAGCGCCTTCGCAGTGTGTCCGAGCTTGTTGCGCAGGTCGTTGCGGGCCTCGGGGAGCGTCCGCAGGATGCCGATCTTGCCCTTCACCATCAGGTCGGCCGCGGCCATCCCGGTGAGCAATGAGATCTGCGCGTTCCAGCCCTCGACCGGCAGCGGCGCGCGGAACTCCAGACTCCAGCCGTCGTCGGAGGTGACGACCTCCTGGTCGGGGATCGGCAGGTTCACGCCGCCGCGTTCGAGCTCGAGCTGCTCGCGGAGCTTGCCGACCTCGCGCAGCAGTTGCAGCGACTCTGACGCCGTGCCGGCATCGAGGTCTTGCTGGACGCCGGCGTAGTTCAGCTTGGCGCGTGACTTCACCAAAGCACGCTCACACGTCACACCAGTGGTCTCGCCGCGCGCGTTAAGTGGAACCGTCCACAGCAGCGCGGGCCGCACCTGGTCGGGCAGCAGCGACCCTTCGCCCTCGGACAGCTCCGGCGGATGCAGCGGCGTCCGCTTGTCCGGCGCGTACAGCGTGACGCCCCGGCGACGCGTCTCGGCGTCGATCGGGTCGCCGTACTGAACGAACGCGGCGACATCGGCGATCGCGTAGTGCACGACGTACCCGTCGCCGGCGCGCTCGATGTGCAGCGCCTGGTCGAGGTCCATCGAGTCCGGCGGATCGATCGTCACGAACTCCAGGTCGGTCCGATCCAGCGCCGGCAACCGCGGCGCCGTACCGGCCGCCAGGGCCGCGGCCACGACCTCGGGCGGGAACTCCGCCGGTACGTCGAGCTCCCGGCGGATGTCCTGCATCGACGACCGGAACACCTCCGGCACATCGGCAACGAACCTGACCTTCTGCAATGGCATGGGGTCAGACTAGCTATGGCACGACGTTGAAGGAGCGGAGCGACGCGAGGCCGTCGGCGTACCAGTGGATCTCGGTCAGGGTGGCCGGGCGGAGTTCCATCCGGAAGATCGACGCCATCGGGGCCTGCAGTACCGAGCGGACCATCAGCTTGATCGGCGTCACGTGGGTGACGACCACGACGGTCTTGCCCGGGAAACGGGTCAGCAGGCCGTCGCGTGCCGAGCGGGCGCGGCGCGCGCAGGTGTCGAACGACTCGCCTCCGGGCGGCGCGACCGTGGTCGTCTCCAGCCACGCTGCGAGCTGGTCGGGCCACTTCTGCTGCACCTCGGCGAACGTGTGTCCGTCCCAGTCACCGAACGAGCACTCCACCCAACCGTCGTCCACAGTCGGCTCGAGCCCGAGCCGAGTGGCAACCACCTCGGCGGTCTGGCGGGTCCGCAGCAAGGGTGAGGTGACGATCGCGTCGACACCACCTTGCAGCGCCAGATACTCGGCCGCCGCGGCTGCCTGGGACCGACCGGTGTCGCTGAGGCCCGGGTTCTCTCCGGTCGAACCGGAGAAACGCTTCTCTGCCGTGTACGGCGTTTCGCCGTGGCGCAGGAAGATCAGCTGGGTCGGCGGCTCGACCTGGGCACCCCAGCCCTGCAAGGCCTTCTGCAGATCCGAGGGTTCCTTGGGGACGACCACCTTGGCCGTGACCGGCTCGGGCTTGATCGGGATCGGGATGCCGTCGAGGGCGTTGTTCGCCAAGGCATCGGCGGCCGAGTTCTGCGCGCGCGGCACCCAGGTCCACTCGGTGCCTAACGGCGCGAGCTCCTGCGCCCTGGCCCACAGCGGCTTCATGTCCGGGTGCTTGACCTTCCAGCGGCCGGCCATCTGCTCGACGACCAGCTTGGAGTCCATCCGCACCTCGATCGAGGCATCCGGCGCGTACTCCCTGGCCAGCTCCAGTCCGGCGATCAGACCGGAGTACTCGGCGACGTTGTTGGTCGCGACCCCGAGCGTCTTGCCGTCCTGCGCGATCACCTCACCCGTGGCCGGGTCGCGCACGAGAGCGCCGTACGCGGCTGGTCCTGGGTTGCCCCGGGATCCCCCGTCCGCTTCGACGATCACGTGCGTATAGGTCATGCCGCGCTCTCCGGCGTGCGCACCAGGATCCGGCCGCACTCTTCACAGCGCAGTACGGCGTCCGGGGCGGCAGCCTTGATCAGATTCAGGTCGGACGGAGCGAGCTCCATCCGGCAGCCCATGCAGCGCTTGCCGACCAGCGGCGCGGCGCCGATGCCACCGTTGTGCTCACGCAGACGCTGGTACTGCTTGACCAACGGCTCCGGCAGCTCGGCCAGCACCGCAGTGCGCTTCTCGTTGATCCCTGCGCGCTGCTCGTCGAGCTCCTTCAGCGCGGCGTCGCGGGTGCTCTCCAGCTCGGCCTGCTTGCCGGCGAAGGCCTCGGCGCGGGTCCGCAGCTCGGCCTGCACGACCTCGGCCGCCTCCAGCTTCTCCATCACCTCGAGCTCCGCGTCCTCGAGGTTGGAGATCCGCCGCTCCAGCGAGCCGATCTCGTGCTGCAGGTTCTCCAGGTCTCGCGGTGAGGTGACCTGGCCGGAGTCGATCCGCTGCTGGTTGCGGGTCTTCCGCTGGCGGACCTGGTCGACATCACTGTCGGCCTTCTTCTGCTCACGCTGCAAGTCACCGACCGTGGTGTCCGCGGTGACCAGCTCCCGGTCCACCACCGACTTCTCCGCGATGAGCTCGGTCAGAGCCTGGTGCTCCGGCAGCGATTTGCGCTTGTGCGCGACCTGATCCAGCTGCAGGTCGAGATCCTGCAGGTCCAGCAGACGGCGTTGGACGGCGGGCTCGGCGTTCAGAGTCGGCTCCTTAGATCGTTCAGTTTGCCTCTCACAGCCGCAAGGTCCATGCGTCGGTGCAGAGCGTAGAGATGTGAGTTTCTACCGTACTGCCTTGCGCCGCCAAGCTTTGACACAGGAGACGATCCGCATCCCGCAACCACGGCCATTCACTGGCCCAATGCGCGACATCCACCAGCGCGGGTCCCGCGCCGTACGCCTGCGCTTCGGTCGCCGGGTGGTGCCGCAGGTCAGCGGTCACGTAGGCGTCGACCCCGGCCGCCCGGACCCGGGCAAACTCCGAGTCCCCCGCTCCCCCAACCACCGCCACAGTCGTGATCAGCCGCTCAGGATCCCCAGCCACCCGTACCCCATGCTCCGTCCGCGGCAAACTGTCCGCCACCAGCCGCGCGAAGTCGCGGAGCTTGAGAGGCTCAGCCAGTACGCCGATCCGCCCGCCGCCCCGCCCATCCCCATCCGGCATCGGGTTGAGCGGGCGGGTGTCGCAGACGCCTAGTGCAGCGGCCAGCGCGTCGCTGACGCCGGGGTTGGCGTTGTCGGCGTTGGTGTGGCAGACGTGGAGGGCGGTGTTGCTGCGGATGAGGTCGTGGACGACTCGCCCCTTGGGAGTGGTCGCGGCGACGCTGTTCACACCGCGCAGGAGCAGGGGGTGGTGGGTGACGAGCAGGTCGAAGTCTCCTGCGATCGCCTCGTCCACCACCTCCCGCATCGGGTCCACAGCGAACAGGACCCGCCGTACCGGCTGATCCAGATCGCCTGTCACCAGTCCGACCGCGTCCCAGGACTCAGCCCAGGACGGGTCGTACAACCGGTCGAGTACGGCGATGACGTCGGCGAGCCTCGGGTTCACGAGGCCCATCTTGCTAGATCAACCAGGCAGTGGTGTCGCCGGGGAGTTTGGCGCCTTCGAGGGGGCCGCTGGACAGGACGACTGCCGCGTCGGGCAGCTCGACCGGAGCCTCGCCGAAGTTCGTGATCGACTGCCAGCCGCCGGGACGGGTGAAGTGCAGCACCCACTCGACCCCGTCGTTCCACTCCAGCTCATTGGCGGTCTGGAGGCCACGCCGTACGGCGAGAGCCTTGCGGTAGAGGCTGAGGGTCGACTCGGCGACGCCGTCCTGCGCCTCGACCGAGTACTGCCCGAACCACTTCGGCTGCAGCAGGTGCGCGCCACCGGTCCCGAAGCCGAAGGACAGCCCGCCGACCGTCCACGGGATCGGCACCCGGCATCCGTCGCGGCCCTTCTCGGCACCCTTGGACCGGAAGTACGCCGGGTCCTGGAGGTTCGCCGCGGGCAGCTCGCCGACCTCCTGGAGCCCGAGCTCCTCACCTTGGTACAGGTACGCCGATCCCGGCAGCGCAAGCATGAGCAGTACGGCGGCGCGCGCCCGGCGCAGGCCGAGCTCGACATCGACTGTCGGCTCGGTGCCGTTGCTGAGCAGCCACGCCTTGCCGTCCTGCCAGCCACCGGTCGGATCCTTAGGCAGGCCGTACCGCGTTGCATGCCGGACCACGTCGTGGTTGGAGAACACCCACGTCGACGACGAACCGTTCTGGCCGGCGAGCGCGAGGTTCTCCTCGATCACCTGACGGAACTTGTCGTAGTCCCAGTCGGCCTGCAGCAGGTCGAAGTTGAACGCCTGCCCGAGACCGTCCGCACTCGCGTAACGCGCACGGCGGGCGGCCGGCACGAACGCCTCGGCCACGGCCGAACGCGGCGGGTCGTACTCGTTCAGCACGGTGCGCCATTCGCGGTAGATCTCGTGGACGCCGTCGCGGTCGAACAGCGGGTGGACACCGTTCGACTCGGACATGCGGGGCAGCTCGGTCTTGGACTTGAACGGCTCGGTCAGGTCCTTCACCAGGGCGTGGGCGACATCCACGCGGAAGCCGTCGACCCCACGATCGGACCAGAACCGCAGCGTGGTCAGGAAGTCCTCGCGGACCTCGGGGTGCGCCCAGTTCAGGTCGGGCTGCTCGGCCGCGAACAGGTGCAGGTACCACTGACCGTCCGGGGTCTGCGCCCAGGCGGAGCCGCCGAAGATCGAGTCCCAGTCCGAGGGCGGCTGCTCGCCATCCCCGTCGCGGAAGATATAGCGGTCGCGGGCCGCCGTACCGGGCTCGGCGGCGAGTGCCTCCTGGAACCAGACATGCCGGTCGGAAGTGTGGTTCGGCACGATGTCGACGATCAGCTTGATGTTCGCCGCGTGCAGCGCCTCGACCAGCTGGCCGAAGTCGTCGAGCGTCCCGAGCCGCGGATCCACATTGCGGTAGTCGTCGACGTCGTACCCGCCGTCGGCCAGCGCGGACGGGTAGAACGGGCTCAGCCAGACGGCGTCGATGCCGAGATCGATCAGGTACGGGACGCGGCTGATGATGCCCTGCAGGTCGCCCACGCCGTCACCGTCGGAGTCGGCGAAGCTGCGCGGGTAGATCTGGTAGACGACAGCCTGCCGCCACCAGTCGGGGTCAGCCGTCTGCGGACTGGTCACAAGTGCCTCACTTTGTGATTAATATAGACTCTAAATTTAGGTTCTGCAGTATTCTGCGCGCGGATCTACAGTGAGGTCAAGAGGGGGTCACCATGACGAGCGCTCCGGTCATCGCCGCGACTCCGGCCCTGCTGCGCCGCGTCAACGCAGGCAAGCTACTGGGAGTGCTCTCCACCGCCGGCGTGATGACAGGAACCGGCCTGATCCAGGCCACCGGCCTCACCCGCGCCACCGTGCACGCGGTCTGCAACGACCTGATCGACATGGGCTGGGTGGTCGAGCTCGACCCCGGTCGCGATGACACCGCGGTCGGTCGGCCGTCTCGGCGGTTCGAGTTCAACAGCCGGGCCGGGTATGTGCTCGGCATCGACATCGGCGCCGGGCGCACCACGGTCCTCCTCGCCGACCTCCGCGGTACGACGTTGGCCAAATCCGGTCGGTCCCTGTCGGCGGTGAAGACGCCGGCCGAGCGAACAGCGCTCGTGCACGAGGCAGTCGTCGAAGCGTTGTCCGTGGCCGGGGTCACCGACTCCCAGGTGCTCGCGGCCGGCGTCGGCGTCGCCGCCCCGGTCGATCGGGCGGGCAACATCCTGGTCGACGACGAGTTCTGGCGCCGTTTCGACACCGACCTGGGCAAGCACCTCACCTCGTTGCACGGCTGGCCGGCGCTGCTCGAGAACGACGCCAACCTCGCCGTACTGGGTGAGCACTGGCGCGGCGAAGGCCAAGGCATCGACGACCTCGCGGTGCTGCTGGCCGGCGAACGCTTCGGCTCCGGCCTAATGGACTCCGGCCGCCTCCTCCACGGCAGCCGCGGCGGCGCCGGCGAAATGCTCTACCTCAAACTGGTCGAGGGAGTAGGCGACACCCACGGCATCGCCCGCATAGCCCGGGACCAAGCGTTGGAGTTGCTCGCGGATCCGGCGGTCGAAACGAGCTTGCGAGGCGTTGCCGAGGTCACCGCGGAGCAGGTGTTTTCGGCGGCTGCTGCTGGGGATGAAGTTGCCTTGGGCATCCTTCGTTCGGTGGCGGCCCGGACTGCACGAGTCGTTGCTACGTTGGCGATTCTCGTCAATCCGGAGCTGGTTGTGATCGGTGGTGCGGTGGCCGAGGCGGCGGGACAGCTGCTGCCGGATATCGAGCAGCAGCTGGCCGGATACACCAGTACGCCGCCGCGCGTGGCGGTGTCTTCACTCGGCGACGCGATCGTCTCGGTCGGCGCCGTCCGCCACGCGCTCAACTATGTCGAGCAGCACGCGCTGGATCTGGTCCTTACGCGTCCCGCGTGAGGGCCCGCACGACCGCTTCCAGCACAATCACGTTCCGGCCTGAAGTAGTTGCCGACGGCACCCCGGCCGGGACCAGCGCCTGATCCTCCGGAATCCCCGTGCACAGGACGAAGACGTCATCCCGCCTTTGCAGCAAGAACTCCAGCGCCTCCCGAATCCACGGCGTACGGCCTGCGTCCTGTACGGCGATCACCAGCGGCCGACCCACCGCCGCAGCGGCCGCTCGTGCCAGCGCATCATCCGACTGCTCGTCCTCGGACTGATGATCCTCGAACAGCGCAGCCTCCTTCTCCGACAACCGATGCTGGTCACGCAGCACGACACCGTCCGAGCCCGGCGCGATCCGGGCGAAGATCTCCGGCAGGCCGCTGAAGTACGGGTGCCACGCCGGGTGCAGCCCCTGCGTCAGGTCGATCACATACGGCGCCGGGCCCAGCGCAGGGAAGGTCTGCCCAGCCACCACGCGCTCGCCCACCTCGCGGACCGCCGCGCCGTCGAACTCGGTCTGCCGCTTCCGCTCCCCCAGCGATGCGGCCAGCGCACGCACCCGTCGTGCGGCATCGGCAACCCGCTCGGCCGGTAGCGAACCGTTGCCCACAGCATCGACAATGTGCTTCGTCAGTCCCTGCGGATCCGCCGCCCCGATCGCGATCATCGCGAGATCGGCTCCGGCCCGGATCGACGCCACCGCCGCGTCCTCGATCGACTGGTTCTTGGTGATCGCACCCATCTCGAGAGCATCCGTCGTGATCACGCCCTCGAACCCCAACTCCTCGCGCAGCAACCCGGTCAGGATCCGGTGCGACAGTGTGGCGGGCTGATCGTCGTACGCGGAGAAGACGATGTGCGCGCTCATGACCACCTCGGCCCCGGCCGCGATCGCCGCCTTGAACGGATACAGCTCGACCGCGTGCACCGCCTCGACCGAGCGGTCCACCCGCGGCAGCTCGAGATGCGAGTCGACGGCCACGTCGCCATGCCCCGGGAAGTGCTTCAGGCACGACGTGACCCCGGCCTCACGCACCCCCTCGACGAACGCCACACCGTGCCGCGCGACCAGCTCCGCCGTCGTACCGAACGCACGCGTCGAGATGATCGGATTGGCCGGGTTGCTGTTCACATCGATCGACGGCGCGAGCATCAGGTCGATCCCGAGCGAGGCGAGCGTCGCGGCCGCATCCCGCGCCGAGGCCCGGGTCAGGTCGACGTCGTCCAGATCGCCGAGCGTCCGCGGCGACGAGAGCGGAAACGGATTGGCCGGGCCGAGGTGACTGAACTCGCCACCCTCATGGTCGATCCCGATGATGACATCCGGGCGCGCCGCGCGCAGGCTGCTGGTCAGCGCTCGCACTTGCTCGGTGCTCACCACGTTGCGGGTGAACAGGATCACGGCACCAAGCCCGTCTTCGACAGCCCGGAGCAGGTTGTCGGGGGCCGTCGTACCGGCGAAGCCGACGATCAACGCGCCGGCGGCATCACGTTCGAGATCGGTCATGCGGACACCCTCTCGCGTGGTGCGCTAATTCGCTAGCCCCTTTCCGAAATCTCATTCTCAAAAACGGCTGTCGCCACCGCGAGGTCCTGCCAGGCCATCCCGACGCTCTTGAAAATCCGCCGTTTCGTGGGGTCGATCGGTACGTCGCCGCGCAGCACTGCCCCGAGTTCGACGGCTGCGTCGGGTGGAAGTACGCCGGCTGCGACCGCCTGGATGACGTCACCGGCCTCGGTGGTTGCCGCGGTCTTGGACTCGACAACAACCTGCGCGTCCTTGAAGAGACCGGCCGGGAGCTCGGCCGCCGTCGGCGTGTGCGAACCGACGGC
Organism: Kribbella albertanoniae; assembly: GCF_004348455.1. Taxonomy (GTDB): domain Bacteria; phylum Actinomycetota; class Actinomycetes; order Propionibacteriales; family Kribbellaceae; genus Kribbella; species Kribbella albertanoniae. The sequence continues at coordinate 10,397 of NZ_SMKA01000286.1, forward strand.
CACGGCGATCACGTCTGGGGCCAGCGTGTCGGGTACCACGGGCGTTGACGCCGACGTGCAGCAGATGACGAGACCGGCAGTGGTCAGATCGCCCGTCGTACCGGCTTTTGCCTGGGCGCCGAGGGAACGGCCGTAGGCAGCGAGCTGGTCGACGGCCTCGGTACGACGCCCGTGAATGGTGAAGTCCTTGCACCACCCAAGCTCAACCAGCAGCCGCAGATGCGCCCGCGCCTGCACGCTCGTCCCGACAATCGCCGTCCGCGCGGCAGCACCACCGAGCGCCGCGATGCCGACCATCGACACACCGGCAGTCCGTACGGCGGTCAGCTCGACCGCATCGATCACCGCAACCGGCGTCAACGTCGTCGAGTCGAACAGCACATACACACCCTGCACCCGCGGCAACCCGCGCGCCGGATTGTCCGGCGCAACGGTCGCAATCTTCACCCCGGTCAGCCCGTCATCAGCCGCCGGCATCAACAACAACTCACCCCCAGGCGCCCGGAACCCCGACCGCGCCACACTCCGCTCCACCGTCCGCCGATCAACCGCCGCCCGCCGAATCCCCGCCACCACCGAACCAGCCGGCACCGCCAACACGTCCTCCCCCGAAAACTGCCTGACCATCACGCCTCCTCCTCGATCACCGCATGCTCGCCTACGGCGGTCACCCGGACCGACGTGTTCTGCCGCAACTCGCTGACGTCGGCCAGCTCCACGATCGGGATCCCTCGCCCGTAGAGCTCCTCCGCCACCAATGCCCCGATCACCAGAATCGGATCCGCCCTCGGTACCACCAACCCGGCCGGGCCGACCCCGGCCCGCAGCATCTCCGCGAGCACGCTCGCACTGGACGACGACCCCCGGCTCCCCGGCATCACCACGATCCGCCCACCCAGCAACTCCCCACACTGCGGGTGCCTCTCATCGGTGATCACCCCGGTCGCCGCGTCCGCCCCACCCCACAACGACAGCGGCTCGCTCAACACCAGCACCCGGCCAACCGCCGTACCAGCGTGCAAACACCGCCCTCTCATCGCGCTCCTCCCGCTCGTGCCCCGACAACCGGCGGACCGCCACCACTGTCCAACCCTCACTCCTCCCCACCTCCCACGCTCACCACCACCGTCCCGAGCCACCAACCAGCACGTTAGTCAGTGCCGCAGGTCCGCCCGCTCAGCGGACTCCCATCACCGTCCAACGC
>NZ_SMKA01000287.1 GCF_004348455.1 Kribbella albertanoniae
GTCTCGGGGTGGGACTAGTTGGGCGGTGTCGCCCACTGCTTCGGGGACGCCGCCGGTGGCGCAGGTGATGATGGGGCCGCCGCCGGCCAGGGCCTTCTCGACCAGGGCGATGCCGAAGGTTTCGACGAACTCTGGTTGCTCGCGGGTCGGCAGGACGAAGGCTGCGCTGCCTGCCATCAGGGCCGGCTTTTCGGCGTCGTCGACGTCGGTCAGGATGTGCACGCGGTCGGCCAGGCCCGCTGCTGTCACCCGCGCCACGACCTCAGCTTCCTGAGGGCCGCGACCGGCCAGGACTAGTTGGACACGCGAGGCTGAGCGGGAGCCGGCGTAGGCGTCGATCAGGTCGTCGACGCCCTTGGCTGAGGCTATGCGGGACAGGAAGAGGATGTAGCCGTCCCGGGGGAGGCCGCGTCGAGCGAGGGTTTCGGTGATCGCGTCGTCGGTGAGGGACAGGTAGGACCAGGAGTCGACGGCGGGGTACGAGATGGCGATACGTTCGCGGCATCGCTGGGCGAACGTCGTACCGTGCATGGCGTCTAGCGTTGCTGCCGACGCGACGATCAGGTCTTTGGTGTACTCGGACACGGCGACGCAGTGGTCGGCCGCGAGATAGACCGACAGGATGTGGGCGGCTGCGCCGAAGCGGCCGGTGTTGACGCACTCGCGTACGACGTTGGTGATGTCGGAGCCGACTGCCTCGGCCACCGTGGTGACCTGGGCGGGGCCGAGGCTGCGCGCCACTTGAACGGCTTCCTGTACGGCGATCGCGTGCGGGCTCAGGTAGAGGGACATTGCGATCGTTGGTACGCCGTCGGTGAAGAGTTCGACCAGCCGACCGATGAGTCCGGACAGGTAGCGGCCGTCGGGGACGCGGTAGTCGCCGACGGGATCGGGGCGCTCGACAGTGATGCCGGAGCTGTAGGGGAGGACGCCGTCGAGTGGTTTCAACGGGAGGCCGGCTGCCTCCAACGCATCGAGCGGCCAAGTGACGATCCGTACGTCGTCGAAGCCCCGGGTGAGCGCCACCTCGGCGAGGCACCGGGCCTCACCGGAGTGCCCGCAGATCACCGGGTCTGCTCGGACAACAATGACCAGACGGCGGATAGGTTTCATGCCTCACCTCCAGAGGTGGATGGTGGCCTGATCCGAGTGCCCCAGCCGGAGGGCTTAGGGCCTAACGAGATGTGCAGGTTGCGGATGTGCCGCAGTTCGCGGCCGGAGAGCCAGGGGCGTTCGAGCGTCTTGCCGTTCACTGCAATGGATTGGACGTAGGAGACGGGTCCACCTGGCTCGACCGGCTCAAAGCCTGTCGTAGTGATCGACAGGTCGCCGCTCGGCAGTTGGATGGTGGACTCCGCCACGGCCGGCGCGCTCACCAGGAACAGGTTCTGCCCAGCCACCGGGAACAGCCCGAGCGTCGCCCAGACGTACCAGGCGGACAGCCCGCCGGAGTCGTCGTTTCCGGGCAGCCCGCCGCGGCCGGTACCGAACTGGTTGGCAACCGCGGCATGCACCACCTCGGCCGTCCGGTCCGGCCGTCCCGCGTAGTGATAGGACCACGGCGCGTCGTAGTCCGGCTCGTTGTTCAATCCCTCGAAGCGGCACAGCTCGTACCCGGCGTCCATCTCCGCCACGCTCGGTGCGACTCCCGGTTGAGTGACCGGTACGGCGTCGTACCCGAAGAACCGGTCGAGCAGGCCCACGAACGCCTCGTCGCCGCCGGCGAGTGCGATCCGGGCGCGCATGTCGTGCAGCAGCCGGAAGGAGTAGTTCCACCGGCCGCCCTCATAGAACGTCGAGTCGCGCAACAGTCCAGTACCTGGGTCGTACGCCGCTCGCCAGCCCTGAGCGTGGTCGCGCATCTGCTGGGCCAGCGGCCGGTCGCGGACCTTCTGCGCGATCGCCGCGGTGCAGTGGTAGGCGTAGGCCAGGTCGAGGGTGTGGCTGATCGGATGCGCGACGCCGTGCACCAGGTAGTCCTCGCCGTACGTGCGACGCAGGTCCATCTCCAGGTGCACCATGGCCCAGTCCCAGTCGATGCCAGGTAGGTCGAGTTGGCACAGGTCGGCCAGGAACGTGTGTGCGAGCGCGCTGCCCTGCCGCGAGAAGCGGTCGGCGCCCTTGGCCATTCGGTAGCCGATCGGCAGGTTGCCCTCCTGCTCGCAGATCGACAGCAGCGAGTTGGCCAGTGCGACCGAACGCTGCGGGAACAGCGTGGTCATCAGCGGCAGCTGGGTGCGGTAGATGTCCCACATCGTGCAGATGTCGAACGCGTACGGTCCCTCGGTCGTCCACGGGCTTTCGTCCGGAGCGAAGCACGGCTTGACCAGCGAGTGGTAGAGCGCGGTGCCGACAATCGTTGCCTGGTCAGCGGAGTCGGTCTTGATCTCGACCTTGCCGAGGTGCTCGCGCCAGGTGGCCGAGGTGCGGTCGCGACGCCGCGCGAAGGTGTTCGGGGTGCGGCCGATGTCGGCGTACAGGTTGTCGCGGGCGGTCTCGCATCCACGCAATGAGAACCCGAGCCGCACCTCGACAGTCTGCTCAGCGCGCGAGGGGCCCATGAACATCAGCCCGAACGGCCGCAGGGTGGTCGGCCGGATGTAGTCGAAGTCGAGGCGGGTGCCGCCGGGCATCAGGCGCCGGTCGTACCAGAGCAGTTGCCGCCAGCCGGGGGCGGCGACCTCGAGGTGTACGGCGAGCGGTACGCCCTCGACGTGGATCTCGCCCTGAGCTACCCCGGGCCCCAGCATCGCCAGGTGCGCCTTCAGCGGGACGGTCTGGCTGTGCGGGATGGCCAGGCCGCCAGTCGAGGCGTCGATGACGATCCGGGCGGCGTCGTTCGCCGGGAAGGTGTACCGGTGGACGGCCGATTTCGGGCCGACCGTCACCTCGCAGCGGATCCCCGAACTCAGCGTCGCCGCGTAGTAGCCCGGCTCGGCTACCTCGTCCAGCAGGTCCCACGTGGTGCCGAGGTCATCGAGCGGGCCGAGCATCGGCGTGACCCGGAAGTAGTTGTAGTACTTGCGGATCGCGCCCGTACCGGACTGCTGGAAGTGGGTGAAACCGGAGGCGACCGGGCGGTCGTACAGCTGGTTGGGCACGCCCTCGGTGTTGAAGTCGTACAACCCGTAGCCGGTCGGGTAAGCCCCGGAGTATGGGCAGGCCGACACCATCCCGAACGGGTGCATGGCGCCCGGGTGGGTGTTACCGACCTGCGGCTTGGGCCACCACCAGGTCCCGGCCAAGCCCTTGGGCGGGGGCAGGTCGGTGGCGCCGGTCCCGATGAACGGGTCAACGTGCTCGTACAGGGGACTCACCGCCTCACGCGGCTGGCAGGGACCCTCAAGGTAAGAAGCGCATGTTTCGGCAGCATGGACCGAAGAAGACGCGCAGGTTACGACCGAGTCGGGCTATTTCAAGGCGGAGACATGGTGCGGCTTGCCAACCGCTCTGGGCGGGGGAATTCTTGGACGACTGGGCGGCGGTTCGATCGGTGATGGGCGGGGGTGCGGCTTGATCGAGACGGTGTTCCGGAGCGATGAACTGCCAGTGGATGCGCGGTTCGAGGCTTGGCGCGAGATGATGCGCAGGACGCACGTGCCGCTGCTGCTGGACAGTGATCGCCCGGCGGAGTTCGTGGCTGAGCAGCGGGTCTTGAGCTTCGGTGCGGGGATGATGCGGGTGGCGACCATGAGCCCTGTTCATTTTCGCCGGACGAGGCGGCTGGTCACGCAGTCGGATCCGGAATGGGTGCATCTGTCCATGGCCCGGAAGGGCCGGCGGTATGTTGCTGTGGGGGAGCAGGCGACCGTTGCTGGTCCCTCTTTGTGGCAGGTTCTGGATACTTCCAGGCCGCTGGAAATTCACACCACCGGTGCAGCCGGGCTGCACGCGATGGTGGGGGTGGACCTTCCGAAGGCGTTGCTGCCGCTGCCTCGGGCCCGGGTCGATCAGCTGGTCGGCCGGTTGTTGCCCGGGCACGAGGGATTCGGCGGTGTACTTCGCGAGACTCTCGGCCACCTGGCTCGTGGTTCGCGGTCCTATGGACCGGCCGATGGTCCGAGGTGGGAGGAGTTGCTGGTCAGCGTCGTGACCTCCTTCTTCGCGCAGAGTCTGGGAGCAGACATGCTCGCGCCTCCGGAGATGCGTCAGCAGGCCGTGGTGTTGAGGATGCGGGAGTTCGTCCAGCAGAATCTGCGTGATCCCGAGCTGAATCCGCGGACCGTCGCCGCTGCGCACCACATCTCGGTCAGCCATCTGCATCGTCTCTTCAAGGACGAGGACGAGACACTGGCCGCCCTGATCCGCAGACTGCGACTCGAGCGTGCCCGCCGGGACCTGGTCGATCCTCTCCTGTCCACTACGCCGGTACACGCCGTCGCGGCGCGGTGGGGCTTTGCCAATGCCGCCCATTTCACCCGGACCTTCCGGGCTGCGTACGGCACGACTCCCTCGGATTGCCGTCAGGGGCGCAGTTGCGAGTAGAGACTCACGAGCAACGGCCGGCGATGGAAAGTCAACGACGGTCTGGCAGTTGCTGAGCCATCTTGGTGTGGCGGTCTCGACTTGGACCGCCGCGAGGTGGGGTGGAGATGAGGTTCCAGCTCCTGGGTCCGGTGGAGGCCTGGATCGGCGATGAGCAGGTGCCACTGGGGGGTGCGAAGCCCAGAGCACTTCTTGCTGCTCTTCTCCTCGATGCCGGGCACGTCGTGCCGATCGAGCGGCTGGCGCGCGCAGTCTGGGACGAGGACCCGCCGGCGTCTTCCCGGGCGCTCGTTCAGACCTATATCTCGGGACTGCGGCGCGGGTTGCGGACACCGGCCGGTGCGGACCTGATTGCCTTCCATCCAGGCGGCTACGCGATCCAGGTCCCGGCAGGAGCACTCGACAGTGCCGAGTTCGAACGGCTGGCCGGCCTGGGGCGGCTGGCCGCCGACGACCTACGGTACGACGAGGCCGTCGATGCGTTCTGTGCCGCCCTCGGCTTGTGGCGCGGACCGGCGTTCGGCGGCATCGGCGAGTCCTTCCTGCGGTCGGAGGCCGCGCAGCTCGAGGAGCTTCGGCTCAGTGTCACGGAGCAGCGCATCAGTTCGGAGCTCGCGCTCGGCCGCCACGAGCAGTTGGTGGGCGAGCTGACGTCGCTGGTCGGTCATCATCCGACCCGCGAGCGCCTCCGCCGCGATCTGATGCTTGCGATGTACCGGCTCGGACGCCAGGCCGACGCCTTGGCCGTCTACCGGGACGGTCGAGCTGTTCTGGTCGACGATCTCGGCATCGAACCTGGTCAGGAACTGCAGTCCGTCCACGACGCGATCCTGCGCTCGGACGACTCCCTGCTCCTGCTGCCGCCACTAGCCAGCAGGGAACCTGTGGCGGATCAGCGGTCCGATGAGCAGCCCCGGCGTACCGTTCCGTCGCAACTTCCCGCGGCACCAGCTGACTTCACCGGCCGTGAAAAGGAGGCCGCCGCGTTGGCGGACGCTCTGTCGGCTGGGGCATCGATGCCGATCGCGGTGGTCTCCGGCCCTGGCGGCAGCGGAAAGTCCGCGTTGGCCATCCACGTCACGCACCGGACCATGGAGCGCTACCCGGACGGTCAGTTCTACGTCGAGCTGCGGGGGACGTCCGAGACTCCGGCCGAGCCGTGGGAAGTGCTCGGGCGGATCCTGCGTCAGCTCGGTGTCGTGCCGGCAGAATCCCTGGAAGAAAGAGTCGCCGACTACCGAAGTCTGCTCGCGGGCCAACGGGTCCTGGTCGTGCTCGACGACGCGAGGGATGAGCAGCAGGTCCGTCACCTGGTACCGGGAAGTGCGGGCTGCGGGCTCCTGATCACCTCACGGAACCGGCTTGTGGCCTTGGCGGGTGCGAGTCTGACAGAGCTCGACGTACTCACCACCGAGGAAGCGCTCGAGCTACTCGCCAAGATCGCTGGGCAAGATCGGGTGGCGGCCGAACCCGAGGCCGCGATGAGCATCGTCGAGAAATGCGACCGGATGCCGCTGGCACTTCGGATCGCCGGCGCCCGGCTGGCATCCAGACGGGCGTGGACGGTGGCGCTACTGGCCGACCGTCTCGACGACGAGCACCGGCGACTCGACGAGCTGGCTATCGGTGACCATGCAGTCAGAGCGACCATCGAGCTGGGCTACGGGCAGTTGGGCGTCCAGAGCAAGCGGGTACTGCGCCTGCTCGGACTGCTCGGCTTGTCCAGCTTCCCCGCCTGGCTGGCGGGCGTGATGATCCAGGTGAGCACCCAGACAGGTGAGCAACTGCTGGAGGGACTGGTCGATGCCCAGCTGCTCCAAACCGAGCAGAGCGACGCGCTCGGCCTCATGCGGTATCGCCTGCACGATCTGGTCCGGCTGTACGCCCGGGAGCGGGCCGAGAGCGACGAGAGTCCTGAGACGCGCGAACAGGCGATCAACGCCGTACTCAGCCGCTGGATCTGGCTGCTGCGGGAAATTACCTCCGCTGCTCCCTCCGGGGCTGTCCACCTGAGAGTCGAGTACTCGCTGGCGGCACCGGCGGATCCGTCGGTGACGCGCCCCGTACTGGCCGATCCGAACGCGTGGTTCGACGTCGAGCAGGACTCCCTCGTGCGGGGTGTCGAACTCGCCTCGGCGCTGGACCTGGACGAGATCGCTGTCCAGCTCGCGTCGGCGCTGTGTGACTCGTTCTTCGTCTCCGACAATCGTTTCGACGCGTGGAGCCGGTCACATACCGCCGCCCTCACGGTCGCGCGGCGCCTCGGCAATGTGTACGGCGAGGCCGTGCTGCTGGCGGAATCAGGGCAACTCAGCTACGAGCAGGACAATTTCGCCCAGGCTCGGGAGTACTTCAGCCAGTCGTTGTCGATGTTCCGGATCGCCAACGACCGTCGAGGTGAGGCGGCGTCGTTGACGGGCCTCGGAATGGCGTGCCGCGAACAGGGCTACCTGCCTGAGTCGTTGCACTTCCTGAACGGCGCCGAGAGGCTGTGGACCGAGCTGGCCGACGACGGCGCAGTAGCGCATGTCAACCGAGTCAGCGGCTCTGTTCACCTGGAGAAGGGTGACTACCAGGCAGCGTGGCAGCAGTTGGCGGACGCGCTCTGGTTCTACCGGAAGATCAACAGCGTCAGAGGCGAGGGAATGACGCTGCGGACGATGGCGCTCTACCACCGCGCCCGGGGCGAGCTGGACCGAGCTGACGAGACAGGCGCACAGGCGCTGGCGATCTTCGAGACGATCGGTGACCGGCTGATGACGGCCTACGCGCTGCAGACCCAGGGAAAGACGTGGCTGCGGATGGGTCGTCATCGGGAGGCACGGCGACCTCTGGAGGAGGCACTTCGGTCCTGCGAGGTCCTGGCCGACAGATTCGGAGTCGCGTTCACGCTGCGCGCGCTCGGCGAGCTCGATCTCGCCGAAGGAGCGCTGCAGGACGCGCGCGCACGACTCGCCGAGGCGATCGCCTTGTACGAGACGCTGGACCTGCCTTTGTGGCGGGCCAGGACTCTGCGCGATCTCGCTGCGGTCCGTGAAGGCCTTGGCGACGCGGATCGCGCGAAGGAGCTGCGAAGCGAGGCCCTCGAGGTGTTCGGCACGTACGGTGCCCGCGAGCACGAGGAATTGTCGGCGACCGGCTTATAGCCAGATTGAAGAAGTTCTGAAGCGGCCGGCCGCAGGCTGCCGGTGCCACTGTCCGCAACGGGTTCCTGCGAGGTCAGCGCATGCCAGAGATCGTCTCGATATCGGATCCCGTGATCACGCAACTGCCTGTCGTGGAGTGCTGGGAACCTCTGATCGACTTGCGCACGCTAGCGGTACTGCGGCTGGACGAGAGACGTGCCGACGCCGAGGGCGCCTACGCCTATCTACGGCGAAGTGTCGCCGACCGGCTGATCGTGGCGCAGACACTGCTGCCCAGAGGGCTGCGGCTGCTGATCGTCGAAGGCTACCGACCCCAAGACTGCCGGCGTATCTGCTTCGACGAGTACTGCGACGCGGTCGCTCCGCACGTCGCCGGCGCAGCGATCGACCTGACGCTGGCCACCATTTCGGGTCAGGAACTCCCACTCGGATCCTTCGGCGTCGACCCCGTCGACGTGTCCGAAGAGGTGTCCCGCAACAGAAACATCCTGAGTGCCGCACTGGGGGCGGTGAACCTCGTCAGCGGCCCCACCGAGTGGTGGCACTGGTCGTTCGGCGACCGCCACTGGGCGTTCACGAGCAACGCCGCTGCCGCCTTCTACGGGCCGATACCGACGCTGGCGGACGGTCTGAAGCTGCACTGAAGCAGGATTGAAGCGGGCGGGACCAATCTCCTCCCATGAACAACTCCGCCACGAACCTCGCACCCATCCGCCGACGTCTGATCAGCTCCGCAGCTGTTGTCACGGCACTTGTCACGACAGCCTTCGCGATGACGCCACTGACGGCCTCCGCCGCGCCCCACCGGGCGGCCCTGAGCACGCCGACCCCGACGCCAGGTGTCGCCGAAGGCGGCATCGGCGTTCTGTACAACTGCGACACCTACGACAGCAACAAGCCGATGACCCGCTCAGCCGCGCTGGTACGTGCCCAGAGCTGGATCGATGCCCGGGTTCCCTACAGCCAGGCCGCCTGCCACACGAACGGCTACGGCAGCTACCGGACGGACTGCTCCGGGTTCGTTTCGATGGCGTGGGGCTTGCTGAGGTCGTACACCACCGCCGAGATGTACATGGTCTCGCACACCATTGCGAGGGCCGACCTCCAGCCCGGCGACGCACTCAACCGCCCCAACGACCATGTCGCCTTGTTCCTCAGATGGGCCGATGCGGCCCGCACCCAACCGGTCGTCCGGGAGCAGGCAGGACCCGACGGTGCGCCGACGAGGGAGGTCACCTGGCCGGCCTCCAAGGCGAACACCTACACACCGATCCGCTACAACAACATCCAGGACGACACCCCGCCCGCGCCGACGACGGGCAGGTTCTGGCACAACGTGCGGTGGTCGGACGGTACCTGGAGTGGCGCGAACGTCGCCGACAACAACACAGGTATCGCCCAGGTCGTCGAGGCAGGCTCACCTGCCGGTGATCTCCACGTAGTCACGCTGTCCGGCGGCAAGGTCCACCACAACGTCCGCTGGGCCAACGGGACGTGGAACGGCGCGAACATCGTTGATGGCAACGGCAATATCAGCCGGGTCGCAGCGGCAACGACCCCCAATGGTGACCTGCATGTGCTGACTGTGGTCGGCGGGAAGCTGTACCACAACGTGCGCTGGGCGGACGGGACCTGGAGTGGTGCCGGGCTGGCCGACAACAGTGGTGCGATCACCGACGTCGCCGCAGCCGACTCACCCGTCGGTGACCTGCACGTCCTCACCGTCGCCGGTGGGAAGACCTATCACAACGTGCGCTGGGCGAACGGAAGCTGGAACGGCGCGAACCTCGCTGACGGAAACGGCAGTATCGCCCGGGTCGCCGCGGCGACGACCCCGAATGGTGATCTGCACGTGCTCACTCAGGCCAGCGGGAAGTTGTATCACAACGCCCGGTGGTCCGACGGAAGCTGGAGTGGTGCCGGGTTGGCCGACAACAGCAGCGGTATCACGGAGATCGCCGCGGCCGGTTCACCTGCCGGAGACCTGCACGTGCTCACAGTCGCAGGTGGCAAGGCCTTCCACAACGTCCGGTGGGCCAACGGGTCCTGGAACGGTGCAAACGTTGCTGATGGCAACGGAGGCATCCTGACCATCGGTGCGGCGACGACTCCGAACGGCGACATGCACCTCGCCACCATCCGTCCCTGAGCTCATCACCACTCCGTCCGAAGAAGGCAAAGAGATGAAGACAATCATCCGGCGCGCCGCCCAACTTGCCGCCACCGCGCTAATCGCCGCCATCACGCTCACCGCTACCGGCGCCGCAGCCGCCCCGCTCTCCTCCGCCCCGCAGAACTTCGATGTGATGTACAACGCCCTGCCCTGCGTAGCCGGGGGACCGGCCCCTGCAGACGCCGCGATGGCGAACACGCTGAACCCGCTTCTGGCCAAGAAGATGCGCGGCCACATGACGCCGTACAACACCTCCTGTGCTCGAGCTGTCGTACAAGCCGTTCAGGAGCGCGGCCTCAACCAGCGTGCTGCGGCCATCGCCATCGCTACTGTCATTGTCGAAACGAGCATCGCGAACCTCGACGGTGGAGACCTGGACTCCGTCGGCCTGTACCAGCAGCGCGCCACCTGGGGTAGCTTCGCGGAGCGCACCAACCCGGTGATCGCGACCGGCAAGTTCCTCGACACGATGGAACGGTTCTATCCGAACGGGTCCTGGAATACCGCGGCCATCGGTGATGTGGCAGCAGACGTTCAGCGGCCGGCGGCGCAGTACCGCTACCGCTACGGGGTCGAAGCCGGAGACGCACAGATCATTGCTGACAAGCTGTGGACCACGCCGGTGCCGACAACGGGCAGGTTCTGGCACAACGTGCGGTGGTCGGACGGTACCTGGAGTGGCGCGAACGTCGCCGACAACAACACCGCTGTCGCCCAGGTGGTCGAAGCCGGCTCGCCGCTCGGCGATCTGCATGTGCTGACTCTTTCGGGTGGCAAGGTCTACCACAATGTCCGCTGGGCCAACGGAACGTGGAACGGCGCGAACATGGTTGACGGCAACGGCAACATCTCGCGAGTCGCGGTCGCGACAACGCCCAACGGTGACTTGCATGTGCTGACTGTGGTCGGCGGGAAGCTGTACCACAACGTGCGCTGGGCGGACGGCAGTTGGAGTGGTGCCGGGCTGGCCGACAACAGTGGCGCGATCTCCGACATCGCGACAGCCGGCTCACCCGTTGGTGACCTGCACGTGCTCACAGTCGCCGGTGGCAAGACGTTCCACAATGTCCGCTGGGCCAATGGAACGTGGAACGGCGCGAACGTTGCAGATGCTAATGGGAGTATCGCGCGGGTCGCCGCGGCGACGACTCCGAACGGTGACCTGCACGTGCTGACGCAGGTCGGCGGGAGGCTGTATCACAACGCGCGATGGTCCGACGGAAGCTGGAGTGGTGCCGGGTTGGCCGACAACAACGGCGCGATTACGGAGATCGCTGCGGCTGGTTCGCCGGCTGGTGATCTACATGTGGTCACGCTGGCCGGTGGCAAGGCATCCCACAACGTCCGCTGGGCCAGTGGTTCGTGGAGCGGCGCCAATGTTGCTGATGGCAATGGAAGCATCCTGATGGTCGGCGCGGCGACGACTCCCAACGGCGACATGCACCTCGCCACCGTCCGTCCCTGAACATTCACCTTCTGCGGCACTGCCGGTGAGCTCGTCGAGCTCACCGGCAGTGCCATGAGGGTCGGTTCGATGGGCGTGGGACCCTGGGTCGGTGGACGATGACGGCCTCGTGGTCTCGGTTCTTGGTTCTGTTCGGTTGCGGTTCGGTGGTGTCGAGGTGGTGGTTGCTCGCCCGTTGGAGCGGGCGCTGCTGGTTCGGCTGGCACTGGCTCGGGGTGCCGTTGTGGTGGATGAGCGGCTGGCGGCGGATCTCTGGGGCGCGGGGGAGGTGCAGCGGGTTGCCGAGCGGTTGCGGGTCGTTGTCTCGCGGCTTCGGGCGGCGCTGGGGG